>JBILFF010000048.1:0-15106 GCA_044351695.1 Bdellovibrionota bacterium
CACCACATCCCAGACCCCATTTGAAATTTTTTTCCACGACTCCGCACGCGTAGAAAATGAAAAATAAGGACTTAAAAGTCGCATCAGAAGTCTATTTTACGAATGAAATGACAAGTATAGCCACCGGGATTCTTTTGAAGATAATCCTGATGATAGCTTTCTGCGTTATAGAAATCATTCGCTTCGACGATCTCGGTGACAATGTCTCCACTCCAAGCCTTCGCGGCTTGGACTCGATCTCGTACCTTCTCGGCGACATCTCGTTGTTGGTTGCTGTGGTAAAAAATTACCGATCGATACTGAGAACCCCGATCATTACCCTGTCGGTTGCGGGTCGTGGGATCGTGAATCTTAAAGAAGAAAAGAAGAAGATCTTCGTAACTGATTTGAAGAGGATCAAACTCAACTCGGATGGCCTCGGCATGTCCCGTCACCCCCGTTTTGACCTCTTCATATTTAGGCGCAGCCTGAAGGCCGCCAGTGTAGCCAACCTCGGTATTCAAGACTCCCGGCAGAGCTCGGATAAGTTCCTCCACCCCCCAAAAACATCCGCCAGCGAGCGTCGCTATTTCTTTCGCCATGATTTCGGTGTTTACTCCTCTCTCAAGCGCCGTTACGGGGCGCTCTTTTTTTGGGATCATTGCATTCTGCTGCAGCGATGGTTGCCATGTTTACAATTTCTTCAACGCTCGCCCCTTGTTGAAGCACATGTACAGGCTTGCGCAGTCCTACAAGTATGGGGCCAATCACACTGGCGTTACCCAGTCGCTGAAGCAATTTGTAAGCGATATTACCCGCTGCTAAATTGGGGAAGATCAAAACATTGGCTGGCTGCTTTAGCTCATTAAAAGGATAGCGAGTTAAAAGCTCAGCGGTCACGGCTGTATCGGCCTGCATCTCACCGTCAACCACCAATCCAGGTTTCTGTTTTCGAATCAACCGAAGAGCCTCTCGAATGATATCATTCGAAGGATGTTCTGCGGATCCAAAGTTACTAAAGTTGAGCAGAGCAATGCGCGGCTCCATTTCAAAAAATTCGACTACTTCAGCAGTGTGCATGGCAATTTCTGCTAAACAAGCCGCGTCTGGCTCAATATTGACCGTTGTGTCTGCAAAAAACAAAATGCGATCTCGAATTTGAACCACAAAAATTCCAGCAGCGTGTTGGTAGCGCTCGTTCATGCGAATAATCTGAAGCGCTGGTCGAATGGTTTCAGGGTAGCTTTTGGTAAGACCCGAAACAAGTGCGTCGGCAGCCCCGGTCTCTACCATCATCAGTCCAAAATAGGTTCTTCGCTGAAGAAGCTGATCGGCCTCCGCCGGACTCATGCCCTTTCGTTGACGAAGCTCATAGAAGCGTTCGGCATAAGCAGAGCGCTCCTTGGCTTCTAAGGGATCAATGATTTGAAGCCCATCGACATTAATTTTTTGAGCCTCGGAGAGAGCAAGAATTTCTTTTTTGAATCCCAGCAAGATGGGTTGAGCCAGTCCCTCCTCTTTCAAGATCCGAGCAGCACGTAAAATTCGCGGGTGATTTCCCTCAGGAAAAACCAGGCGACGAAGCTTCTTTTTGGCCTTGATGACTGCTGACCCTAATACTTGGCGTGATTCATCTACTTGCTTTCGAAGTTCTTCTCGATAGCTTTCGATGTTAATCGTTTTTTTGGCGACCTTGGATTTCATAGCCGCCTCCGCAACGGCTGGAGCCACCCAGTAGAGGGCGCGAGTATCAAAAGGTTTAGGAACAAAATAATCAGGTCCAAAAGTAAAAAACTCAGCTTCGTAGGCGCGGGCTACAAACTCAGGAACTTCTTGCCGAGAGAGAAGTGCTAGGGCCTCGGCAGCCGCCCGCTTCATTTCGTCGTTGATACAGGTTGCCTCGACATCAAGGGCCCCTCGAAAAATATAAGGGAAACCAAGAACATTGTTGATCTGGTTGGGGTAGTCAGAGCGTCCGGTCGCCACGATGGCATCGGGCCGCGCTTTTTTTGCTTCGTGGTATCCGATTTCAGGAGTGGGATTGGCGAGAGCAAAAATAATGGGAGACTTCGCCATGGCTTGTATCATGGCTGGAGAGACAAGCCCTCCTACCGACAGCCCGACAAAAACATCCGCGTCCTTTAAAGCCTCTTTGAGAGATCGGGCGCTGAGTTTGTGTGCATACTGCATCTTGTAATGATCGAGATCCTTTCGTCCGGCATGCACAACTCCATTTTTATCAGTGAGTACAATATTTTTTTTCTGAATACCGATCGATTGAATCAAGTTCGCACAAGCAATAGCTGCAGCACCGGCCCCACTAAAAACTACCTTTACTTTTGCCGCCGACTTTTTTGAAATTTTTAGCGCATTCAAGAGTGCCGCAGTGACAATAATGGCTGTCCCGTGCTGATCGTCGTGGAAAACAGGAATTTTGAGAGTTTTTCGAAGCTCTTCTTCGATTAAAAAACATTCGGGAGATTTAATGTCTTCAAGATTGATCCCGCCTACGGTGGGTTCTAGCATTTGGCAGGCTCGGATGACATCCTGTGGGTTGGGAGCATCGAGTTCGATGTCAAACACGTTAATATTGGCGAAACGTTTAAATAGAACTGCTTTTCCCTCCATCACCGGCTTAGCCGCTAGCGGCCCCACATCCCCTAAACCTAAAACGGCCGTTCCATTGGAGACGACGGCGACTAAATTCGCTCGAGCTGTTAAGTCGGCTGCCTTTTTTGGATTCTTAGCAATCGCCATTGAAGCTGCTGCAACGCCCGGGGTGTAGGCGAGGGATAAGTCACGCTGAGTGAAGCAGGCTTTGGAGGAGATAACCTCAATCTTGCCAGGCAGACGCTGTGATTTGTCGGCCGACAAATATTCGTGATAAACAAGAGCATCTTCATCAGAAATGCCCATCTGAGGTTTTTTAGTCCGGGTTTTTGCCATAGTGTCGCTAGCCTAAACTGATTTCGAAGCGGAGTCGTTAGATAGATTTATCATTTGGCAAGAGTTAAAGAATTCAGCCTGAAGTTTTATTGTCGACTCTGTTGAGGGATAATCCCCAAAACTCAAAAATTATGCACAGATCTGGATGCTTCGTTGACAGGGCATGGAGCTAGTTTTTATTTTGTGTCTCTGTTGTAGAAGTTGGGGTGGGATTGCTAATTTTGAAATCGGTAAAAGCTAAGCCGACAAAGGATAATTTCAGTGCGATTCGATCGAAACAATCTGGGGAGTTGGGTGGCCATGCACGGTAACGATGGGTCGGGCAGGACGTCGGACACTCGGTTAGAGCCTAAAAACTCTGAAGTGATCAAAGTCGACATCGATCTTTTGGGGATGGAAGCGCGCTCTATTTTTAAATCAATCCGCACAGAAAATACCAAGCTTCTTCAGGCCGATCGCTCTGCGCGATCAGATTTGAGTTATTTTAAAGCGCGACACAATTACTATAAACTGAGCATTTTGCGACTCGATCCCATCGAGAGACAAATCTTGGAACCGGTTTTGGCAAAGTTTCGTCGTCATATTCAGGATTGGGAGATGGGAATTCAAGTTCAAACTCCTCCAACCCCCTTTTTGGCGGCAGTAGAACAAGCTGTAACGCCTGTACCGGAGTCGAGCGATGAGGCAGATTTGAATTTGACGGCAGTCCCTGTGACCAGGTCTGAGCTGGCGAAGCCAAAGAGCGAGACTTCTGCAACAGCTCTTCGATCCGAGATCGAGCTGATTCAAGTTGCGCTATCGGCTGAAGCGAGTAACGAAAGAAACCAGGTGATTCGCTCGGCCCTGGATCGGATCAAAGAGCGTCTCTGACGCCCTTCTTACTCACAGGGTTTTCGCTCAAGAAAGCCCACAAAATAATCAGAATCCACCAAGCTTAAATCAGTCGGATCTTCGTCGGTGAAGACGCCTGGGAGATTGAGTTTGCGCATACACGAATTTTTAGTCCAATCAGGGGGCTTCGGATTTCCAAAAATATTTTTCGGTCGAGCGCTTGGAGAGTAGTAATGCGTAATCTCGGGCGCTGTGCCTTGAATTCCAATCAATCCCGCTTCGTTGTTGGCAATAAAGCGAGCAATTTGGTCACTGGCCTCATGATCGTTGAGCTCAAGCAAAGCCTTACAATTTGGATCATCGGAGTTCCAGCAACTAAACTGCTCCGACTCTAAAGCTGCCGCCAAGAGCGTGTCGGGCATCCACTGAGAAAGCTTTCCGAAGCGATCAGAGATGCTCGGTGAAAACGCAGGATGGAGTGCTCGATTTTCCATCGCACGAAAGGTCCAAAACAAATGAGCTAAAGAGAGATGACCGCGAAATTCACCGAATAAGGTTCGATGAATGACAAGTCTCTCGGCCCTTTTTGCTGAAAAAGTCTTTTGGAGATAAGTGATGAATGCCGAGGCAGAGAGAGATTTTTGGTTGCGATGATCGGTGCTTCGCTGAATGTCAGAGAGTAGTTCAGCTTCGATCTGGTCTCGAATTTTGAGCCGCTCCGAAAGGCTGAGAGTGACTCTGTTTTTTTCGCCCCGTCTCCAGGGCCGAAGCTGTTGTTTGAGGACCTCATCAAACACCAATTTCTTGCCTTCAAAATTTTCAGCGACGAGATCAAGTCTCAGGCTTTTTGCCGGTCTTAGAACGGAAAGTTCTCCTTGGTAGCTAAAAACCTGCGCCGGAATCATACGAGCCTCAAATTCTTGTGGGTCCACGACTTCTTCGGAATCTGCGCTTCTGAGTCGAATCAAACGACCCTCAAGGCGCCGATTTGTTTTTTTATCAGACTCTTTTGCTAAATTGTACTGAAGCACGCGCCAGGTGCTCCCTCTTTCCATCACGCGGTAGAGAGTGTAACCCTCCTGATTTTTAGTGGGCTTTGTAAAATAGAAATCTTGCGCGCTGAGTGAAAAAAAGCTGAAGAGCGAAATCAATAAAATGAAGACAATAAAAGGCATGACGATCGAGACCTTTAACTCATGTGGGTGAGTCTGAAAAGGGGGGCGCCTTTAGTTCAGAAAGCGTTTCAAAAAATGACAGAGAGGGGGAGGAGGTCCCCTCTCTGTCGGACTTAAACCAATCAGGATGCGTGTGCGTGTGGTGTGGTGCGTATGGCAAGGCTAAGAAAACACCCCTCTCGGTTCTCGTCGGATGGCAGCCCTGATTCCTAGCGGGGTTGCCTAAGACGAAAAACACTCCTCGTCGTCTTTTCAATGAACTGTTTGAATGAAGTAGGTGGGTTGAGTACTTCCCAAAAGACTCAGAAACCCTAGTTACTCCCTCCAAATCGTTGGTGAAGGAGAGAGCAAGCTCTGTGCCGAGTTCTCGGTCCAAAAAAACCAAACAAATCCTGTTCTATGTCGATATCGCCCGCTGCTCTCGGGGAGTGAGGTTCTCACGTCTGAGACAGCAAGGCAGCATTCGTTTAAGACAGGGGCTTCTTGCAGCGGATCTCGCGGTAGTGAATTAAAAGGTCATCGAGTTCAAAGGCCGAAAGTGTGGGTGATTGAATTCCAAAAAGCTCACGGATCTGGGCCGTTTTCTGAAACAGACTCTTAAAGGCTTGCTCAAGGGCTGCAGTATCTTTTTCATGTAAAAAAGCATCAAAGCCCGAGGCTTTTTGAGTGCGGAGTTGATTCAAAAAAAACGTAGACTCGCCTTTTAAAAAGTCGATCAAGCTCGTGCGAGTATCTGACCAATCGCTTGAAAACAAAAGATTTAAAGATTTTGGACTTCGCTCGCGGTTCCAATGGGGAGGGGGCGGGTTTTTTTCTTGCACCCACCAGAGGCCACGAGCCAAAACGAGCGTCAGCTCGCGAAGCTGTCGCTTGGCTCTAAAGGCTCCAAAGTCGAGCCAATCGAGATGGGCTTCGTACTGTTGTTCGGCTTGCAGGCGGATTTCTAAGCCCCGGCTCCAAGGCCGTAGCCGAAGGTATAAGTAATTTTCAGGATTTTTATTCATTCGGTTAAAGGGCGGTTTGAGAGATCGTAGCAGCACGTTTTCTCGAAAGAGGGCCTCTCGCTCCGAGCTTTGCTCTTCCCACTCAATTTGCCGAATGAGTCTGAGTAAGCGCTGCAGTTTTCTTGAGATTTGTTTTGAAGTGTAGTGACGGTAAGAGTTGAGTCTGTTTTTGAGCGATTTAGCTTTGCCTACGTAAAGAAGTTGTCCGTCCTCATCGAGAAATCGATAGACTCCAGGTCGATCTGGTATTTTTAAAAAAAACTCTCGAGAGAATCTTTCTTCGAGCGGGTTTTGAAAAGACACACTCCTACCCCGCTAGACTCAAAATGAGGGCAGTCAATTGCTGAGAGGGCCACCAAACCAAGAAAGTGAGTGGGCCGGTGCGTACTAACATTTCAACTAAAATCACTCCGAGTAAAAGCATAGCGCCATAGCGAGCATTCCAGTCATCAAATGCAAAAGACTGCCGTAAGGGGAGTAGGCGAGCCAAAACTTTCTGACCATCGAGCGGGCCAATCGGAATCATATTAAAAAGAGCCAGGGCAAAATTCATCACAATCGAAATCACCAGAAGTTGAGACAGCATTCCCGCTTGCCGTTCGGGAAGAAAGCTACTGAGATTCGAGAGTAAGATGAACGAAAAGCCGATGGCCAAAGCGATATTCATGAGCGGACCAGCACATGCTACCCAGAACTCGGCCCACTTTCCGCGCAGATTGTTTGGATTTACGGGGACGGGTTTGGCCCAACCAAAGCCAATCAGCAAAATCGCTAGAGCTCCAAACAGATCCAGGTGAGCGAAGGGATTGAGCGTCAAGCGCCCCTCCAGCTCCGCTGTATTATCGCCAAAGCGTTTAGCCATTGCTGCATGACCCCATTCATGAAAGGTCAGTGCAGGCAGCATGGCCATGATGACGTAGGGAATCATTTGCGGACTTGCTGACCAGAGCATCGCAAAAACTTAGTCGGCTCTCGGTCTGAAGACAACTTCAATCGCGTCAGAGGCCAGACTCCTGTAAACTAAACAAAATGGCGATGAAGCTGAGCATTTTAGCCAAAGAGGGCGGTCGACCCGTTCGAGCCACCTATTTGCCCTACGGCAAGCAATCGATCGATGAGTCTGATTTAGAGTCGGTGGCAAAAGTTTTAAAGTCTGATTGGCTTACGCGAGGCCCTCAAGTGAAGCTTCTCGAAGATTCTCTCGCTGCTTATTGTGAGATGCCTTATGCCGTTGCCTATCATTCAGCGACAGCTGGTCTTCACGCTGCGATGGCGATGCTCGGAGCGAAGCCTGGTGTTCAAGTGGCGGTACCGGCGATTACTTTTGCCGCCACTGCAAACGCGGCTTTGTACTGTGGAGCGCAGGTTCATTTTGTGGATGTCAGATCAGACACTTTGAACATCGACGAGACAAAAATTCCAGAGAGCGCGCAAATTGTGGCGCCCGTAGATTTTGCCGGCAACCCTTGCGACTATCAAAGAATGAAAAGAGCGGCGCCCTGGCTCGTCGATGCTGCCCATAGCTTAGGCGCGAAGTACCATGGCAAGCCCGTTGGCAGTATCGGTGATGTGGTTGTTTTGAGTTTTCATCCTGTGAAGAGCATGACGACGGGAGAGGGTGGAGCGGTTTTAGTTCGAGACGCAGCTCAAGCTGAGTTTTTGCGGCGATTTAAAAACCACGGGATCGTGGGAGAGATCGAGCCTGGATATAGCCCACAAGAATTTTTAGGTTACAACTATCACATGACCGAGTTGCAAGCAGCACTGGGTGTTTCTCAGCTGAAAAAACTAGATCGATTTATTGAGAGGCGAAAAGCGGTTGCAGATTTTTATCGACGAGAGTTGAAAGCTTTCGATGCGATCGAGCTTCCCCAAGTGACTCCCCAATCTGAATCGGCATGGCATCTGTTTCCGATCCGACTAAAGCTCGAGCGACTTCGGGTAGATCGCGGTGAGTTTTTAAAAGCTCTGCGCGCCGAGAATATTGGGGCTCAAGTGCACTATATGCCCGTGTATTGGCATCCTCACTATCAAGCACGTGGCTACAAGCGGGGTTTATGTCCGGTGGCCGAAGCAGAGTTTTCGCGAGAACTCTCGTTACCGATATTTCCTGACATCAAAGAGGATGATCTGCGAGATGTTTTGGCCGCTCTGGATAAGCTTTTCAGCGTTTACAGTCTTTAAAATGACAAGAGATTCAGGTGGTTTACAGGAAGTTTCTTGCTTTTTTTTAACCAGACCCTATTTTTAGTGTGTAGTTTAAAACTAAAGGGCTAAACTTAAAAAACCGGCTAAATTTCCGGGACATTTCGATAGAGAATTCGGAATGACGTGAATAAAGAGGAACTCCATGCAGTCCGAGGCATCAAAGAAAGCTCCTAAAGGGCGAATCAAAGACCAAGAGAAGTGCGGTCAGGCCTGCGTTGTCCTCTTTGATGAGCGCTCGCGTCAAGAGTCGGGCCTTCATTCTTGGGGTGATGGGTTTTTTGACTTCAGTCGGTCTCTTCACGCACTAAACTCGCCAGGCTATGTTCAAGGAAAATTCGCCGAGGGTTTTTACGTTTTGAGTGAAAAGTCTCGCGACTCCTTCCCCAATTAAGCTAGATCATTCTGGTGACTTCTAAAGAGCGATATCAAGTTGTTGCGGGAATTTTTGTTCAAGAAGGACGAATTCTCATGGGGAAGAGGCACGATCGTGAAGGTCGTTTTGCAGGCTACTGGGAGTTTCCTGGAGGAAAAATAGAAGTTGGGGAAACGGATGAACAAGCTTTAGTTCGCGAGTTTCGTGAAGAGCTATTTTGTGAGGTTCGTCGAGCTTCGCACTTTCGCACGGTGCTGTGGGAGTACCCCGATCGCATGATTGAGCTTCGCTTTTATTTTGTGGAGCTGGATGCGCTGGATTTGAATCGCAAAGATTTCGAAGCTCATTCGGAGTTGGCTTGGTATCGACTCGAAGAAGCCAAGCAGCAGCTCGTGTTGCCCGCCAATATTCATATTCTGAACGAGCTAACGGGGCAAATTTAAACAAGCTTACCAATTTCTTTCGAAAGAGAGGCGCAGGGTCGGGGCATTGCCGAGAGGATAGTCTTTGATCTCTTCTCGCTCCCAGGCCAAGAGATTTTCTAATCGGATGCTAAAAGAATTTTTATCTTTTTGTAAAAGAGCGCCCAAGCCGAGATTCCACTGCGAGTCGATCCAGGGGTTCGAGTAAAAGTCGGGCACTCGAACTCGGCTTCGAGTGTCTAAGAAAGATTGCCAAGAGACAAAGCGAGTCAGAGCGTAATTGGTCTTCACGCCGAGTCGGTGACGAGGCTGATAGAGTCGATCCAGCTTGCCGCGGCGTGATTGTTGGTAGGTGTAAGACATTTGAATATCCAGAGCTTGAGCCAATCGCCATTGGCCCTGATTCTCTAATCCCCAAGTGAGAGTGCTACCCAGATTTTCGACGGTCGAAAGTGTTGGCGACTTCACACTCGTTTCGATCAAGTGCTGGCTTCGGCTCACAAAAAAGACTGAAGAAAGATTCAGATGATCGTCTGTCCATTCAGCTCCCAAATCGGCGAGCAAACTCTCTTGTCGTTTCAGTCGGGGATTCGGACGAAAAAAGGGGTCCTGAAAGTACATTTCAAAAAAAGTAGGTGCGCGAGAGATCCAAGATGCATTCCAAAGAATTCTCAAAGGTATCACAGAAGCGATCTCGTGACGTCCACCGAAACCAGGATGAATACTCCAGGAGTCCTCGAGATCACTCAAAAATTCCACTCGATAACGAGGATTCAAAATCTGACCCGAGCCCAGATCCAGAAGCATCGAGCTTGAGTAGCTCAGCGTCCATCGCCTGGCGTCTTCAAAGGACCGATTAAAAAGAGAGTCACTCGAAACCTCAACTCGATGCTGCAAAATGGAGTCGGTGAGTGCGCGATGGCTCTTTTCAAGTCGGGCGCCAGAGTAGAGGCTAAGAGTTTGGGAAGTTTTGCCTTGCGAGAAAGTCTCTTGTTGATGCGCTTGAGTCCAGACGGTCAGATGAACTTCTTTGAGGCGCTGTTGATGCGACGCCATGGCAGAGTAGACTTGCATTTTATCTTGTAAGCTCGGAAAGCTGGAGGGTCCCGCAAGTCCCTGACTAGAGAAGCTTGCTTGTAGCCAACTCGTGCTCTCGCTGCTTAAATTCCACAGGCGCGCAGTGAGTAAACGACTTCCATTGTTCTCGCGATCCAAGTCTTCATTTTGAAAGCGATAAGGGTAGTCTCCCAGATCCTGTCGATAACTCAGACTGCCCTGGGGATGCAGATGCCCGATAAAAAGATGTCCGTACGAGCCCATTTCCCATCGCGTTTTGAGCTGCGCTTGGCGAGGTAAAGAAATCTGAAGCTGTCCGCCAGGGCTGGCTTGAAAAAAGGGATGCCCTCCGCGGACGAGATCCAAGCGATCGAGTCCGAAAGTTTCGATCTCTCCCAGGTTGGCTGAGCCTCGAGCCGCAGAGTTCAGTCGAATTCCCTCGAGTGAGACGCCCAACTCGGCGGGATCCGAGCCTCTCACGCTTAGGGTCTGGGTTTGAGAAGAAGCACCATAGGAGCTGAGCCGAAGGCCGGGTGAGAGCGAAAAAATTTCGTCTTTGCTTTGCCGCTGGAGATCGCCGGATGTTCTAAAGCTCGTCGGCGACTCAGGGGCCTGCTCTTGCAGCGATCGATCATGGAGCGCCTGAGCGAAGCTGGCGCTCCATGACAGCGCAATGAGCCAAAACATCAAGAGATAGGTAAAAGTCGTCTGCAAGCTGTCCATCCCATAGATTCCGAGACGCATTCTGTCATCCCGTAAATTTTTCTATTCTCAAACGTGGGGGGAAGTGCATGGGTATTTGGGTCATTGCGGGTTTGATGTTGGTTCAAAGTTGGTCGGATGTTCAACCGGGAGATTGTCTAACGGTGGCAGAGATGCAGGCGCTCTCGCAGGTTGAAGATACTTACGTGTATAGCGGGGGAAGCTGCGAACGTTCTTACGACACGAGTGCCGTTCGAATTCAGAGATTTGCCTGCGGTATCGAGCTTGATGCCGGTCGATGGAACCGCGAGATGGCTCGCCATCGAGAGGCTGGAGTCTTTTGGCCGGCTCCTGTTCCGTGTCAGATGTCGGTGAAAAACGCTTCGAACCGTCGCTTGCGATGGGAACCGATCGATGAGATCCAAAGTTGTTCGGCGTCGGAGTTTCGTCTCAGCCTATTGCAGGAAGAGACTTTCGTAACCAAATCTTATTCTGCAGGCCAAGGGACACTCTATCTACCGCATCCTTTTACGGTGACACGAAAAGAGTGGATTCTGGTCGGCGAGGAAGAGCTCGAGTTTTGTGAGCGCAGTCAAACTTGGCTCGATTACACAGGCTGGGGAAAGTTGCAGGCTCATATTGATGTGAAGTCCTGTGACGGACGCACCAGAAAGTTTTGTCAAAAAGCTCGTCTGTCGGTGGATGAGAATGAGCGGGGCGAGCAATGTCTTCACATCGATCGCCTCGATCCGTGTGATAAATAATTTTTAAAAGTAGGCCTTAAGTTGAAGGCCGCCTGTCATCGTCTCACTCATATTTCTGCCGGCAATTCGTTGCCGGTAGAAAATTTGAGCATCCATGGGCCACTGGGATTCACCAGACTTGACTCGAGGTAGATTAGAAAATCCAAGAGTCATCGTCGCTTCATGCAGAGACTCTTTGGTATTCGCTCCCAGCAAGCTCGTGTTGATGCCCGTCGCGCCAGAGTATGAGTCTGCGAATTTGTATCGATGGCGATACTTGGGGGAGATGCTCAATAGTCGCGTGAAGTTAAAGTTAGCCTCTAAAGAGTTTTCAATAATATCTCCGGGATTGCGATCAAGTTTTGTTTTCACAGGCGAGAGTGCGACCCCATCAAACACCGGTACACGATAAGTCGCACGATGGGGGAGCTGGACCGTGTATCCAGCTTCCCAGCTCAAGTAGAGTTTTGAAGTCGCCACGTAGTCGATGTAGTGGTAGCCGGCGAGATCCCACTGACCATCTCCGAATCCCAGATCAAAAAGCAGATCGGGATTGTCTCGTCGACCCGTGGGTGCGCGAAAGCCTGTTTTGACCGTCATTCGAAACGGGTGGATGTTGAGATACTGGTACTTGGCGCCAACTTCTAAATCTCCGAGACCCGTGCCCGACCAAGATTTGAGTCCTGACTGGTAACCAAGATCTTGCGTAATCGTTTGGTTGATGCCGTCGATAGAGAGCTGAGATTTCATTTGTTGTAGGGCTGCTTTTAATGGGTGAGCATCGGGAAGCTTTTTCATGAAGCCCTCAAATTCGGGCGTCGCCTGACTCTCTGTACTCACTCGAACAGAGCCATAAACGACGGGCAAGATGAATCCCACACTCAAGCGATCACTCACCCCGTACTCTGCAGCGACTGCGTTTGCATTCACGAGAGACTGAATATCTGCGTTGATCTCAGTGACTTTCATCTCTTGGGAGAGTCCTGGCTGAAGGCTGTCTAGAGCGGTGCTGAGCGCCTTCACCTGAGGTCGAAGCATCGAAACAAATGCCGGAGTGAGAGATAAGCTGTAAGCGTCGCCAATCGAAACCGATTGACCGGAGCTATTAAATCTCTCGTCGGCGTAACTAAAGCTGGAGATCAGCTGAACTCGCCATCTGTTTTTGGGAAGCACTTTTGCATCATCTGCCTTCAGCTCCTTTAAAAATCCAAGCGTGCTCAAAAGCAGAACCAAAATAAGAAGATTAGTTTGAAATGATTTCATTTACCCCTCCAATGGCCCCTGAGAAAAGCTTAGTCGAGCGGCGGCTAAAATTCCCAGCAAAATCTACAAGCACTCCTGCGGACGCTTGAAAAAACTCATGGCTTGAACAGTGGGGGGCGATGACTTCGGGTTTCCCAATCATTTTCAATAGATAATCTCGCGGCTCGTACACTCCAGTGTACGAAATCTCAAGGGAGCACATGCTCAAAAACCTTTTTCTGCGGTTCAATGAATTCATGAAATGGAGGTTTTAGATGAAGACTCAACTTTTTTACTTGCTCAGTTTGGGACTCGTTTTGAGTGCCTGTAATTCGGCCGAGGAGGACTTTGAAAGTTCGTTGAATCCGTCGGTCTCGGCTTTGGCAAAAGAGGAAGCGATTGATACTTCGAGCATGGATTCAGCTCTGGTGGACGAGACGATCTTAAGTCTATCGGATTCTGTGGAGGGCGAGACGACAGGTTTGGGGGCCGATGATATGGGCCGAAAGATTCGTGCTTTTAGATTCAAGAATTCTTCGGGCTGTCCTGAGACCACGAGAGAAGAGCTTGATCAGGGCTTTCGTGTGACTCGACGCTTTGACAACTGCCAACCAGGTCGTCGTGCTTCAGGAAGGCAACGTGGGCGAACTGTAGATGGCCAGAGCGTTTTAGAGGTGATCAAAGCAGAAGGAGATGATGGAGAGGCGGCATTTGATCGGCAGATTTCTTTGACGAGAGATTTGACCATTAGCTTTGCAAACGGCAAAACGCGCGAGATTGATGTGGAGCGATCGTGGTCGGTTCAAGGTTCAGTCGGCTCTGGTATGGAGATCAATGCCCAGCTCACCAGCATTTCACGGATCAGCCGCAATGCCGCGGGGAAGGTGCTGCGAAGTCGGCAAGTGAGTGGTGAGCGCCAGTTGGAGTTGGTGTTTCAAGACGAAGAGCTTTCTCGAGTGGTTTTGAATGGGGTGATTGAGAAAGAGTTAAATATTGGAGATAGAAGTTTTTCTATTCAGATTACCTCCACAGATGTGACTTTTGAGGCGAGTTGCGCTTTTCCGGTTTCAGGCACTCGAGTGATTCGGATCGAAAAAGCCAGCGGTGAGGTGAGTGAGCATCGGGTGGAGTACACAGCACGTTGTGGCGAAGCAGAGATCGATGATGAAATCGCAGACCTTCTTGAGCCTGAAGCCGTTTAAAAAATCGACTGGGACTTTGTCGCCCCAAGGCTCCGTCAGGGTGCTGCGACAGAGTCCCAGGCAATCATTTATAAGATCCTAAAATTACTCGTCATTTACTAAAATTCTAGCGGCATAGCCCTTGCGTTTTCATGGCCTGGGATGGGTTTCAAGAAAACCAAGTTCATACGGATGGCGGCCTTCTTCTGGGTGTGGGCGGGTTCCGTTTACGCAGCGACAGACGGACTTCAGTGCTCCGATTTTCAAAAGATTTTTGAATTTGTATCGAGTGAACATCTGCGCTTTCGCAGCACTCCAAAAGTTTCTGCGCTTCATTTGCTTCAAGAGTCCGCAGCGAAAGTCAGTGAAGAACTTCGTCATCAAGGCTTTCATATGTTGGCCGCGCAGTTCGATTCTCAATCGAACTTGGTTCGATCGTTGAGAAAGAGTGAGACGGCGCTGAAGCTTTGCGAGCAAATGCCCAGTGGACTTCATCGTGCGATTTTGATGAAGGCCTTCGTAGCGAGCCTCGACCCGTTTTCAGAATTTTATTTGGCTGCCGAGCTTCCGCGAAGGACCTCAGTCGTTGATGGTCGATTTGTGGGGGTGGGAATCGGTACTGAGGACAAAGATCCCTATATTGAGGTGCGCGAGGTGGTAGAGTCAGGCCCCGCAGAAGGCTTGCTGAGAGTCGGGGATTTGATTTCGCATATCGATGGATATCCTGTGCGAGGCATGGATGCCCTTGAACTTCGCCGCCGCATGCGAGGCGAAATTGGCTCTAAAGTTCTGATCAAGGGTTTGCGCGAGCAGCAGAGTTTTGAAGTGACTGTGAGCCGAAATCAGGTTTTTCAAAAAAGTGTGAGTTCCTCGTGGGCCGAGAAGGGGATTCTACAGATCAAGATTCATCGTTTTTTTGCTCAGACTGCTCCTCTGGTAAAAGAAATTCTTGATCAAGAAAAGTCGCGAACCCGAGGGCTGATTCTGGACCTGCGAGATAATCCAGGAGGTCTTCTTCAGGCTGCTCGCGAGCTGGTAGATCTTTTTATCTCCAAGGGTGTTGTTCTTCATGTTCGTGGAATTTATGACGATCAAATGTGGGCCTTTGAAGAGGGGGGCTATACGCAGCTACCGATTGTGGTTTTAGTGAATGAAAAATCAGCCTCAGCGTCCGAGATTGTGGCAGGGGCTTTACAAGATTATGGTCGCGCTGTTTTGGTGGGCAGTCAAACCTACGGAAAGTC
>JBILFF010000049.1:0-15017 GCA_044351695.1 Bdellovibrionota bacterium
ACGAAAGTCATGCTCCCCCTCGAAGGCGGCAAGTGCCTCTCGCAAACGATCCTCCTGGAGAGGACGCTTGATCCACCAACTTTGCTCATCCATCAGTGGATCTCGCGTCGCAGACACAAAAAGCTTATAACGATACTCTTTCCAAAGAACATGCTCCTTTGGATTGAAATCTTTTTTAAGAACACCCAATTCCCACACAGCCATCTTTGCCGGAACTAAACTGTTGAGCGCGTACAGAAATCGCCTCTGCATCGGCTCAGCCATGTCCTCCATCTGCTTTTGGCCGGCGCGAAGAAAAAACACTTGATCGCGAGCATGAACGCCCGCATCTGTACGGCTCGTAAAGTTCACCCGAACCTTTTGTCGCCACAAGGTTTTGAGAGCTGCTTCAAGATAATCCTGAACGCCATTTTTGTTTTTCTGGCTCTGAGAACCCGAAAAATGCGCGCCATGGTAACTCGTTCTGAATGCGAGAGCTCCGTCTACCATTCGAGATAAAGACCTCCACCAAAGCCAAAACCGCCTGTCTGTAAAATATCGGCCATTCCGTGTTTGAATAATCCAGCAGGCAGGTAACGAGCTTGTAGACTCATGCCAAAATCTTTCAGCTCCCAAGCCTCTTGCATCTCATTTCGTATTTTTGGATTTGAAAAAAAACTACAAAGAATTCCGAGCTGAACCTCGCCGCCGAAATCGCCTCCTAAAATCTTTTTTTTACTCTTGGTATCAAAGCTTGTCCGCCGAATATGAATAAAGCGATAAGTCGCCGCGAGAAGCACAAAAGGAGTCAGAATGAAGAACTCGGGATCCCAAGCCCGCCAACGAAGCCCCGCCGAAACCCCCAGAAGATGGTAGCGAATTTTGTCGATACTCTGAGGCTTTCCCACGCAGTCTCCGCTGGAGTTAACCAAGCAGTTTGGCGCTTGATTGTAGATGTAGGAAATTCCCACGCTGGGCTCTAAACGGTACGGAAGCTCTGTGAGACCAAAATCGATGAGAAATTCGGGAATAAAGCCATCTCGAAAGCCTTTCTTGTTTCCAAGACGCTCATCTTCAAAAAATCGTGGTGCCACACTGAAATTTGCCGAGCCCGAGAACGCCATTAAGGGATCTGTGTGAGCCGAAAAACCATAGAAAGCCGCAATCGCCAAAGAGCGAAAACCAAGCTTCAGAAACCACATCCACACACTTTAACGATAGTTCATGAATAATTCAAAGAACTTAGCCTTTGAACCAAGATCAGAAAAGCTCGTGCTAAACTGAAGTTTGGGGATTCATCGGTGAGCACAGAAAAAAACATCGAAGATCTGTTTGAGTCAGAGGACTTAGAGACCAATTCTCAAAAACCCCTGACGCAAGGCTCTTCTGAACTTGCGAAAATCGTTCTCCCTTCTCTTGAGTCATCAGACTTGTCGAGTTCCGACGTCGAGAAGCGTGAGTTCACTCGGATCGATGTTCAGGATCGACAGATTTCAGTTCGATTTCACAACGAGATGCATTTTGCGAAGCATTACATCGAGAACATTTCTGTCGGTGGTGTCTTTGTGAAAACAAACATTAAATACGAGATGGGAGAGATCGTTCCCATCGCTTTTGAGATTAAAACTCAAGACTTAGAATCCCCGGAACTTTTTCAACTCAAAGCCAGAGTCTGTCGAATCGTGGACGGGGGAATCGGCCTGGAGTTCACCAATCTCGATCAAGTCTCCAGATCGCGTCTCGAAAGTTACGTTCAGTCCATTCTGCCTAGCGGAATGAGTATCCGAACGAAGGCCAAGGCAAGTACAGTCGAGCGACTAGAAAATATGCGTCACGAAAAGCTGACGAATCGTGTTCGACAGAAGCGAATTCTTGTTCAGCTCTTGGCGGTCATCGTCCTCGCTGCGCTCAATGCCCTACTTGTTCAGCAGCATTTTGAAAGCGATACAAAAACAACATCATCACGGGATGAATATTTTGAGATAAACGGAAAGCGCCTGAAGTGGAGTGAAATTCGTAGTTTAGAACATCGCGGTGCAAATCAGATTGAGCTCAAAACCGATGAAGAATCGATTCTGTTGAATGAAACAGAGCTGAAAAGACTCGCACCAGATCATATTCGACTCCAGATCATGATTCTCAAGTCGACCCCAGCTCGAAAAGAAGTTCGCCGGTCAAAAAATGCGCAACAACTCATTCAAGTGCGAGAATTTCAATCACGAACACAGTAAAAATTTTCAAAGATACTGATTTAGGTATTGCAACCAAGAAAAAAAATCATAAAATGAAAAGTGAGAGATGCATCAAACGATGCCAGTCAATTGTGACGGTGATCGTGAACAGATGCTAATCTCTCAAAGAGAGTTGGGTCAGTGGATTTATCCCAAGGACTAAGGCTCACGCCTAAGCCTGGAGGACGGAGCCCCTGAACTAACTCAAGACAACTCGACGAAGGAGTAGAAAATGGCCGCTAAAAAGAAAAAAGCCAAGAAGTCGACCAAGAAAAAAGCTTCTAAGAAAAAGAAGAAGTAACTTTTGGCAAATTAAAAAAAAGCCGCTCGAAAGAGCGGCTTTTTTTTTGCATTTGAAAGGCTGAAGTCCCGCCGCATCGGCAGCGGGAGCAGTTCAAAGATTAAATATCACAGCCCTTAATGGTTTTTCTTCCGTTCTCCTTGGTTCGCTCCACGGCTCTTTTAATAAGACGCTCTACTTCTACGTTGAGAGCGTCGATCGCGTCACCGCCCGTATTGCAATCATGCTCTTTAAACAATTCTCGGACTTTAGATTGAACGACTAAGCTTTCTGCCATTTTGATTTCTCCTTTTTTGATCTCTGTCGATCTTCGTTGTTTTAATTCTCAGAGAGGTTTTAAACACTTTTGAAAACCTAACCTTGAAAGATTAGAAATGAGGAAGCCTAAAGGTCAAATAGTTCCTCCACAAAATTCTCAGCTTCAAAAATTGAAATGTCGTTGACATTTTCTCCGTGGGTTAA
Organism: Bdellovibrionota bacterium; assembly: GCA_044351695.1. GTDB lineage: Bacteria > Bdellovibrionota > UBA2394 > UBA2394 > UBA2394 > JBILFF01. The sequence goes on from JBILFF010000049.1 coordinate 2,974, forward strand.
AAACCATATCGGCGTTTTGAGCTCTCGATAAAGTTGAAAAATGACCCCACCTTTGGAGAGCCCATCCAATTTTGTTAAAACTAAACCCGTCAGCTCCACCGATTCATGAAAGACCTTGGCTTGATGCAACGCATTTTGGCCGAGAGTAGAATCCAGCACAAGCCACACATCCTGAGGAGCGCCGGGAATCACTTTGTCGGCAACACGCTTCATTTTTTTGAGCTCCTCCATCAAGTTCTTCTTCGTATGTAATCGCCCACTGGTATCAACCAAGATAACTTCTTTCTGCTGAAACCGCTTTAATCCATCAAAAATTACCGCCGATGGATCTGCACCCTCGGAATCCTCTTCGGAGTTTTTGATAGAAAAAAACTCAAGCCCATTTTTTTCGCAAGAGCGCTCGAGCTGCTCTATTGCCGCTTTACGAAAAGTGTCGGCACCGACTACTCCCACGCTCTTGGACTGAGAATGCAAAAAATGCCCCAGTTTTGTAATCGTCGAGGTCTTTCCCACACCATTGACCCCCACCACAAAGCACACCCAGGGACGACTCTCATTCCAAGGACGCTTGGCGCTTTGAGCTGGCCTTAGACGAGTCTTCAATTGGTTGACGAAAAAAGCCTGGGGCTCCTCGCTTGAAAGTGCGAGCTCATTCAAAAGCTCCTGAGCGAGCTGTGGCCCCATGTCTGATCGAATGAGGACCTCCTCCCAACGCTCTTGATCTTTTGATTTTGCTTGAAGAAGAGGAATCCAGCTTTGAATTGCTTTTTGAAAAGTCGGACGAGTAGAAGCGGCAGGTCCAGAGGTCGGCTCTTTTTGAACCTCAGGCGTCTCTGGTGAAATGGGTACAGGCAACCGACTCCTCGGCGCCTCTTTGAGCTGTGTTTTTTTATTTTTCGTTCTCTGAACGACCCAAACAATAAGTGCAGCAAAGACAATAAGAATCAAGATCCCCAGGAGTGCAGTATTCATGCCCCTGAATTAAAGAGGATCACTGCAAAAGTAAATCGCTCTACTTCACCGACTCAACTGGCTTCGGCATTGGTCAGACCTGGAATCGTCGCCGAGAAGGATCTAGCTTCTTGTAGATTAACCCCAACCAATTTTGAGGCCCCTGGCTCTTGCATCGTTACTCCGAAGAGTGTTTCCGCTACCTCCATCGTGCGCTTATTGTGAGTAATGACAATAAACTGAGACAGACCGCTCATCTCACGAATAATCTCGTTGTAACGTCGGGTGTTAATGTCGTCCAGCGGGGCATCCACCTCATCCAAAATACAGAAAGACGACGGACGGTAAGAAAATAGAGAAAAGAGTAAACTAATCGACGTCATCGCTTTCTCACCCCCGCTCAGTAGCGACATCGCCTGGATTTTTTTACCCGGGGGTTCAGCAAAAATCTCTACCCCCGCTTCAAGCAAATTGTGCTCGTTGGTCAGTGACATGTAAGCTTTTCCGCCGCCAAAAAGCTTGGGAAAGAGAATCTGAAAATTATGATTAATCGCTCGAAAGGTTTCTCTGAAGCGAAACTCGGTAATCTTATTGATTCGGTCTATGATGCTTTGAAGCGAATCTAGGGTCTGAGTTAAATCCGTTCTCTGAAGCGTCATGAACTCTAAACGCGTCTTGATTTCTTCATACTCCTGCAAGGCCACGAGATTCACATCCCCAAACTTCGCGATTCGCTCGCGAAGATACTTGGATCGCTCTTCGAGCTCTTGGGGATCCGAAGAGACCTGAGTTCCAGAAGATTCTTCAGTCGCCATTTCTTGTTGCTGGGACTCCTGAAGCTCTTTCACAAAATCGGATAAAGAAATCTGATATCGCTCATGAATGATCTGGCCTAGCTCTTCGACTTGGAACTTCAAATTCTGTCGCTCAAGCTCAAACTCCTGAAGCTTTTTTTGAAGCTCATCTTTGCTAAGTTGAAAAGCTCTGCGCTCTAACTCATCTTCATCGACTTTGGTTTGCAGACGAGCAAGCTCCTCTTTTACATGGGCCACAGAACTCTCTAGCCGTAGCGCCTCTTCGCGCGCTTGATTTTGATCGTTTCGGCAGTTCTCTGCTTTTGCCCGAAGTCTCTCGATCTCTTCGCTCCAAGTTTGAATATCTTGACGGTAAATTCCTTCGTTATGCTGATACTCATTTTGAGCCATCTCTGCCTGAACACTGCGCTCCCTCAAACGATCTAATCGCTCCAGCAGCGCTCCGAGTTCAATTCGAAACTCTACCCAAGAGGAATCCAAAGAAGCTTTTTGAGCCTCGGAGTTTCGCAGCTGAGCTTTAAGATTTTCGAGCTGAGTCTGATTAATCGCTACAGTCTCGTCACTCGGAATCGCTCGAATCTGCTCCTCTAAGTCTTTTATTTTTTGCTGAAGACGACTGAGCTCAGACTGATTCTCTTCGCTTCGAGCCTCGACCTTTGCTTTTCGTCCAGACTCCAAAAGAACCTGGGCTCGCTTCTCACTCAACGAGCGATCCGATTGCTGAATCTGCTGCTCGAGATCACGGATGTGGAGACGAACCTCTTGGATCTGCTGCTGCACTCGCAAGATTTCACCCTCGACCGCCCCGAGCTCTTGCTCACTTTCTAAAACGACCTGACCCAATTTCTCGGCCTCAGCTCGCCGTGAAAAAGGACTTTGATCGCGGCGAATATCGCCCTCTTGGCTCAAAACAAACCCATCCGATAAAGGAAGATGCAACCGTCCCGTTGCATCAAAACAAGCATGGGATTGATCACTGACCTGATCGACCCACTCGATGGAGTGCAAAAAGGCTCGAAGACCCTCGTCTCGAATCTCAGCGACTAAATCCATAGCCGATCTGGGATAGCTTTGTGTTTCTCCGCGCGCCAAGATCCGCGAGTGGCGAGCAAAGCCCTCTTGCGAGCTTTGAGAATCTGCTGAAGAGACAAAATACTGACCGAGCTGAAAAAAGATTTTCTCACCCAGATTTTGAGTGTCACTTCTTAGACTCAAAAGCTCGAGAACAAAGGATTGACCACTTTGATTTTTGTACTCAAGGGCTGAGAGATCATAGCCCACTTGATGCTGCTCCAGGGTGTCTATTGCCTCTGAGCTGCTGCGAGCTTCAGAGAGCTTTGCCTGAATCTCAGATTTTTTCTCAAAAAGCTGTCCTTGAAGCGTCGAAAGCTCTTCCTGACGGAGACGAGCTGATTTTAGATGCTCTGACTGATCTTCGCGCAGACCGCGAGCTTTCTCTTCTTCTGATTGAAGGCTCTCAATCACCCCCTGAAGTCTTGTATTTTCAGCGGCTAAACTCTCGCTCAGCGACTCCAGTTCGGCGTGCTTGAGCTCCTGATTCACTCGCTCGGACTTTAAAATCTCAGCGCGCTCTTTTCGTTTTGCCGCCTCAGCTCGAAGCGCTTCAATTTCTGACTGCGCTACCTGAATATCGGCCTTCAAACTCGTGATCTGGGCTTCGACTTGAGCCAGCTCCTGCTTTCTGGCCTCGGCCTCCTGCTCTTGTCGGCTCTTCTCTTCTTCTAACCTTTGCCGCTCCAGATCGAGTTCTTCTTTAGCTCCTTCTTGATCACGATGCTTCGCCTGTAAGCGTTCAATATCTTTTTTTCGCTCTTCGATTTGATGGCTCAGCATGTTCATTCGTTGCTGCGAAAGCTCTGCGTCCATCTCAAAGCGGGCGCCTTCGTCTCGACGGCGCATGAGGGCCTCTATTTCTGAACTCAAGCGTTTTTCTAAATTTAAAATCTGTAAACGAAGCGCTTCTAGACTCGACTCCCGCTCTAAAAGTTGAGTGCTTGAACCCTGGAACTCATCTTGAGTTTTTTGAAGATTTGATTCGTTAAGCGCCGCAAGCTCATCGATTTTTGTCACCTTGAGCCGCACCAGTTTTTCATCCACCTGTCTCAGCTCGCGCTGAATTTCTCTAAACTTTTCAGCCTTCTCGACTTGTCGCTCCAAGTGGCGTGCGTTTTTCTCAAGCTCTTGCAGAATATCTTGGACTCGCTCCAAGTTGTGCTTGGTGGCGTCCATCTTTCGCTCTGCCGATTGTTTGCGCACCTTATACTTAGCAACACCCGCCGCTTCTTCGATCAGAAATCGGCGGTCTTCGGGCTTAGCCAATACCACCTGATCCACTTTGCCCTGCGCGACGATCGAGTAGGCTTTGGCCGAAGAACCTGTGCCTAAAAAAAGGTCGTTCACATCTTTGAGCCGAACCACTACTCGATTGATCAAATACTCACTCTCGCCCGACCGGAAGAGTCGACGAGTTACCATAATCTCGTTCACCTCTGTATAAGGAGGTGGTGCTAGTCGGTCCTGATTATCAAAAACCAGGCTGACTTCGGCCACATTGCCCGGTTTTCGAGTGGGCGTACCTGCAAAAATCACATCAGCCATATCGTTGCCGCGTAAGCCCTTGGCCGACTGCTCACCCATGGCCCACCGAATGGCATCTACAATATTGCTTTTGCCGCAGCCATTAGGTCCAACAATCGCCGCGATCTGACGATCAAAATTTAACTCCGTTCGATCCGCAAACGACTTAAAGCCCTGCAGTTGAAGTTTTTTAAGTTTCACCGAATGCCCTCCGCCGGGATCGCTTCGCTCATTGCCAAGCTAAGATTCTCCGAATCCATTCTTTCTTCACCCCAACCCCACTGACGACTGACTTCAAAGCCAAACACCGCCACCGAGACAGAAAGATTCAGACATCGTACTGTCTGAGTACGGATACGACAAGCAACAATCGATGGCAAGCCATCGAAATTCCAGAAGCTTTTAGGCACTCCTTCTTCTTCATTTCCAAAAATCAAAACGCAATCCGAAGCGTAGCTCACTTGTGCATAGTCTTGACTGCCGTACTTGGTTGCAAAAACAAACTGCGTCTCTGAGGTCCTCGGAAAGGTTTTCCAAAAGTCAGCGGCATCCACATAAACTTCGGGTTTTTGATCAAGCCAGTACCCCACACTCGACCGCTTGAGACTTCGGTCCTGCAAACGAAAACCCAAAGGCCCCACTAAATGTAACTCGGCCCCCAAAGCAGCTGCCGTACGAGAAATATTGCCGACATTGGTCGGTATTCGAGGAGCGACTAGGACAATTCTCATACGAAAGCGCTGACTCACGATGCGAAGCTTACTAGCCTAAATACTAAGGATTCGAAACAACTCCTTGGACGACCGGAGCCCCCCCAGAAACATCGTAAAAATACAGCTTATTGCCCCCGGTTGCCGCGACCACCAGCGTATCGCCCTCTAAAAGCAAGCTTTGAGGCTCTTCTTTGTGGGGAAATCCCACAATATCATCGGCATCCATCGTTGCCGATCCTCCAGGATTCTGAACAAAATAAAGACGCCCTCGAGACTCACTCTCGCCCCGAATCTCCAAACCTAAAACGTAGAGTCGGTTCGCATCAGGATCGACCACTAAATCTCCCAATCGAGCGAAGCGCTCTTCTGAAGTATTCACTCCTGGGCCTTGGTTGAAATTGAGATCTCCGGGCAAAGCAAAATTGAGCGCCTCGAGGCCAAAGGCTCGTGTATTCGCTCTGCTGCTTTCTCGTTCCTGCAACAGACTAGAAGCTTCAATACGAAAGATTTTATTATTGCTTCGACAGCTGAGATAAATTCGATTGGCATTGTCGATATCTGCCCCTCGAAAGCCTTCTTCGTCGGTTCCCTTCGTCGATCCCTTGCCTCGTGTGGAATCTCTAAAGTTCCAAAGCAAATTGGAGTTGTTGTCGAAGATGGAAAACCGAAATCCAAACACAGCCTCATCCAAATAAGAGATCAACGCAAAAGCGGTGTCAGAACCATCAGGGAAACTGATGATTTTGCCCGTGCCACGCGCCTCTTGTTCAGCTCCCGAAATCGCTTCGATGGGTTTTGAGTTTGATCGCGCAAGCATCTCAAAACGAGGACCAATCAATTGTTCTCCGTCACTGTAAATCGAGAGAGTTCTGTCTTCTCCGATTTCGTCGTCGATCGCTTTTAGATCTTCAAAGTCAAAAATCTCCTCGGTCTCTAAATTAAGAAACTGAATACTTCCCCGCCCTTCAGTCAAAATCGCAAGATAATCAACACCGTCCCGATCCCAAGGCGTTAGACTGATCGGATTACCAAAAAGCTGAATCGACTTTTGTTTTTTGGATTGCAGCAGGGGCTGGTACTTATCGTCAGTGAGTTGATAAATCAGAAGACGATTGGACTGCTTTTCGTCATTCGTCGTGCGGTCTAGAAGATAAAGCTTGTCGCCGTAAAAATGAAAATCGAGAACAAATTTTGGAATCTCTAAACTCAGCGACTCGACACGCTCTCGCGTGGCCAGATCAAAAAACTGAAGACTTCCCTTTGAAGCAAAATCGGTCGAACCCAAATTTCCTACCGCCAGCAAGCCATTCACAGGGGCCACAGCACCGCTGACCACTTTTAACTGATAAGGGCCGTTCAGACGATTGACATCGAGCTTCACTTTTCCAGGAAACTCATCCTCACAAGCGCTCAGGAATACAAAACTCATGGCCATCAAGCCTACAAGAACTCTTTTCACTTTCATTCTCCTCGTGCTTTCAAGCTCTTCTGCTTGCTCTGATTTTTCTTTGTCGCTTTCGAAGCAATCGAGATCTGCTCTTGACCCAAAGCGAGACGAGCAATGGGGACCCGATAGGGAGAGCAGCTCACGCTGTCGAATCTAAGTCGAGAAAAGAAGTTTATACTTTTAGGATCGCCCCCATGCTCACCACAAATTCCTAACTCTAAATGGGGATTTACTTTTCGCCCTCTCTGCACGGCCAGAGCAATCAATTCTCCCACTCCCGCCTCATCAATACTTTCAAAGGGATCGTCCATTAAAATTCTTTTCTCGACATAGGTGGGCAAAAATTTAGCAGCATCATCTCTAGAAAGTCCCATTGTGGTTTGAGTCAGATCATTCGTTCCAAAAGAGAAAAAATCAACGAGCGGAGCAATTTGACCAGCCATGAGACAAGAGCGAGGGAGCTCAATCATCGTCCCCCAACGAACACGCTTGCTCAGCTTTGAAAACCCCTCGCTCTCAAGGATTTTGGTGAATTCAGTGCGAAGAGGGTCCAGCAAACTCGCCAGCTCCGCCGCATCCATCGCCAGAGGAATCATGATCTTGAGATCGGTCCGAATTCCCCGTCGCTCATTGGCAATCAAAGCCAGGGCCAAAGCCTTCACTTGCATCAAGTAAATTTCGGGATGGGTGATTCCCAAGCGACAGCCACGATGCCCGAGCATGGGGTTTTGCTCATGTAAAATCTGAATACGAGACTGGATACGATGAGGACTGACCCTAAAAATCTTGCTTAAGGTTTCAATCTCAATCTCATCTTCGATCCTCGGCAAAAACTCGTGCAATGGCGGATCCAGCAATCGAACACAAACACTGAATCCTTTCATCGCTTCTAGAATCGCCGCAAAGTCTTCTTGCTGATGGGGCAGCAAGGCCTCAAGCGCGGCGCTTCGCTCTTCTTCATCTTCTGCCAAAATCATTTGCCGAAAACCTCGGAGCCGCTCGGCATCGAAAAACATATGTTCTGTTCGACAAAGGCCGATTCCTTGCGCTCCTAAACTGCGAGCCGTACGGGCTTGCTCTGGAGTATCGGCATTGGCAAGAACCTTCACCTCAACTCCCCGATCTACCCAAGAAAAGAAGTTTTGAGCCGACTTCGTCCAGCTCATTGCCTCCGTCGGCAACTCTCCTAAATAAATTTCGCCGGTCGAACCATTGATGGTCAGTGACTCGCCTTCACGCAGCTCCACTCCCCCTAAACTGGCTCGCTTTTGCGCCTCATCCACACGCAAATCACTACAGCCTACAACACACGACTTCCCCATCCCTCGACCCACAACAGCCGCATGAGAGGTCATTCCACCTGTGGCAGTCAAAATTCCCTCTGAAACGGCCATTCCCATAATATCTTCGGGAGAAGTCTCTCGACGAACCAAGATCACCCGACTTTGAGCCCGACTCATTTGCAATGCGGTCTCCGGATCAAACGCAATTCTTCCACAAACAGCTCCCGGACTCGCAGGAAGTCCGCGCCCTAAAACTTTTTGGGTGGTCGGCTTGAGGCTCGGATGAAGCAGTTGCTTTACTTGATCCACACTCAGACGAGAAATAGCTTCTTCTTTAGAGATTCGCTTCTCTGACACAAATTGAGCTAGGTGCTCTAAAGTAGCCGAGGCGGTTCGCTTCGCATGACGCGTTTGAAGAATAAAAAGTCTTCCATCCTCGATGGTGAACTCCACATCCTGAACTTCACAAAAATGATCTTCGAGTCGTCTCAAAAGTTTCTCAAACTCTCGATAAACAGCGGGCGAGCTTTTTTGCAGCTCTGCAATCGGGTGGGGTGTGCGAATTCCTGCCACGACGTCTTCGCCTTGCGCATTCATCAGGAACTCGCCGTAAATCTCTTTTTCTCCTGTCGAAGGATTTCGAGTAAAAACAACGCCCGTTCCTGAACGATCATTTCGATTTCCGAAAACCATGGCCTGCACAGTAACTGAAGTTCCCCAGTCCCCTGGAATCTTATTGAGCTTTCGATAATGCACGGCTCGCTCGGAGTTCCATGAGCGAAAAACGGCTTCCATCGCCTTCTTCAGTTGCACTCGCGGGTCTTGCGGAAAATCTTGGCCCGAGTCTTGGATGTGACGAAGAGCCATCACACACATTCTCTCCAGCGCTTCAGCCGAGAGATCGGCGTCTTTATGGATCTTCAGGCTCGCCTTCTCCCGATGCATCATCTCTTCAAATTCATGACTGGGAAGACCAAAGACCACATCCGCAAACATAAAGATTAGCCGGCGGTAACAATCCCACCAAAATCTCGCCATGGAAGGCATCTGCCGCGCCAGTGATTCAGTCAGATGCGTGCTTAGTCCCAAATTCAAAACGGTATCCATCATCCCAGGCATCGAAGCGGGAGCTCCCGAGCGAACAGACACCAACAGAGGCGCCTCACCCACTCCAAACTTCTTCCCCAGCGCGCGCTCTAAACCGATCATCGCTTGATCCGCCTGGCGAAGAACGGCAGCCGGAATTTCGTGACGGGCCAAGAACAAAGAGCACACCGAGGTTGAAAGATTGAAAGCCGGAGGCACGGGCATTTGGAGTCGAGACATTTCGACCAAGCCCGCCGCTTTGCCCCCCACTCTTCGCTTAAGCTCCTCTGAGGAAACCTTGATCTTCTGGGCCGCTTTTAATCCAGGGGCCTCGTAACCGATGGTCGTCACCGCATCTGACAAACGATTTTCACTCAAAGGGATCACTCGCTTTTTTGTTTTCAACTTGGAGTTCTTCACGCGGCTTGCCACTTTCAACTTTTGTTTCAAGGTCAACCTTCCCTTCATCATCCCTCCAAAATCTTTCGCGTCCCCACTCCGTCGTCTTAAGTCGTGCTCAATCGCTCTTGAAACCAACTCACAAGCTGAGCCTCAGCGACGCGATGTTGCTTCATGGAGTCTCGCTCACGGATCGTGACTCCATCGCTTTCAAAATCTACAGTGACAGCGAAAGGTGCGCCAATCTCATCGACTCGACGATAGCGTTTGCCAATACTCCCGCTCTCATCGTACTCCACATTCCAGCGCTTTCGAAGATCTTCAAAAACCTTGCGAGCTCGATCGACGAGTGGCTCCTTCTTCATCAAAGGAAAGATCCCGATTTTTACAGGAGCGACACGCGGATGAAAGCGCAAAACCACGCGAGGCCCACCCTCTTCTTCATCGCCGCTGACGACCTCTTCGTCATAAGCATCGACCAGTAAAGTCAGAGTCGCACGATCTGCTCCCACTGAGGTTTCAATAATGTAAGGAACATAGGACTCTTTGGCTTCGGCATCAAAGACGGCCAGTCGCTTACCTGAAAATTGCTCATGCTGCTTTAAATCAAAATCGGATCGATGGTGAACTCCCTCGATTTCTTGCCATCCAAAAGGAAACTCATACTGAATATCAAAAGCGGCTTTTGCATAATGCGCAAGTTCCTTGGGCCCATGCTGATGAAACTGCAGCTTTTCTTTCTTCAGACCCAGCGAATAGTGCCACTGAATTCGGCGCTCTTTCCATTCTTCAAAAGCCTGCATATCTTGCCCGGGTTTTACAAAATACTGCATTTCCATCTGCTCGAATTCTCGCATCCGAAACACAAAATTTCCTGGCGTGATTTCGTTACGAAAAGCTTTTCCGATCTGAGCAATTCCGAAAGGAATTTTTTGACGAGACGCATTCATGACATTGAGAAAATTGACGTAGATTCCTTGCGCTGTCTCGGGCCGTAAATAAACCTGAGCCGAGGCATCTTCGAGCGGACCCATAAAGGTCTTAAACATCAAATTGAATTGCCGTGGAGGCGTTAACTCTCCTCCGCACTCGCTTGGTTTTTTAGAAGGCTTCTGGCCGCAGCTTGCCGAATCGAGTTGGTCGGCACGAAACCGAGCCTTGCAGGTTTTGCAATCGACCAGCGGGTCACTGAAATTGGCCACATGACCCGAGGCCTCCCAAATTTTGGGATGCATTAAAATCGAGCTATCTAGCGGCTTAATATTTTCATGCTCTCGGATCATCGAGTGCATCCAGAGTTCCTTGACTCGATTTTTTAACTCCACCCCTAAAGGCCCATAATCGTAGCAAGAATTTAGACCTCCATAGACCTCAGAGGACTGAAAAATAAAACCTCGTCGCTTGGAGAGCGAAACGATTTTGGACATCAAATCACGATCATTCATTTGCGTCCAAAATTGCCACGGGATGGGGCTCAAAACCCAGCAGAATCTCAGCTTTTTTCGTAGGGACTCAGTTTGTTCTTGAGCTCTGACGCTCCTCGACAGTACACTGCAATAATTAGGGGGGACGCCATGGGGATGGCACGGGGGATGAGAGCGCACAGCAGTGCGTTTCCGAAGGTATTTTATTTTTCTAAATCATTGGCTTTTTCTTTAGCAACTTTGACGGGCTCGGGTTTTTGGCCAACTTCTGCGATTCAAGTCTTTTCGCAAGAGACACCGGCAGAGAAGACGGTCTCAGAAGCTCGAGAGGCTGAATCGCTTTTGAGCCCCTCGAGCTACGGGAACCTTCCGGCGCTCTGGCATTTAAAGATCACTGGAGCGGATTGGGCAAAGCACGATCTTGAATTGCATGGTTTTAATAAAGCCCGCGTAGTGGTGCTCGATCATACCGTGCAGAGAGGGCCTGCTCGAATCTTACCGAGACCGGAGCGAAGCGTTCGCCGAAAGAAGATGCGTCTCTTAGGGTCCGTTCGGGGCGTTGACGTGGTCGTCGAAAGTGGCACGGGACTACTTTTGAATCGATTGAAAGCTCTTTGGGGTGGTGCTCCTTTGAAAGAGGTTGAGGTGATTGACCCCCGCGAAAAGGACATTCCTGCACATCATCCTCATGGAGACCATGTGGCGGGAACCATCGGCGGAGGTAATCCTCTCTATGGCGTTTCACCCGCAGCACAAATCGATAGCTTGAGTCTTTTTGAGACGCCCATCTATACGATGCAAGAGGACATTCCAGCTACGCTAGAGAATTTTGCTCAAACAAACTTGGACGCTTTTATTATGAACATCAGTTTAGGATTTCGTCCGCAAGAGCGAGTGATCTCTGCCTTGAATGCTATCAGTGAGCAACCGGGAGCCTCGCTAGTGATGGCTGCGGGCAATGATGGAATCCCCGCTGGACCTTGGACCACTGCCTTTCATGTGAAGAAAGCGATCGTCGTGGGGGCCTTTGCTCCGACGGGAGATAAGGCTTACTTTTCTAATTTTGGTTCACGCTTGGATTTCGTCGCGCCCGGGGTGGGGATTCTTTCTCGTGGCGAGGCCCTTCAGCTCGATGGAGAAAAGCTCGAGTTTATGGAGGGTACCAGTATGGCTGCGCCCATGGTGAGTGGCGCGTTAGCCAATCTGAGAGCGATTCGTCCCCAAATCAATGTAGAGCAGATGAAAACCATTTTGGCGAAATCCGCCTGGGACCTTGGGCAACCGGGCAAAGACGGCCGCACGGGTCATGGGCTGGTGAATATTCTTAA
>JBILFF010000151.1:0-4395 GCA_044351695.1 Bdellovibrionota bacterium
TGTTAAAAGCTCCAGATGCGCCCCCCTTCAATCGGCGCTCAGGCTCTATTGTTCATCCCTCGGCTGCGCAGATTCTTTTGGCACTTCAGCACCAAGCAAATCACTCTCATCAAGTTCTTCAGTTGCCAGAGAACTCGATTGAGTTAAACAGATCGAAAGCGAAGACGCGGGAATTATTAGAAGAGGTCGATCGGGTAAGCGTGCTGGCTTTTTCAAAGGGCTTAAGCGCTAAAGAGTGGACATCGTACGAAAATCTGCAAAAGCTTTTTAGAGATCTTCGAGTTCAAAATGCTCTACGTCGTGTGGATCAAGGCTCCTCAAAAGATTTAGATCCAAATATCTTTTCGGATGATCGATTTCTCGCACAAGCCTTGATGGCCGGGGCAAATATCTTCTTTACCAATGATCGAGGAATGTTCAGCTCGCTGAAGACTCAAGCTCCCGGCTTTTTTGGAAAAGAAACTCGCTTTAAATTGAATGGATATGAGTTTGATGCTGTCGATATTCATGTTGAAACAGAGTCCGGTTCGAAGGCGATGACGATCGTCTACTCAAGTGTAGAGCGAAACCCAGCCGCTCATGGTCCTTATCAGGCTCGGGAGCGCGCGCCATGATGGCCTTTGGCTCCCTTTTGAATTTCGCTGTCTTCGTACTTTCGACATTGCCCCGGTTCGATACGCCCCCGACGGGCTCAATCAGTCTTTGTCGAGAGAGCTTGGTGAGTCTTGAATCCTCGCTCCCCCGTACCGACAAAATCATGGAATCTCTTTTAAAGACCCCGGAATCTGCATCACAGCTCCTCGTGATTTTGCCCATCGCATCACCCCTTTATCTTTCTGATTTAAACAAAACTCTTGAGGCCTTTCGCGCGCTTCGAATTCATCCAGAACTCAGTGAAGTTCGACTTGGCTCTCAGGCAGCTGCGCGGCTGGTGATTGAGGGTCTGAATAAGAGCATCTTAGCTGCGTTAGAGTCGCTTCAAAAGACGCCTCAAAAGGCAGCTTTCTTATTGATCGATTTAAAGCCACCTGAAAGACCGAGATCTGAAAGCTTTCTTATCGGAAGCCTTGCTCGAAAAATTCCTCGCCGTGAACTCCTAGAATGGCTGAATCAAGTTCCTGGACGCATTGCTCTGATTGGGAATCAAAAAGATGCGGACACACGACTTCTTGTCGTCAGATTAGCGGATTTTGAATCTCGCGAAGGAAGAGCCAGTATTCGACAGAGCCTCTCTCAAGTCAGAGCTGAGTATGCACCCAAGATCCTAGAGAGAGTCGAGAATCTTCTGAACGATTTGTCGCCCACCCAGAACTGGGAACGCGTAGCCTCCACGCGCATCAATGAGCCGCATGGCTATCGTCGCATCAAAGAGTATTTGAGTGCGCAATCAGGCTTTTTCGTCACTGAAGCTCAGCCCGAGCAGAGCTTGGTGATTATCGATCTTGAAACAAAAAAAGCAGCTGCCGAGCCCATTCGAAAGGCGATCGCTTTTGAAGTGGACAAAGATTTTATTCGCCTTCGGGCGAGAGAGCTTTTAACACAAGATGTTTCAAATCTATTAGGCGATTCACGGCTCTCCAGTCGTCAAAAAGAGTTTGTCGAGCTTTATCGGCGATCCAGCGGTCACTTGATGGCTCGTCGGGACTCTCATCTGAAAAACATCGCTCGAGAGGACTTTGGAAAAAGGGAGTGGATGCTCACTCAGGACTCTGAGGGCCAGGACCAAGACTTAATTTTTTTATTACAGCATCCGAAGGCGCCTGCTCCGGCACCCGCTACGCTTTCTACTCCGGTACCAGAAATCACCCTTAGCCTCGCACCTGCCGAGCCAGCTCAGCCCGCTCCTGTTTCGATCTGGAGGGCAAACTCCTCTGAAGACTACCGAATGGCTCTCCGAGAGTTCGTGGCTCTTCAGGAGTATGCGGAGATCGATCTTTTGCCCATCGATGAGCTTCAGCGGATGGCCCATAAGATTCCGGAGCTTCTTGATTCATGGGAGAAATTTGTATTCGATCTGCCATCCGATCTCTTTGAGGGCATCAAAGCCAATAGCGAAGCGTGGAATGCAACGGAGCAAGTGGACGAAGCTCTTCGGACAAAAATTCTCAAGCTTTTGACACTGATTAAGGAGCGTCAGGAGGGCCTAAGAAGGGAGGTCAAAATCGTTGAGCTGGCCAAGCAGGTTAAAATTTTTGGACAGAAAGCCAAAAAGCAACCGTCTGAGCTGGCGATTCAAATGGCTCGCCTGCTGGATGATCATCTCGAACCTCATGAAGTCAGCATCGTACTAGAGCATATAGAAATTCACCCCGATCTCATGAGCGATCTTGGCTATTCACCCGGACGAGATGTCGCTAAAGGATTGGCAAATAAATTGCTCACTTTATCTAAAGGGATTTCCGAAGCGGGCGCTTACTTGACTCAATCGATTAGCTTCAGACTTGCGAACGTTCATGCTTCTGTAAAGTTTCACCGATTCGCTGGAAATCACTTGCTGTCCATTATGCCCTCCGACGGGCGCTTATTGAATGATGATCCGAGCAAGAGTTTTCGGTTTGTTGTTTTAAGCGTACAAGCCTTTCATCGCGTTGACAAAAATGCCATTCGAGAAAGATCCGATAGCGTTCGAGAAAATCGCTAAAGATTCTGAGCTTATTCTGGAGCCTCAGACGAATGGGAATGGGTAGAAGAGCTCCTAGACTTGGGCGAAGAAATCGCCCAAGTGTTAGAGCCAAAGAAATTAATCTTCAGGCATGGGATCAACAGGATTGCTTGGCTCTTCGCAAGTCGCTTTGCCCTTGCCGAGGTCGCAGTTCCACTCTTTCTCAGCATCATCCCATTGGCAGTTTTTTGGAGTCTTGTTGTCGTTATGATTACATCGACCATTGACCTTTTTGAAATAGCAGATGTACTCACCGCAATCTGCCTTACAGTTGCCGTAGAGATCTTCTCGGCCCCCGCTGCACTGACCAGGTGTACTCACTGGTGGTGCAAAGAAATCTTCATAGTACTCGTTTAGCTCCGCTTCTAGCTCCACAGATTCAGAAGAATCCCAAGACTCAACCCCTTCATCTGCGATCAAAGCAAAGCTCTGACCCATAAAAGTGAGCGCACTGAGGCCCAGCGAAAGAGTTAAAATTAATTTAAACAAAATAGATTTCATTTTCCCCCCTATTAAAAGTTACGACAGACCACAGTGTATCGAAGTCTACAAATTACTCAATTCGTCTTTAATCAAATCAATCGCTGCAAAACAGCAAAGCCCCCATTTTTAGCGCATTGTGTTTTAAAAATTAAATCTTTGGTTTTGTGAAAGCCATTCATCTACCGGCCATTGACGCATTGCAAGCGACTGACACAAAAAGCATTTTAGTTAAACTTTAGCTCGATCCTTCGACGCCTAGCGATAGCTGCACAGCTCTGATAAAATTTTAGAGGAGGAGAGCGTGTGTCTCGGGGGGCTCAGAGCGTGTTGAGTTGGAGCGTGTTTCGTCGTTCAGAATTTTTACCGAGCTCGCTCGCGCTCGTGATTTTGTCGGCGTGCTCTAATACTCAACTCGTCGAAACCAAGCAAAATCCCCAAGAAATCTTAGCCCAAGCCATTCCTGCGAATTCGTGTGAGCTGCCGTGGGGCGGCTTTATCGGTGACGGTCAAGAGGTTGAAGCCTTCTCTCAAACGCAGCTTCCTTGTGAGCAATCTTGTGGGACGCACAGACAATTGCGAAAGTGCAAGCAAGGCAAGCTCAGCGGAGCCGCGGCATTCAAGTTTAGTAGTTGTGCTGAGGTGGGTTGCCCAGGTTGCAAGTTTAGCACGGCCGACACCGCAAACGTGAGTGTCTCTCATGGCGAAGAGATTTCTGTTTATGCAACAGGGGGTAATACACTCTCTTGCAGTCAGTCTTGTGATGCCTTGAAGAAGACCGCGATTTGCAATCGAGGTAAAATGGAATCTCAAGCGAAGCTTAATTGGAGTCAGCTGTATCTCGGCTGCCAATATGAGGAGTGTCCCTGCGAGCTTCCGTATTCTGGCGACGGCCCAGAAGAGCTGTGTGACAATACTCGACTTTGTAATCATGGCGTGAGGCTTAAGTTTTTTAAGGCTCGCGATTTAACCTGCGCAAACTGCGAAGACTCGGGTCAATCGCTCGAGAGAACTTGCCTTTACGGTCGTTGGACAAACCCAGAGCAGGCGCCTGAATTCGAAAGACAATTCATTTTTAGAAGCTGCTCAGATGGGCCTGGCTATCCTCAGAACTGCTTAGACTGTCCTCATCCAGATCCACTTTATTATGCAGATCACTTTGCGCATGGTGAGGTGGCTAGCCTCGCGCGAGAACGCTTTCCTGCTTGTTTTCATCCTGATCTTTGTCCAACAGGAGGCTGCCAAAGTGCGAG
>JBILFF010000003.1:0-40663 GCA_044351695.1 Bdellovibrionota bacterium
AGCGAGAGGCGATTCATTTAGCAGAAATCAGTTTGCTCGCTTTGGTCACGCCTGATCGGATGGTTCGCGAGTACGAAAAAACAGCGCGCCGAATTCAAGAAGGTTTTCAGTTAGTTTACGGCGAAGAAAATCAAATCATGAAAGACTTCACCCAGCCGCTCTTGATTAGCCTTCGTCAATCCGCACTGCGTGCCCGAGTCGAACTTTTCAATCCTTTTTTATCTGTGAATATTAAGGGCGAAAGTCCGTTTCACTTGGCTAAGAGTGCTTTTCAGAGTTCCGAGAAATTATTTAAAAAGCTTGAGGGTGTTTTAGAGGCCGATCGTCGCTACAACGAGGAACTCGTCAAGCAGACCGAGTCTTTGCACCGCTTTTTAATGAAAAAACAAACCGACTATGAGCTTCAAAAAACTCGAGAAATATGGGCGGAGTTTATGGAGGGAGCCTTTCACGTTCCGGCGGCTTTGCCTTAAGATTGAAGATCACTCCTTTAGGTTCTTAAAGGGTTTTCAAGGCTTCTTGATAGAGCTTTCTAATGCCCTCATCTTGGATATCTAAAGATTCCAGTTGTTTGAGAAGCTGTTCAAAATATTCCAGACTGGTTCCATTTTGCCCTCGAGATCGGGCCAGTAAGGAGATCTTTTCAGTTTCACTTAAACGTCCCGCGTACTGTGGACTTTCGGGATTGCAAACAAAAGTGAGCGCCTTTCCAGCCTCTCCAGAGTCTAAAGAAAATTCAAACCAATGCTCATCGTAAATGGGCGTCCAGACTTGCTCGTGTGGGAGTCGTTGACCACGTTCGCGAAATAGAACTTTTTGGTAAACCGACTCATAGTTTTGGGGCGCGACTTGAAAAAGGATTCCCGTGCAGGATCCGCCTCGGTCCAGCCCCAACACCAGCCCTGGATTTTCGGGCGTGCCTCGGTACTTCCAGCTATAAACGCTAGGCGATCTCGAAAAGCCTTGAAGCTCAAAAACCCAATTTCTTTCGAATTCAAAATCAGGGTTCCACATCAATGAGCCGTAACCAAAGATAAACAGGGGCTGCTGAGCGGCCATAGGTTTGTATACCACAGATTCGAGGGCTCGGTGGGCATGTCCAAAAAATCCCACAACTGTGGTTTTGGGCCACAGCATGAGGGGTCGACAGGCCTAGAGGACTGCATAAAATCCATTTCCAGTCAGTGTAGATTCGGCACGCGACTTGCGATGCTCGCCTCTCGCGATGGAGTTTAAGACGAGAATTTCTAGTATTACCTTTGCTGTAAAGTTGTTGGTACTCGCTACGCTATTATGTGTCGGGGCGTTCTTGGCCTTGCAGAATAGTCTTCTTCTGAATTTGGTGGGGGCGATCATTTTAGGGGTGATGTTTGCTCATGCGGTCGAACTTCAGCATCAATGTCTCCATGCTACGGCCTTTCGATCGAAAGAATGGAATTTGTGGATCGGACGCATTCTGGGTATTCCACTTTTTGTGTCTTTTGCGCACTATCGCGCGCGACATTTTGAGCATCATTCTTGTTTGGGCACTCCGAAGGACCGAGAGTTTTTTTCTTATCGAAATGAAGAAGCGAAACCCCTTTGGACAGCGATGAAGTCCTGGCTTCGATTGGATCGATTTCGCCTGTGCATTTTGGATGGCGCACGTGCTTGGTTGGGTCGTGTCCCCTCGGACATCTCGACCCCTCGTGACCGGCGATTGGCTTCTAAAGAATATCGATTCCTTTTGATTTTCTTTCTTTTGTTAGCACTTTTAGGCCTTTTATTTCCCAAAGAAGTTTTATTTCTTTGGGTTTTGCCAGCCTTGGTGGTGGGAGAAGTCACTCATATTTTAATAGAGCTTCCAGAGCATTATGCGGTCGACACCCTGTCCTCAAACCCGCTCGTCAACACACGAAGCATCACGGGCTCTTTTTTTTCGTATTGGTTAACGAATGGAAACAACTTTCACGTCGAGCACCATCTCTATCCACACCTCTCTATCGATCAGTTGCCGTTGGTACATCGCTCGATTCGGGCGGAGATAGAGGCACTTGACCCCACGTATTGGGCATTTTTTAAAAAGGTCTTAAAAGGAGCGAACTAGCTTGATCATTTTTTTTGAAGCCTTCCTTTTGGGGCTTGCCTATGCGATGCCTTTAGGACCTCAAAATGTTTTTGTGATTCACTCGGTATTGACCAACCCCTGGAAACAGTCCTGGAAGGTTCCCAGTTTTGTATCGCTCGTGGATATTTCGCTCGCCATGGCTTGCTTTTTTGGAGTCGGAACATTGCTCAAGCTGTCACCTTGGGTGGAGCCAGCTCTTCTCGCTTTTGGATGTGTTTTTCTTCTTTGGATGGGATGGAAGATTATTCGTTCTCGGCATAAAGTTCAGGTGCAGTCTGGCCAAAAAACTCCGCTCAGCTCCTGGAAAGTTTTGCGAGCGGCTCTCGTTTTAACTTGGCTCAATCCCCAAGCTCTCTTAGACGGAACCCTTCTTTTTGGATCTTATAGGGCGACCTTAGGTGCCGAGGAGACGATTTACTTTTTGGCCGGTATTAGTGTGGCTTCTCCGCTTTGGTTCTTCCTCCTATCCGCCTTTGTCAGTATTTGGAGAACCAACAGTGTCGAAAAATTATTTTGGTTTGTGAGCTGGATTTGTGGTTTAGGCATGATCCTTTACGCACTTCGCCTCGGCGTTCATCTCTATGAAAGGCTCGTCCTATGATTCATTTGGTTTATCTGAGTTGTCTGATTCTCTCGCAAACATCGCCCGTTCGGATCGCCATTATGGATCGACTTCAATCGCAAACGCTGGCTTCCGAAAAATATGAAAAGGATTATTTTTTAGGCATTGAGCTCGGTAAGCGACAAATGGCTGAACAGGGCATTCCGCTTGAGTGGAAGTACTTTGAGTTGGGTCAGGAGCCTGTATCCATCCTAGAAAGAGTTTCGGAGGTTGAAGCCTGGAACCCGGATGTCATCATTGGACCTCGATCTTCTAATCGCTTCTTACTTTTAAAGAATAGCTTTCCCAAGCGCTTAGTCATATCGCCTTTGGCCACGGCAGAAGCGGTGGGCGCCCTGCCCGACAATCTCTATTCGATATCGTATCCAAATCGTTTTGCGACGGAGGCTTTAGTGAATTTTTCGATCCAAAGGCTTAAGCCAAGAGGGATTCATGCAATCATTGAATCGGAGTGCAAGAATTGTCGCGATTTTGCCGATGTCTTCTTATCTAAGTTCAAAAAGCGACGCCCGAGTATGCATATTTCTGAGGCGACCTTTGCGACGGCGACGGTGGAGAGCGTCGATGTAGAGAAGCTTTTAGTGGGATATCGAAAGGGAGATTTGATTTTATTGCCTAACACTTCATACTCCTCAGGAATACTCGCCTCTAAACTGAGTGACCGACTTCAGGATGAGAACCTCATTTTTTTAGGAAACGATGATTGGGGTCCTTGGAGTGCGTCGAATTTTGGTAGGATCCAGTCTAAGCAGGATGTAAGTGGATATCTAGTAAACCCATGGGCTTTCGAATCGGCCCGTGTTTTGGGGGATGTCTTTAAAAAAGAGTACGCTAAATTCATGACGACGACCTCCGAACCGGAGCGTATTTCTTTAATTGCCTTTGCCGCCATGAAATTGATTCAAACGGTGAGCTCTGAAAAGAATCTACTGGGTCTTCCCAGCGACAAGCGAGCGGCTGGGTTTCTTAAGGCGTTTTTAGAAATGAAAGCAAAAAACCCCTTTGTTTTTCGATCGGAGCGATTTGCCATTCTGAAGTACACGAAGAAGGGCTCAGAGTTCATTGAGTCGGTTCGGGTTCCCAGAGAGTCTATCCCGTGAAGAGCCTTCAGGATGTCATTCGGCGCCAGATTGTTTCTAGAGTGGCTGGTGTCATTGCGATTCTGGTCCTCTTGAATTTAAGTTTTAGCACCTATGAAGCTTTGCGATTAGTAGAGGATCTAAAAAAGTCGCTTCGAGCGGAACTGGTGGAGCTAGAGAATTTTGTGATTGGACAAGTGTTGGTCGATAATGAAGAGTCTATTCCCGAGCGATTAGAGGTTTTTAAAGATCGGCACCCGGAGCTGACTATTCAATGGAATCATTCAGCAAACCTCGACTTGGAGGGCTTTCGCTGGCACTTTCCAGATCGGTTTCAGTGGGAAGTTCCGTTACGTAGTATTGGATCTCAGCGCTTTGGAAGCATTTTTATCGATGGATCTTATTTTGCCTTTGAAAGTGCGCTTCATGAATTTGGACGGCGAACTGTATTTTTAGTGATTGTCACCATTCTCATTTTGAGTTTGCTGGTGCCCTTAGTAAATGTTGTTCCCAATCGCTTTTTTATGCAACCCATCCATCGGACCTTGGCCCTCTTGGAGGGCAAAGAAAGTCCTGAGGACTTAGCTTCAGCTCCCGAAGTTCAAGAGGTGTATGATATCCAGATGCGAATTCAATCTCTTTTGAAGGAGATTGAGTTGAAGTCGCGAGAGGCTGCCGTTTCTGAAGTGGCTTCTCGTGTGGCGCATGATATTCGATCTCCTGTGGGCGCTATCTTGATGACCATTTCGGATGATTCCGTTCTCGATGCCGATGCCAAGAAAATACTAAAGGCTTCTGCGTTGAGGGTCCAGGCGATATCGAGTCAGCTCCTAAAAGAGTATGCGGAGCCAACGTCATCATGGACTCAGAACTTTAGGCAACTGGTAGAGGCTCTGATCAAGACGATACGTGCGGAGTTTTCGGGGCATGAGCCTACGAAGGTAGATTTGCAAATGGACGATGTGTCCGCGCAATTGCCACCAAGTCCACATATTTTAGAGTTAATCCAGGTCTGCTCGAATCTCCTCAAGAATGCCTTTGAAGCAGTAGATCCAGATACGGGAGTGATTGATGTAAAAATCAGTGTGAGAAATCAGAATGTGAATTTAGAAGTTACGGATAACGGTAAGGGCATGCCTCAAGAGATTCTCGTAAAATTGGGAACGGATGTGATCACGCATGGTAAAGGTGGTTCGGGGACTGGCTTAGGGATTTTACGCTCTCAACAAAGCATCCGCATGCGCGGCGGAAGTTTGATGGTCGAATCCGAGCAGGGCAGAGGCACTCGCGTCTTGGTTGTTTTGCCGCTAACGGAATCGATTTCTCAGAAAGGAAATTGAATTATGAATCTTAGCCTGAACGGAAAAATTTCATTGGTCACTGCTTCGACTCAAGGAATTGGTTTGGCCATCGCTCGGTCGTTGGCTGCCGAGTCCGCTCGAGTGGTTTTGTCGAGCCGGGATGAGTCGCGCCTTAACTCTATATCTTCTGAGATCGGTGCCTTCGGTATTGTTCCGGCAGATTTATCGAAGCCGAAAGAGGTAGAAAGCCTCTGTCATCGCTTTACCATGGCCTTTGGATCTCCGGAGATTTTAGTGATCAATATGCCAGGCCCACCCAAGGGTTTATTGATGGATTTAGAGTGGACCGATTGGCAGATGGGATTCGAGGCTTTGTTTTCTCCCGCCGTACAGTTGATGAAGTGGGCGATGCCCGCGATGAAGGAGAAGGGCTTTGGTCGAATTGTCTTGGTGACCTCGCTGGCGGCCAAAGAGCCGATCGCCAAGATGCCCATCTCGAGCAGCCTTCGTACGGGACTATCGAGCTTGGTGAAGCTCGCGTCTCGGGACCTCATTGCGCATGGTATCACCGTGAATGCTGTTTTGCCGGGTTGGACGCTCACTCCGGGAGTCGAGAAGTTGAAGGTTGCGGAGGCAATGGCTCCTACGCTGCCACAAAAAAGACTGCTCCATCCTCAAGAGATTGGCGACGTGGCTTGCTTTTTGTGTTCGCAACAAGCCTCGGGACTCACAGGCCAGTCGATTTTGGTGGATGGTGGAGCGACGAGCGCACTTTAAAAGAATTGATATTTCGGCGCGACAAGTGCCGGCAAGTCGACTTAGGATAACTCCGCTTAATGAAAGTTCTTGATTCAGGACGCGGATTGTTGCATAGCCTCGCCCCATGAGAGACGCCTCACTGCTATTGAAATCAAGAGTTCTAGCCGCCCTCGTGTTGGGAGTGGGTTTAATGGGTTTGTTCATGCCGCAGTCTGCACACGCTTTTGATACGCTCTATTGTGGGCTGACTCGGGTGCCTGATTTAGAAGACTATCGAGGTATTGAGAAGATTACGGGGAGTACATTTGAGAGTATCCCCTTTGCGCTCAATGACACTGAAAAAGCCTTTGCCGCTCAGATAAGTCAGGACCCGGCGGTGTTTGTCTTGTATGAAAAGCTGCCGAAAAGAGAAACAATCCCGATGGAGTACAAGCTGTCGGTGATTCGATCTTCAAGCATTAAGGTTGAGGATCTTATTGAGCAGCCCAAGAAAGAGGCAGCTCTAAGGGCTGCCAAGCGAAAGCCTGACTTTGCCATGAGTTCTGTCACCACCATCCAAAATCCTGACCAAAATGGAAGCTACGCTGATGGTGCAGAGGGAGACAGTATTGCCTTTGGACCTGCGTCAGTATCTGACGCTGCCTCAAATGTAGGTTTGAACACGCTCAGCCGAGACGGCAGAGTGTTGCAAAGTAGTTGTATCATCTGTGATCAAGTCTTTTGTAGCCGACTCATTAAACCCCAGGACTACATTGAAACCAAAATTGAAAGAAAAAGGCGGTAGCATGAAAATCTTTTTTGCTGTGTTGGTATGGGTCGGCTCAGCCGCAACGGCCAGAGCCCAAGAGATGTGGTGTTCAACTGTGATCGAAAATCTTGAATCTGGCCAGCGGACGGTCGGGTTCACTGCCACTGGAGTTCCAACGCGCGAGCAAAGTGCGCAGGGTCTCGCCAGCGGGCAAAGGCTAGGCGCTGTAGTGTCCATGCTACCAGATCGCAGTGAGAAGATAACGGGGCTCTTGAAGTTAGGACGCAATCGCGGGACCGCGGGCACTTTTGACCTTTGGATTTTTCGATCACGAGGCGATGTGCCTTCGGGCAGCGTTTATAGAGAACTTGCAAAGGATCTTAAAGTTTCATCGTCTGGTCAAAATGGCTCAACCACTCAGTTTAGTTTTTGGGCTGGAAGAGTCAGATACAATGACGTGCCGGAGCAGTATCTGAGTGCAGTACCCACCTATTCGTATAGCACAGGCAAAGAGTACATAGATCATATCTGCCAAATGTGTTCGCCCAAAATGAAAACCTGCCCCAACCTTGAAGATCCTGCCGTCCTCAAGCAAGAAGCTGAAAAGCTAAATGCGACGCTTGTTGAACTTAAACCCTTTGACTTCTTTTAGTTGAAGCTTCGCTATGCGTCGTTATGTTTCGTTAATCCTTCGGATAGTCGCGTAAATTTGTATTACTTTCATATGAGGTGTGGGACCCCTCACACTCATTTCAGAGATGAGGAGTGGGTGCGATATATTCGAGACAAGTACGAATTCTCTCTGAGTTAAGAGTCGATAGCCCTGACAATGAGAAGATCTATGCAGGCACGGGGCCTAAGTAGCTGATTTCAAATAAGCTTCGGTGGGCTGCCCAAAGCCACCAAAGCTTGCTATGAGGTTCCCGTGGTTCGCGTGCTTTATCAGTCGGTTTTTTTAGCGGTTATTTTTTCGCTCGGTCCTATCACCGAGCTCGATGCCTTGCCCAAGGGGCGTTACGATTGTCCTACCAGCATAAAATCAATCTTTCATGCGCAGTTATGGAGAGAGCGTTCAAAGCTTGGAGGTAAGCCCGCGCGAGCTACCGTGATTCGTTTTACCTCTCAAATGAGAAGCCATTCGCTGGATCTTCAAAAAGCGAATGAAGAAGTGGCCATTTGGATCGATGAGTTTTTGAGCTACCGTGATCGCCTTGAAAGTTTTCCGGCTGGGCTCAAACGTCTTCGAAAGCGAATCGAAATCTTAGAGACCGCTTTCAAAGCGGACGCGCCCAAGAGCACGGAGCCCTTTGAGGAGGTTCTGCTTCCCCCAGCGCCAGATAAAATTGGGGGCGTCATTGTGGTTCCTCAGAATCCAGCCTTTGTCAGTCGGCTCGTTAAAGACAAGAGAGCTTTAAGAAGATTGATCAACGAAGAAGTTCTGGAGTTGAAAAAATTTGAAAGTGCTTTGAGAGCTCTGAGAGAGCAACAGGCGATCTACTTTGTGAGATTTAGTATTATTCTTAAGCTGTGGAATGAATCTTCCGAGCAGAGTAATCGAATCGAGCACCACCCCATCACCAAGCAGCGCTTGCAGTTAATAAGAGACATTGAAGATCTGTTAGATCCCCGAGGATTGTTTATCGAGTATCATCCGGATCCAGAAATTTTTGCTTGGGCACAAAATCTCTATCGCTATGATCAGATCTTCAGAGAGTTTCGTCGGCGCAGTCACATCGAAGATCCGCTCAATGTCATGAATTGGGTGAATCAAAAAGCAAAAGATTTTGTGAAATTACATTCTGAAAAACTAGCATGGGTGGGCGCTATTACAACGGTTTTAGGAACCTATGGATTTTTTCAGAGTCAGCTGAGGGCCATTCGAGAGCAAACGAGTGAGATTAGGGATCAGCTTGTGGAGACCGTTAAGTCACCTGAGGAGTTGAAACGAGAAAGGGAAGAGCGAGAGAAGGTCGAGCGTGAAAAACAATTGATCGCTGACGCAAAAATCATCGCTGAAAAATCGGAATCTTGGGATGAAATCGAGACTCGATTTGCTCAGTTTATGTCGAGGTTTCCTGCAGAGTCGGGCATTATTTGGGGCCAAGTCAAAAACGGAAAACGAAAAGATTTTACTGAAGACACCTCATTTCACCCCTTCTTCTTTGAGCAAGCTCGTGAGATTGACCTGTGGTGGAACCGCATTCAAGAGGGTTATGTGCTTAGTGGTGAGCAACTCATCTACGGGGCTCGGGGGCGTTTTGAGGTTCGTCGTGAGTCGCGAGATCTCCTGCGTCAGTTTCTAGATAGATTGGAGTTCTCCTCCAGGGCTGACGATAAACCCCAGTGATGCTCGAGTCTTATACAGACTTCTAAAAGCCCTGCATAATAAAGCAGTGTGGTGGTCCCCCATTTGGGGTGGAGGGGGTCGATGTTGCGTTTACGAAAGTGGTCTCGATTCAAGATAGGTTCAGAAAAAACAATTAAGGCCCGAATTCTGGAGGGGCTTGATCGGTCCAGCGCTCTTAACAGTATCGGCTTAGGTGGCTGTAGCTTTATGACGGGCTGGAGGGACGCACATCTTCTTCAGCGTCCCCAGGTGCGGATTGAACTTCGTATTGGTAATGAGAGCCTGCTGGTGGATGGCATCGTTCATTATTGTCGATTTCTGCCGGATAGAAGCGGAAACATCGTGGGAATTGAGTTTAAGTGGTCCGATGAGGAGCTTCGAAAGAGCTTTGGTAACCTGATTGGAAAAGCAGTTATCGAAGGGAATCTTGAGCATATGCAATCGGTTGAAGTATAAGCGAAGGCGTGTCACACGCTATTCGTTCTGAACAAAGTCTACAGCCCGCTTACCCCATACGATTTGTAACGGCTGCCTCTCTTTTTGATGGGCATGATGCGGCGATCAACATTATTCGTCGAATACTTCAGGATCAGGGATGCGAGGTGATCCACCTGGGTCATAATCGCAGTGTCTCCGAGATCGTGCGGGCCATTATCCAAGAAGATGCCGATGGAGTCGCGATTAGTTCTTATCAGGGTGGTCACAACGAATTCTTTAAGTATTTGATCGACTCACTTAAAGCTGAGGGCTTCGGGCATGTGCGCGTTTTTGGTGGCGGAGGAGGAGTTATTCTTCCTCGCGAGAAAAAAGATCTCGAAGCCTATGGTGTAGATAAAATTTTTCTTCCCGAAGACGGAATGAAGTACGGGTTAGAGGGCATGATTCGGCTCATGATCGAGTCCTGCGTTAAGGTTCGCGAGTCACGACCAGCTCCCGTTTTAAATTTTGATCACCCCAAGCTTTGGGGGCAGACGCTGACGCAACTTGAGCGAAGCACTTCTCTCCCCAATCTTCCCAAATCCAAAAAACAACCGGTAGTCGTGGGTGTGACGGGCACGGGAGGCGCGGGCAAGAGCTCTTTGGTCGACGAGCTGATTCTTCGTTTTTTGTATGAGCATCCTGGCCTTAAAATGGCGATCTATTCAGTCGATCCTACCAAAAAGCGAACGGGTGGTGCGCTTTTGGGGGATCGTATTCGAATGAATGCGATTGAAGACGACCGTGTTTTTATGCGCTCGCTTGCCACGCGGGGCAGTGGCTCTGAAATTGCGGACTCTGTGCAAAGAATCGTACAGGCCTCCAGAGCTAGTGATTTTGATGTCATTATTGTTGAGACGTCAGGAATTGGACAAAGTGGAAGTGCGATCACCCAATTTGCAGATCTCAGTCTATACGTGATGACCTCTGACTACGGAGCTGCCACTCAGCTCGAGAAAATCGATATGATCGATTTTGCGGACCTGATCGCAGTCAATAAGTTTGAGCGACGCGGTTCAGAAGATGCGCTTCAAGCCGTTCGAAAGCAATATCAGCGAAGCCGAAAGCTTTTTAATCTTCAAGACCTCTCGGAGCTTCCGATTGTTGGAACTCGATGCAATATCTTTAACGATCCTGGAGTAACGAAGCTCTACCATTTGCTAAAAACAAAGTTACGTGAAAAGAATTCACAACTCCCAGAGGCCAATAAAAATTTCGACACTTCTGGTAAGATTCAGTCCGTCATTATTCCGCCGGATCGAGTATTTTATCTTGGGGAGATCGCGAAGGTTTGCAAAGATTATCGTCGTCTAGCTCATCAAGAGATAGCTCAGGCAAGAAAGGCCTATGTTCTTAAAGAGGCCGCTCAGTGGCTGCCCGATGCAAAGACCCAAGCTCAAGCCGAGTGGGAGGCTCTCTCGTCTGGGTCGAAGGAAGTGCTTGAGCGATGGAGCCAGCTTGCGAGCGAGTATCAAAATGAGAAAGTTCGTTATCGAGTGCGCGACAAAGAAATTTTAGCGCCACAAATTTTTAAAAGTCTCTCCGGCTCCTTGCTTAAGCGAGTGGCGGCACCCAAGCTTGAGTCCTGGGATTTGATTCTTAAGTTTAGTTATTTCGAAAATCTACCAGGCTATTTTCCTTTCACAGCAGGAATTTATCCTTTCAAAAGGCAGGGCGAGGAACCTCGGCGCCAGTTTGCAGGCGAAGGTCCTCCGGCGCGCACCAACGCACGTTTTCACTATTTGTGTCGACACGATCAGGCTAAACGACTTTCGACCGCTTTTGATTCGGTGACTCTCTACGGAGAAGATCCTGCACTGCGCCCCGATATTTATGGCAAAGTGGGCGAGAGTGGAGTGAGCATCGCTACTCTGGAAGACATGGAGGTTCTGTATAAGGACTTCGATCTTTGCGACCCTAATACTTCGGTATCAATGACGATCAATGGGCCTGCCCCGATCTTGCTGGCGATGTTTATGAATACTGCTATCAATCAGCAGCTTCAAAGATTTAAAGAAAAGAATCGTCGCGAGCCCCATGCGGAAGAGCGTCTTGAGATTGAAAAACAAACCTTGGCGAATGTTCGAGGCACGGTACAGGCGGATATCTTAAAAGAGGATCAGGCTCAAAATACCTGCATTTTTTCCACTGAATTTGCACTTAAAATGATGGGTGATATTCAAGAGTACTTCATTCAAAACAAAGTAAGAAATTACTACTCCGTGAGCATCTCCGGGTATCATATTGCAGAAGCTGGAGCGAATCCCGTCACGCAGCTCGCTTTCACTTTGGCCAATGGTTTTACGCTCGTAGAGTACTATCTTTCGCGCGGGATGAAGATCGATGAATTTGCACCTAATCTTTCATTCTTTTTTAGCAATGGTCTAGATCCTGAGTACTCAGTTTTGGGTCGAGTGGCGCGCCGTATTTGGTCCGTGGTGATGAGAGACCGGTATGGAGCTAATGAACGATCTCAAAAGCTTAAATATCACATTCAAACCTCGGGCCGCAGTCTTCATGCGCAAGAAATCGAATTCAATGATATTCGTACGACGCTTCAGGCGCTCACTGCGATTTACGATAACTGTAACTCCCTTCATACCAACGCCTACGACGAGGCTATCACTACACCAACAGAAGAAAGTGTGCGCCGTGCGATGGCGATTCAAATGATTATTGAGCGCGAGTATGGTTCGGCAAAAACAGAAAACTTTTTGCAAGGTTCTTATGCCATGGAAGAGCTCACAGATCTGGTCGAGGAGGCTGTGCTTGCTGAGTTTGAGCGTATTTCTTCTCGCGGCGGTGTTTTGGGAGCCATGGAGATGCAGTATCAGAGGGCCAAGATTCAAGAAGAGAGTCTGCACTACGAGCATCTCAAGCATAGCGGGGAGCTGCCCATCGTGGGGGTGAACACTTTTCAGTCGGAGCAATCGCAGTCGATTGAAAATATCGAGATTTCGCGTTCGAATCCTGAAGAGAAGAATCAGCGCCTTGAAGATCTTAAGAAGTTTTGGGCCAAACATGCTCAAGAGTCGTCTCATGCGCTGCAGTCGCTAAAGGCAACGGCGATCTCGGGCGGCAATATTTTTGAAGAACTCATGAAGGCTGTGCGCTCTTGTTCGCTCGGACAAATTTCGCAAGCGCTTTACGAGGTCGGTGGTAAGTACCGCCGCAATATGTGAGGGCTTTTTGAACCTAAGTCTTGGTCAACGGCAAATGTTGGCCTCCATTTTGGCTTTCACGCTCATGAACATCTTTGCCAAGATGATTCCCCATTTGCATTTTCTGCAGTTGGTGTTGGTTCGAGCAGCGATAGGTCTTGTTTTGTGTAGTTTCTTTTTGCACCAAAGAGAAATTTCAATGTGGCCCAGAAACAAAACGCTGCTCTGGCTGCGTGGGATTTTTGGAACACTCTCGCTTTGTTGTTTTTTCTATGCGCTTCAGAATTTGCCCCTGGCAACGACGATTGTTCTTCAAAATTTGGCCCCCATTTTTGGTTTGATGTTAGCGGGGTTTATCTCGCAAGAGTCGGTAGCTCCCCGGCAGTGGATCTTTTTTTTGATTTCTTTTTTGGGGGTAATCATGGTTCGTGGTTTTGATTCGGCTGCGAACAATGTGGCGCTCGCAGCGGCTGTGGCGTCTGCTTTTTTTTCGGCGCTTGCGCATCAAATGATTCGAAGAACCAAAAAGCAAGAAGACCCCTTCCTCATTCTTTTTTATTTTTCAGTGGTGTCGTTTTTCTTTGTTCTTCCGTTTGGGTGGTCAGAGTGGGTGTCACCGTCCGCCACGGACTGGTTTTATTTAGTGGGAATTGGTTTAAGCACTTTTGTGGGGCAGGTATTTTTAACTCGCTCGTTGCAAAACGGACTCGTTCAGGAAGTGAGTCAGTTTGGTTTCCTTCAAGTTATTTTAGCCGCGGGAATCGGTACGGTTTTATTTGAAGAGAGCTTGGGTCTCACTGCGCTTTTAGGAATTGGAGTAATTTTGCTAGGAGTTTCTTTGTCAGCCAAAAAAGTTTAGAGGCGTTCTTCTAACGCCATCGCGTCTCTGTCAAATCATCCAAAAATAAAACTCGATCTACACGTTTAAAAAACTCAGAGTGGCCCGAGCGAAACTTAAAAAAGCAAAAGATAAATCGAATGAACCTAATGAGTTCGATCGGGTTCAAAAGCCTCTCAGGCCGAATCCTAAAGCCATCAAAAAAGTTCAGCTCGTGAGTTTGGGAATCAATCACTGTTCGAAGAACTAAAACTTGAGCGACGAGACTAGGGTCCAAGTTCTCTAAAAAAAATTCCAGTTCACAATCTATAATATCAGCGGCATCGGCATGATGGCGATTTAACTTTTCTGTAGAGGACCAAATGGGCACAGAATTGCTGGTAAGCACGGCCTGCGGAAAACTGCTCAGCTCCTTTGGTACATTTAAAGTCCAGGATTTCCTTGCGTGTTTTACTTCTCGAACCACAAAACTATCACCTGTTTGGATTCCCGGACGCAGGCCGCCCGCGCTTCCGGCAATCACGATCCAGCCTTTTGGTCGGGTGAGATTAAGGCGACGAGCTAGTTCCTGAGCCGCCCTTGCACCCATGCCAAAGCTTACAAACTTATGATCAAAGTTTTTAGGAAACTCCCATTTGCTGGGTGAGTAAAAATGAACCACGATTTGGTTTATCAGAACCAACGCCCAATGAAAGCCAAAAGCCAGGCCCCTACAAGGAGCCATCGGCGACGAGGATCAAAAACATAGACTCGAGCGATAGGCAGTCGCATGAGATCGAATACTCTAATAAAAAAAAGCGGAGCCAACGCGCCCAAACCAAACCAGAGAACTGGAAGCGGATAAAAGAGGGCTCCAAACAGGGCTGCCGAACAAAATAAGATTAAGCTAGCCCTCTCTTTGGTGAGCTCGCGAAAATCGATGGAGTCTTTAAAAGTCGGAGCGCATAAAGCAGCGGCCGCAAAAAAACTAATCCACAGACCCGCTAGGGCCGTGGCCGACCCATGAAAAAAGATAATGGGTATCAGAAGGATCGCAGTTCTTACCCAGCCCCAAAGAATCAGCGAGATAGCAGAAAATAAAAAAATCACTGACTTAAATCCCTCTTCGCTCGAATTGTTCCTTTGGCTCTCTCGCTCTCACTTGCTCGTGCCAGATCACCTATGGCATACACCAAGGGATGAGCTTGGACGATCGTGATGTTGAAGTAAAAGGCAATGATCTTTTAAACGTTCGCATTGATTTTGTATGCGGTGGAGGCATTGCCGTCATCGAGAGTCCCAAGCAGATTCGAGAGCTGCGCCGTTATGGTGCGATCGTCCGGCCCGTGTTAACAGAGATGGCACAAACTTTCGTGAGTCCTTTGGTTTTTGAGTGGGCTGCAAAGCAGCAGCCCAAGACTGAGCTTACGGGTAGTGCAGAGCATTTGAGTTCTGCCGAAGCTCTGATCATCTCACCGGCTACACTCGATCTTCTTGCCAAAAGCTCTCTTGGAATTGCTGATAGTTTAGCAACGACACTGATTCAAAGTGTTTTGGGTCGAAAGCCCATCATCTTTGTGCCCTCGATGCACCAGAGTTTGCGTGAGAGTCCCTCATATCAAGAGCATCGAAAGAAATTAGAAAAGCTACCGCATGTATTTTTTGTGGATGGACCACTCGTTGAGGGAAAGCAAAAGGCGCCGTCCTTCGAAGATCTCGCGCAGCAGGCTTGTCATTTGGTGAATGCTTTTCGCCTAAAGTCAGCAAAGAAAAAGAAAAACAGCGCTCTAGTGACTTTGGGCGCGACGATGTCGGCCGTCGACGATGTTCGCTTTCTGGGCAATCAGTCGTCGGGGCGAACGGGACTTCAGATCGCCCTTGCTCTTTATCGTGCAGGATGTGAAGTCGAGTTGATTGCAGGACTTCATCAGGTGCAGATCCCTTCATACTTACAGCAATACTCGGCCATTACTCATTCAGAGATGTCAAAAACGGTGGAGAGGTTCAAATCGAATGCCCCTGATCTTTTTGTTCACTCGGCGGCCATTTTGGATTTTGAAGTGAAGGCTCCCAAGAAAATGAAAGTCACGTCCGATCAAGCGATGTATCTTGAGTTAAAGCCCACGTCAAAGATACTCGACAGAGTAAAGTGGCCACGCACAAAAGTGATTGCCTTTAAATTAGAGTCCCGACTCACCGCAAGCGAGCTCCAAAAAGAAGTTCGCGATTGGTTAAGGGGCAAGAAAATTGATTTCGTCGTCGCGAATCGCTTAGAGGACGTCAGCGCGCATTCCTACCGCGCCCAGATCTTTAGCGGCAAAGCAGAGAAGATCGCTGAAGTGCATTCCCGAAGAGAACTTGCGGATTGGTTTTGTGCCTCTCTCGTAGATTCTTAAAATTTCACGCTTAGTTTAAGACCAAAACCATCTTTGTCTTTGCCGTAAAGTGATCGAGTGTAGAACCCAGCGAGAGAGCTTTTGGGAGCCTCAAGGGCTGCGCCAGCTGACCAAAGTCTTCGCTCCTTCTCGTGGTTCCAGTGAAAGCCCCCCCGAACGGCGAAAAATTTCTTCATGATCAGATCAAGTCCTGCTGAGTAGTTAAAGTCTTGGTCTGGGATCCCAAAGCGACGATCAGCTTGGAATTGAAAGGTGAGCGAGTTCTCGAGGCGATAAACAAATCCCGTGGCAAACTCGGGCGGCAAGAGGTGGTCTGGT
This sequence comes from Bdellovibrionota bacterium, assembly GCA_044351695.1. Taxonomy (GTDB): domain Bacteria; phylum Bdellovibrionota; class UBA2394; order UBA2394; family UBA2394; genus JBILFF01. The sequence continues at coordinate 16,133 of JBILFF010000003.1, forward strand.
GCTCGATCTAATAGGTGTCGGCCCAAAACGCTTATTCCAAAATTGGGGCCGAGGGGAATGTAAGCACCCAGACTCTGTGAAACGTGCCAACCTTTTCCGCGGGCAACATCATCAAAATTGTAAACATGAACTGAGGTTCCTAGGCTACCGTAGCTCGTCGGGTAGGCGAGTCCCAAATGATAAGTGTGGCGTGTTGGACGCCCCTCATCGACCCAATCAAAACGAAAACCACCCACTACCGCCTTTCGCCCATCGGCCAGACCCACAGACCAACGGTCGATATCTTTAGGAAGTCTCAACCAATCACCGCCGGCACTGCTTGCTCCCTTGATACGAAAGAGAAGGGCGGGATTTGCGGTCAGCGCATCCAGCTCATCAGACCAGGCCACCGCAGCCCCGCCACGCATCCAGGCTTGGGGTGCCCACCAGCTCTGCCCGCTCATGCTTTGGGCATGTAGGCTTAGTGCAACGAATGGAGTCCCTAGTAGGCCCAGGAAGCTTAAACAGCGTCCTAATAAGCCCAAAGCACGAAAGCGTATAAAAAACATCGAGCCTCCCTCTTACTTATTGTTAACTGACTTTCGTCGGAAGCAAGTGAATTCCTTGTTCGCCTGGTTTTTTTGTTTGATTTTGCTTTCACAAATCATCTATCAGGACTCCAGTTTTAAGCGAGGAGTGCGGAATGCCAGGATTAACGAAAGCAAAAATTAAGCACTATCAAAAAGTCCTTAAGGATCGTTTGGCAGAGCTTTTGGCTGATGCCGATCAAGCATCTAAAGATATCTCTGAAGCGAGCCGGGACCGCTTTGCCGACCCTACCGATCAAGCAGCTGTTGAGCTGGATCGCAGCCGGTTGTTACGTTTTCGGGACCGCGAGAGAAAGTTAATCCGCAAAATTGAGCTAGCACTTTTAAGAATTGAAGAGGGTTCTTACGGAAGCTGCGAGGGCTGTGGTGCGGACATCGAAGCGCAGCGCTTAGAGGCCCGACCCATGACCGAGCTTTGCATTGATTGTGCTACTGAAGCTGAAGGCGAAAAGAAGCGTCGTCAAATGGAAGGCGGACAGAGTCCGACTCCCTCTCCATTTGCTTAAAGGCTTGGCTGGTTAACACTTCCAGATCGGTTTTGCAAAAAGCTCTGCAAACGTTCCTCGATTTTGTTATCCAGCTTTGTTTTGTAAGACTCACCCAACTCACCAATCTGCCGAAACAGGCTGGTGGCTTCGGTCTCACTGAGCTCGCCTTTTTTCTGAAGCTTCTCCACATGGAGTCGAAGGTCTTCTTGCACTCTTAAGTGGGCGTCGAAGGCTCCAAAAATATACTTCTGCATGAATTCAAAAAGGTTGTTACTGCCCGATTTGACAATGTGCTTCAAAATCGAAACCGGGAGCACGCTTTGATGATTCTTCTCTTGCTCGTAGAGCACTTGAGTCAGAATCAAAGCGGTCACGTCCTCTTTTGAGTTGTTGTCGATGACAACGATTTCTTCGCCATCCCGAATCATTTTTGCGATTCCATCCAAAGTGACATAGCAGCTGTCCTGCGTGTCATAGAGCTTTCGGTTCTGGTACTTTTTGATGATTCGAATGCTTTCGGACATTTTACTCCCCTCAATTTGGATCGAGATGTTTACCTAATCGGTGCGCACCTTAACCCTCCAGTAATATTACAAAGTTTTGGACCATCCATGGTCAACCACTTTTTATGTTACGCATCATTTAAGTAGCCCTTTTGATTGACCCTAAATTCATCGATTCGTTATTCTCGGCCCGTGCTTCTCTCTGATTATTGGGGCGTTATCATTTTAGGAGTTCTTGGGGTTTTAACGGGTGCTGGCGCCGTTTTGGCGAGTCAGATCGTGGGGACGCGCAAATTTCATCCGGCGAAGGCTAGTCCCTACGAGTGTGGAATTCCCACTGTCGGGGCCGATAACCAGCGTTTTTCGGTTAAATTCTACATGGTTGCGGTGTCTTTTATCCTTTTCGATATTGAAACCGTCTTTTTGGTGCCTTGGGCTCAAACGTTTCGTGGTTTTGTAGCGATGGGTGAGGGAGCCTATATCTTTACAGTTGGCGCTGTCTTTTTGGTCGTCTTAACCTTGGGCCTGCTCTACGAGTGGCGCAAGGGCTTATTGGATTGGAATTGATTGGATGTTGGAAGCCTTTTTGCCCTGGATCTTTTTAGGTGCAAAGATCCTTTTGTTTTTTGGAATCGTATTTGGGGCGGTTGCTCCCGTGATGATTTGGGTAGAGAGGCGAGTCGCCGCTTTGATTCAAGATCGCGTAGGCCCCAACCGCGTGGGGCCGTTCGGTCTTCTTCAGAGTTTAGCCGATGGAATTAAGCTTGTTCTTAAGGAGCCACTGGAGCCCGAAGGTGTCGTGAAGCCTTACTATTATTTAGCTCCTGTGTTAGCGGTGATTCCGGCGGCGCTTTCTTTTGCCGTGATCCCCTTTGGGCCGCCCACAACGCTTGGGGGTTTGTTTGAGACTCCTCAGCGACTTCAGATTGCTGAGCTGAATGTTGGTATTTTGTTTTTGATGGCGGTGAGCTCTTTATCTGTATATGGGGTCGCGCTAGCTGGGTGGTCTTCAAATAACAAATTCTCAGTTCTTGGGGCTCTTAGGGCTTCAGCTCAAATGATTAGCTACGAGCTGGCAGCGGGTCTGGCAGTGGTCACTGTTATTTTATTAGCGGGGACTGCTGACCTAGTGGGCATCGTCGAGTCTCAGGCTTCCATGTGGCATATTCTGCCGGGCTTTTTTGCGTTTTTTGTTTTTTTACCGGCCATCTATGCAGAGACGAATCGAAGTCCCTTCGATCTTCCGGAGGCTGAGGCCGAGTTAGTCGTTGGTTACCATACGGAGTACTCGGGTATTAAGTTTGGCCTCTTTTTTCTCGCCGAATACGCCATAATGACTTCGTTATCGGCTGTAGCGGTTTTGATGTTTTTGGGGGGCTGGGAGCTCTGGCCCGGTTTTGGCTGGAACGATCTATATTCGACTTTGGGTTTAGATTGGACGATCGACGGAACGAGCAATATTTTGGGGACTTTGCTTCCCGTTGTTTGGTTTGTCACCAAGGTGGCTTTCTTTTTGTTTCTTTTTGTTTGGGTTCGCTGGACCTTGCCTCGATTTCGATACGATCAGTTGATGAGCTTGGGTTGGAAGCGGCTCCTTCCTCTGGCCATCGTGAATCTCACCCTTACAGCCGCTGTGATTGCGCTTTGGTAAAAAATGGAAGCAACCAATCTTGTTTTTTATGTTCTTGCGGGCCTGATCCTCGTCACCGGTGGGTTGGTCGCTTTTAGGCCCAAGCCCATCGAAGGGGCGTTGTGGTTGATCGTTAATTTTATCTGCACATCGGCACTGTACGTGTTGCTGGGAGCTCATTTTGTCGCTGTGATTCAGGTTCTCGTCTACGCAGGGGCGATTGTGGTTCTTTTTACTTTTGTGATTTTACTGCTTAACTTGAATCCCAAAGAGCTGGGCTTAACGGCGGCGGTTCCATGGACGACCGTTGTCCTGTTATCGAGCACGATAGCGGTGGTTTTTTTATGTCTTCATGTGGCGACACCGGAATTGCTCAAACCTCTTCCTGCGCTCAGTGAAGAGGCTTCAGGTTGGGGAAGTTTGGATCATTTTGCTAAAGTCTTTTTACACCAATACGTTTGGGGATTCGAAGTTGCAGGCGTGTTGCTTTTAATGGCCGTTCTTGCGGTAGGGCTTTTGGCCCATCGAAAAAAGAAAGCCACGTTGACCGCGGTGTCTTCACAGAACTCGGAGGGTGCCTAAGTGTTGACGGTTCCCATCGCACATATTTTATTTCTCTGTTTTGGCCTTTTTGTCCTTGGGGCCGGCGGATTTTTGATTCGTAAGAACGCGCTTTCGATGCTGATTTGTTTAGAGCTCATGCTCAATGCTGTAAACATTTCCCTGGTGAGTTTTGCTCGAATGCACGGCAATGAGGGTGGTAATGCCATCTATTTTTTGGTCATTACAGTAGCCGCTTGCGAGACGGCGGTAGCGCTGGCGATTATTTTAAATCTCTTTCGTTTACGAAGAAGCATTCGCTTGGATGATGCGACCAGCTTGAAAGGCTAAGACAATGGAATCGTCTTCAACAATTTCGATTTTAGGAGCTTTAGTGGTCTTGCTGCCTCTTGCGGGCAGCGCTTTTTGGTTTTGGACTAAGCCTTACCTCGAAGAGAAGGGTATCGGAATTTTGGGGACGGCTTGTATTGCGATACCCTTCATTTTGGTTTGCATTCTCTTTTTTCAGATGAGTGGAGGCGAAACGGTTCACTACTTCTCGTGGATTCCGTTTGGCGATAAAAGCTTAGTCGATTTTAGTTTTAGGCTGGATCCGCTTTCACTCGCTTTGGCCTTGGTCGTGACGGGCGTCGGTTCTTTGATTCATGTTTATGCGGCCGGATACATGCATGGTGATGCTGGTTTTGGGCGCTTCTTCAGCTATTTGAACCTCTTTGTGTTCGCCATGATGATGCTCATTTGGTCTGATTCTCTTCCGGGGATCTTTTTGGGCTGGGAGGGTGTGGGGCTGTGTAGTTATCTTCTGATCAGTTTCTGGTTTACGGATGAGGCCAACGCTCAGGCGGGCAAAAAAGCTTTTGTCGCAAACCGCGTGGGAGATTTCGGTTTTTTGATCGCCATGTTTTGTTTGTACAAGGCGTTCGGAAGTTTGAGTGTTCAAGAAATTTTAGCAATCGTGAAAGCCGGCTCGCTTACTGCAGCTCAATTAGACCTAACGACTTATGCCTGTTTTGGATTGATTTTAGGTGCAGCCGGAAAGAGTGCTCAGATTCCACTATTTGTTTGGCTTCCTGATGCGATGGCGGGTCCCACGCCCGTCTCTGCTTTGATTCATGCAGCGACAATGGTGACCGCTGGAGTTTATTTGGCCTGTCGTTTGCAGGGCTTGTTTATTTTGAGTCCTGGGGCCTTGGAGCTGATTGCTTATGTGGGTGGCCTCACGGCTATCTTTGCAGCCAGCATTGCCATCTTTCAAAACGATATTAAAAAAGTTTTGGCTTACTCCACGGTTTCTCAGCTGGGGTATATGTTTTTGGCGGTGGGCTTGATGGCTCCCGTTGCTGCTTACTTTCACTTGATCACTCACGCGTTCTTTAAAGCACTTTTATTCTTGGGCGCAGGCTCCGTCATTCATGGCATGCATCATGAGCAGGACATGCGCAAGATGGGTGGTCTGCGAAAAATGATGCCGATCACTTTTTGGACGATGACCATTGGTGTGTTGGCGATTGCTGGACTGCCCCCGCTCTCGGGTTTTGTCAGTAAAGATCAAATTATAGCGGTGGCTAAAGAGTCGCATCGACCCCTACTTATCTTTTTTGCTTTTGCGACTTCATTCATGACGGCCTTTTATATGGGCCGAATGTGGTTCATGACCTTTTTTGGTAAATTTAGAGGTGAGCATGAGGCCCATGAGTCGCCGTGGAGTATGACAGGGGTGTTGATTGTATTGGCGCTGCTGTCGGTGTTTGGGGGCTTAATCAATTGGCCACAGTACTTGGGTGGAACCGAGTGGCTCGCGGGATATTTTGCTGAAGTGGTGAATCAAATTCAGAATCAGGCTCCACATAGTTGGGCGATGTTTATGCTCAAAGTGGGATTGTCGATAGCCGCTTTGGGGCTCGCTTACTGGAAGTATCGCGACTACAAATCCGAGGATTTCCGCTCGCCCGCGTTTAACGTTTTTAAGCAAAAGTACTACGTTGATGAAATTTATGATTTTGTGTTTGTGAGAAATCTTCGCCGTCTAGGCGAGTTTCAATGGAAGATCGTCGATCAAGGAGTGATCGACGGAACTTTGCATGGAGCCGCTGCATGGACACGGTCGCTGGGAGACCGGCTTCGAAGCCTTCAGACCGGACACACTCAGACTTATCTTTTAGTGTCTTGGTTGGGCCTCATTGTCTTTTTTGTGGGGGCCTTTTTGGTTTTTTATCTCGGAAAGGGAAGATAGAAACATGGAGTTGAGTGGAAATTATCTTCTAGTTTTGCTTTTGCTTCCTTTTGTTTCAGCCTTCGTCTTGGCACTACTCTCTAAGCCTGCTGCGGGGCTTGTTTCTGTGGGCCTTTCTGCTTTATTTTTGGTGGTCGTCATTGCGGGTTGGGGGGCCGAGTCTCTGCGATTTCAGGCGCCCTGGTTTGAAAACTTTGGCTTGAGCTACAGTCTGCATTTGGATTCATACAGTTATTTTTTGATTCTGCTGTCGGCGTTTTTAACACTGAGTTGCCTTTTTTATTCACTTAAAAAAGTCAGTCTTCATGAAAAAGCCTACCATGCTTTGTTTCATGCCTTGCAGGGTACCGTCGTCGCGAGTCTTTTGGCTGAGGACCTGTTTTTATTTTATGTGTTTTTCGAGGCAATGCTGATTCCGATGTTCTTTTTGATCGGAATTTGGGGCGGAAAGAACAGGCTTTATGCGACGACTAAATTCTTTCTTTTCACTCTTGCAGGCTCGCTCTTGATGCTGGTGGGTTTGATTTCGACTTATGTTTTGTACTTTAGCAAAACAGGCGAGTGGAGCTCGTCTTTTGAGACCCTTCGGGTTTATTTTGAAGAGAATCCCATACCACTTGGAATTCAGATTTGGATGTTTTTGAGTTTCTTTCTGGCCTTTGCGATCAAGGTTCCGTTGTTTCCCTTTCATACCTGGCTACCTGATGCACATACCGAAGCTCCTACGGCTGGCTCAGTGATTCTAGCAGGAATTCTCTTGAAGATCGGAACCTACGGACTGATGCGATTTGCCGTTCCTTTGTTTCCGCAGGCAGCGATTGAGTTGTCGACGATCATTTGCGTTCTCTCAGTGATTGGAATCATTGCGGGAGCGGTGGCCGCCTGGCGCCAGACCGACGTGAAGAAGTTAGTGGCTTATTCTTCTGTTTCGCATTTGGGGTTTGTGACGCTAGGAATTTTTTCTTTGAATGAGATGGCCTGGAATGGAGCTTATATTCAAATGATCAATCACGGCATAAGCACTGGAGCTTTATTCTTTTTGATCGGTTTCATTTACGATCAAAAACATTCTCGCGACATCGATTCATTTGGCCAACTAGCAAAAGCGATACCGGTCTTTAGCGTGGTCTTTATCATTGCTTCATTAAGCTCTGTGGCTTTGCCGGGAACCAATGGTTTCATTGGTGAATTTCTGATTCTTCTAGGCAGTTTTCAGTCCTCAGTAGTGAGCTCGAGTGTTGCGGTTGTGGCGACCACAGGTGTGATTCTGAGTGCCATTTACATGATGCATCTGGTTCAAAAGCTTTGCTTTGGGGCCGTTGGACCAAAATCGACGGGCTTGAGTGATTTCGCTCTGAAAGATTGGATTCTTTACGCTCCTCTGGTGATTTTGGTTTTTGTAATCGGATTTTTTCCGTCGTGGATTTTGTCCCCAGTGGAGAAAACAAGTTCTCAAATTTTTAAAACTTTGCCGAATTTTTTACAGTAACGGAGTAAGCGATGAATCAGAGCCTTATGCAGCAGATTGTTCAAGATAGTGTGCAGGCTTTGCCTCTTCTTGGTTGGGCAGTGGTGGGGCTTTTGGTTCTTTGTGTGGAGATGATTTTTAGAAGAGCCAAGCTCTCGGCGATAGTGGGTGTGGCTGGTTTGCTTGTCGTGATGGCCGTAAGCATTGCTCAGTTTGATTCTAGCGCGAACGTCGGATTGTTTTTTGGGTCGGTAGCCTGGGATAGTTTTTCACAGTTTTTTAACCTCTTGAGTCTAGTGATCGCTCTAAGCGTCGTTTTGATGTCGCTGCCGGGTGTATTCGATCGTACTGAAGATCATCGTTATGAGCAGTTTCCTGAGTTTTTGATGTGCATTATCTTTGGTGGCTTTGGCGCAAGTGTGGCTACTTCGGCTTCGGATCTCACTAGTTTTTTTATTGGATTTGAAACTCTCTCAATTGCGCTGTACGGCTTGTGTGGTTTTTATCGAACCGACATGCATTCAACGGAAAGCGCTTTCAAGTATCTTCTCTTAGGATCGTTTTCAACAGTGACGTTACTCTTTGGTTTGTCATTGCTTTACGGAGCGACGGGCTCGACGAATTACGCGGATATTGCTCGAACAATCGCGGCGGGTGAGCCCGCTTTGCTGGTTTTATCTTTGTTGTTTTTGGTGGCGGGCTTTGCTTTCAAGCTGGCTTTGGTACCCTTTCACCTCTACACGCCCGATGTGTATGAGGGAGCACCCACTCCCATTACGGCCTATTTGGCTACGATTTCAAAAGTGGCAGCGATAGGAGCTTCGCTTAGAATTTTTTGGGGGCTTTTCGGCAGTGGGCAAGAGGCGCTGATGGCAGAGCTTTGGCAGCCCTTGTGGCTAGCTCTGTGTTTATGTTCAATCATCCTAGGAAGCATTGCGGCCCTTCAACAGCGTTCTTTAAAAAAGATTTTTGCTTTTTCGAGTATTTCTCATGCGGGCTTTTTAGGTCTGGGTTTGTTGGTGGCGGGCCCTGTGGTGGGAGAAGAAGGTGTGGTTTCAAACATCACTCGCTTTTCGCTTTTAACTTATCTTTCAGTTTACTCGGTGATGAGTTTGGGAGTGTTTGCAATTATTCATCGGCTCGAAAAAGTCGGCGATGTGCTGCTTTTGGATGATCTTAAGGGTCTTGGAGAGAAGCGATTGGGCCTATCGTTGGCTTTCGGCTTGCTTGTACTGGGAATGGCGGGGATTCCTCCCTTTGCCGGTTTTATGATTAAGTTTTGGCTACTTCAGGAGCTCGTGCTGCAGGGCCACGTGTTGGCTTCAATCTTTGCTGTTTTGGGAACTTTAATTGGCATGGCTTACTATCTAAGAATCTTGATACATCTCTTCATGGGGAAAGAGGGAAGAGCTCTGAGCTGGAATGTGTTGGAAGATCGAGTGTTTACGCTGCGTGCAGTCTCTCTCTTGGCAATTGTACTCACCTTAGTGGGCGGAATCTTTCCGAGTTTGTACGCGGATTGGATATTTCAGACTCTCGGGCTAAAATAAGAGAGATTGAGTGGGGATTCGAAGAATTCGGGGGATGACGGACAAGATCCGCTGTCGAAACTTTTGGAGCTTGGTGATGGCGAGGCGACCCAAGTCTTGTCAGAGGAGGCTTCGTCTTTTGAACAAAAGACCCCTGTAGATACGCAGCTAACAATATCAGGCCATTTAACAGGCTCTGGTCTTTCTCAAAAAATCGATGGCGATCTTGATCTTTTTGAAGACGTGGATGGACTCACCGACTTGATCACCAAAAGCGGGGTTCAGAATTCCGCGGTGGACGCTTCATCGCTTGGGGGTCTTCAGGAAGACGATTTTTCTTCAACAGCGGAGGCGACGGAGCAGCACGACGCCGTTGCCCCAACTCAGGGTCCCCAAAAACTCGGGCAATTGGTTGACTCGGTTGAACAAAGTCCGGAGGAAGTCACTTTTTTTTCGGAGGATCTTTCTGGCTCTACTCATTCAGACGGCGCGAAGGATTTGAATTCGGCTCATGTGCAAGAAACGAGTTTAGAGAAAGAACTTTTTGAGGGCGAAGAGCTGGATGCAACAATCTACGACGGCTCGGACGAAGCAAAAGAAAAAACAATTGTTCTGGATATGAGCGTCAAAGAGGAGGAGTCAGCCTCCTCCTTCTCTGTCAAAGAACTAGACGATCCACTAGAGGCCGAGCTCCGGAAAATCGAAGCGGAAGCGAATTCAGTAGTAGACCCGATCGATGCGGCCTTGGCTGGCTTTGAGACGCCCTCCAGAAATTCATCCATTCCCAAAGCTATTCCAGAAGTGGAATTGGATTCTCCAAAAGTCAAAGAACTCTCGCAAGATGATTTCGCCGACGTTTTTGCGAGTGGCCCGGTAAAAGTATCTCAAATCAAAAGCCCGGCAGAGATCACTGGTGGGCATCGGCGATCTTGGGTTGCGCTTCTTGGAATTGGATTTGGTGGAGCTGCTGTAGCAGCGGGACTACTTGGAATCTTCTTTTTGCTCAAGAGCGACGAGGGTGTTCTCGGCTATCGTTTAGAGGGCTTTGCCATTCAGAAGTCCTACCGAGTTCCTAGTGCCGAGCAACAAGCGGAGTTTCAAAGAATATTTGATACGTCAAAAAGTGTCTGGCGATCAGATGACCCGGCGAGCATTCGCACTCAACTGGTATCTCTTCAGGGAGTGATTCAAGAAGACTCAAGAAATCTAGAGGCTCTTCACTGGACGCTTTGGCTTTCGGCTCGACTCATTGCGTGGGAGGGGCCATCGTCTTCAGCCATAGCTATTTTTGAGTCAGCCTCGAATCGTTTCGCCGAGATTCGCACGATCGTCGATTCTGTCGAATGGGATGAAAGCAAAGAACTGGCCATCGTGTACCGTCAACTCGCTCTCGGGAGTGTCGAAAGTGTCGTGAATCAATTAGAGGCGCTTGATTCTCGATTTGCTCAAAATGAATTTTACCAAGAATTGAAGTTCGAGGCTCTGGTTCGATCTGCAAGATTGGAAGAGGCGCGTAAATTTATCGAACAAGTGCGCTTTCGCTCGACCGCCATAGATTTTTGGAGGGCTCGATTTTCTAGTGACAAACAAGTGTTGAGAGAATTGGCCGACAAATCTTATCTTCCGGCTCGAGTTGCCCTTGAGGTTGAAGCGGTGAGTGGGGCGTCAGTCTCTGAAGAAATTTTGAAGAATTTGGCTGCTCTTGCAGATCAAGTGAAAGCTTATCCAAAGTTGAGTGCTGAAGTGGGCATCGCTCGTGCAGATTTATTGGTCAGCTCCGGAGACGAGGTGGGGGCTCGAAGGGAGTGGGAAGCGGCTTTAAAAACCAATCCCTCCAATCTCAATCTCACTTTAAAGCTCGCGACTTCATATGAAAAGGGGACGATCTGGGATAAGGCCATTGAGTCATTGCAGTCTGCTTATCGTCTAACGGGTGGCGAGCGAGAGATTACTCTTCGTCTGGTCCGACTTTTGCGTCAGCGATTGAAAATAGTTGAAGCTCTTGAACTCTTAGACAAGACGCAAAAAAAATTTCCGAAGGATGCCGAATTGTTTTTTGAGCGGGGACTGACCCAGCTAAAAGTTTTTCAAGAAGAGCCTGCAAAAAATTCGTTTCAGGCAGCTCTTGAAATCAAAAAAGACTTCGAGCCCGCCATTCTAAGCCTCGCATCGATTGCGACGCGCCAGCAGGACTGGCAAGAGGCTGAGCGACTTTTTAAGATGATTCAGGACTCTAGCCCTCACTACTCGATGGCCTTGCTCGGTTTAGGGCAAATGGCGTTGGTTCGCTATCGACTCGACGAGGCCCAAAAGTTTTTTTCTTTAGCAATCAAAAATGAGCCTAAAACAGAGGCTGCCTATGATGGGCTTGTTCGATTGTTACTGCGTCGTGAAGAAGACGCAAAGGCCATGGCGATAGTGAACGAGGGTGAGAAAGCACTTCCGCAATCAGCTCTCCTGGCTCTTGCTAGAGCCCGGATTCTCGCGTTTCGCGGGCAGTTATCGGAGGCTTTAACATCTTTGGAGCCTTATCAGAGTCGTCACGAGCATGATCTTGAATTTCAAACGGCGCGCTTGGATTTGCTGATTAGCGCTGGAAAATTTAAAGAGACGGCAGAAGCTCTGGAGGCATTTGCGAAAAAAGAAATGACTGATCCTGAACTCCACTATCTTCGAGCTAGGTTACTCTTTCTTCAAAATGTGGAAGAAGGGGGCAATCGAGAGGCGGCTAATCGAGCGATTTCTGCTGCCATGAGAAGTCAGCCTGAAAATGAAAAATATATGTTGTTAAAGGCCCGGATCGAACTGGAACTCGACGAGCGGGCGTCGGCTCAAGAGACCATCAATCGTCTGCTGAATCTCTATCCGGATAACGCTCAGGCTTATCTGGTTCGAGGGGACTCCCAGTTTGAGGATGGCAGCTACCCTGCCGCTATCGACTCGTACACAAGAGCTTTGCAGTATACGAGATTCGCCAATGAAACCTTTCGTAAGCTCGGTATTCTTTATCGGGCCACGGGCCAAGCCAAGAAGGCGATTGAGTACTTCAATAAGGTGGTTCAAGCGAATCCAAATGATGCAGAGGCTCATTTAGAACTCGGAAAGCTTTATATTGAGGGCGCCAGACCTCAGAAGGCCATCAAGCACCTTAGAACGGCTACACAACTCAACCCAAGGCTCTCGGATGCGCATTTTCATTTAGGCTATGTGCTTAAGGAATTAGGGGATACTCGATCGGCGGTTCAGGAGTTTGAGAAGTACTTGAACCGAAATCCGGGCGCGATCGAAGCCTCTACGGTGCGAGATGAGATCTTTTTTTTAAAGCAGCAAATGCAAGCCAACTAAGCTGCTGGAATCTCTTCGTCAAATTCAGTAACAATAAAGAATGTTCGATTTAAAAGATCTTCAAGAGAACTTCGAAAATTATCAGAAAGCCTGGGCTTTGCGTGGAAATCCCGAGCTTTTAAAGTCTACTGAATCACTCAAGGCGTCCCTACAAACTCGCAAGGAGCTTATACGCAAACAAGAAGAGCTCTTAGCCGAGCGGAATCGAGCATCAGAGGAGATCGCAAAATTAAAACAAGCGGGTCAAGATGTGGCGCCAGCGATTGCCAAACAAAAAGAGCTCGGCCCTCAAGTCAAAGAAGCTGAGAGCAAGTTACAGGAATTTCAAATTGGATTTGAAGCTCAAATCGCGTCTTTGCCAAACCTTCCTTTTCCCAGCGTGCCTGTGGGAAAGTCAGCTGAAGAAAACCAAGAAGTCCGGCGATGGGGAGAGATTCGAAAGTTTAGTTTTGCTGTGAAGTCTCATGAAGTTCTGGGTGAGGCGCGGGGCTGGATGAGCTTTGAAAAAGCTACTCAAATCACCGGAGCACGTTTTTCGATTCTGAAGGGCGCTGCAGCGCGCCTCGAACGAGCCTTGATTCAATTTATGTTGGATCAACACACACAAAAGAATGGATATGAAGAGATTGTTCCGCCCTTCATCGCGAATGAGAACGCACTTTTTGGAACAGGAAATCTACCAAAGTTTAAAGAAGACCTTTTCAAATTGGAGGGCTTTCCTTTCTTTTTAATTCCCACTGCTGAGGTGCCTCTCTCTAACCTCCACTGCGGAGATATTTTAAAGCTCGAGGATCTTCCCAAATCCTATACCGCCTACACTCCTTGCTTTCGGTCGGAGGCTGGAAGTCATGGCAAGGATTTGAAGGGCCTGATTAGGCAACATCAGTTTAATAAAGTAGAGTTGGTTAAAATTGTTGCTCCTGAGAAGTCTGACGAGGCGCACGAGAAGATGCGACGGGATGCAGAGTCTATTCTTGAAGCTCTTGGTTTGCCGTATCGAACGGTTGTTTTGTGCACTGGAGATATGGGCTTTGCTTCACGTAAGACTTTCGATCTTGAGGTGTGGTTACCATCTCAAAATCAATACAGAGAGATTTCATCGGTGAGTAATTGCGGAGATTTTCAGGCTCGGAGAATGATGACTCGATTTAAAGATTCAAATGGCAAGACTCAGTATGTTCACACTCTGAATGGAAGTGGTTTGGCTGTGGGTCGTACTTTGATTGCCCTCCTAGAAAATTATCAGAATGAAAACATGAAGGTGACGATTCCAGAAGCTTTGCGTCCCTACATGAACGGCTCGGCAGAGATTTAGTTGCTTATGTCGAACTCGATTTTTGAGCAGTTTTCTTTTGAAGGACCAAGGCCTTTTAAACTTTTTGGGAGGCTCTGGCATACCACGCAGCGAGCTCGAGGCTCTGTGATTGCCTGCCATGGATACACTGAGCATAGTGGCCGGTATGAAGATCTCGCTGCTGATCTGACAACGCACGGTTATCATTTTGGAATTTTTGATTTGCCTGGTCATGGGTTAAGTAGTGGTCGGCGCGCGAATATCGACAACTTTGACGATTATGTAGCGTCTCTCGAATTATTTTGCGAGCAAGCTCGAGATCGTACTTGGCCGGAGCCCTACTTTCTATTGGGCCATAGCCTGGGCGGATTGATTTCGATTCGTTTTCTACAATCTTCTAAGGCAGCTACGAAAATCAAAGCAGCGCTAGTGACCTGTCCTCTTCTTGGATTATCCACGCACAGCTTTCATGGAGTGGGTCATTTAGCCGAGTATGCTTGGGGCGCTCGCTTACTGCGATGGATGTGTGAGATTGCGCCAAACATTAGTCTTCCGAATAAAAAAGATCTCGGAGGCAGCGTTCTCACGCATGACCCCCATGAGGTTGAGCTTCGAAAACAGGACCCTCTCATCAAGCCGACGGTGACCATTCACTGGACGAGAGAGTTTCTGAAAGCGATTGATTTGGCGGTGGCGCAAAAAAACCAGCTGCAGACACCTCTCTGTATCTTGCAGGCCGAGGATGATCGTGTTGTGAGTGTCAAAGCTCCGAAGCAGTTTTTTGATCTACTCACTGTAAGTCCCAAAAAATATATGAGCTATCCAAATATGTGGCACGAGCTGCTCAAAGAGATAAATCGCGATCAGGTTCGATCAGATATTCGAGAATGGTTTCATCAGTTCGTCGAGGCAAAGGGCTCAACCTGAAAAGTGGTATGGCCGACACCATACTTCTCTCGAACAAAAGCATTGATGTGATCGATCAGAATTTGTGAGTCCTCAAGATTTTTGATGTCGGCCTCAAAATGAGCCGTCATTGCAAAAAGATGCGACGTAATTTCCCAAATATGAAGATCATGAATGTTCCTAATTTGCGGAAATTTTTTGAAAAGTTCGGATTCAAGCTCTTCGGGATCCATGTGTCGAGGGGCCCCCTCTAACAAAACATGTCCCGAGCTATAGATTAACCGAACGGCCATGATGGTGATCATCAATGAGACCACAAAACTGGCGGCGAGGTCGGGCCAATAAGCTCCAGTAAACATGATAATGACGGCCCCAAAGATAACTGCGAGCGAAGAAAGAGCGTCTCCAATCACGTGTAAAAAAGCCGCTTTCAAATTGATGTTCGCCTCATGCGTCTCATGCATGAGTTTCATCATCGCCAGATTTGCGACGAGTCCTATAATGCCTATTCCGAGCATCCAGGAGCTCTGAATACTATGGGGGTCCGACCATCGATCGATGGCCTCGAAGGTTAAAAATCCAGCAATACCTAAAAGCAGGATGCCGTTTAAAAAAGCAGCCAAGACTTCTAAGCGGTAATAGCCGTAGGAGCGATATTTGGATTTGGGTCGAACCGCAAGCCAGGCGGCTAGAATCGCCATCCCCAAAGCGACGGTATCGGCCAACATGTGAGTTGCATCGGCCACCAGCGCTAAGCTGCCCGACCAGAGCCCTCCGAGCATCTCTAAAGCCATCACCCCACTGCAAACAACAAGTGCGATGATCAATCGATTTAAGCCCTCTTCACGCAAAGGCTTTTCTGGATGATCGGGGTGATCATGGGGCCTGGGATCATGATCGAGTAGGCGGTTGCTGCTCATTGATTCTCCAGCTAAATTGTGTCATCCGATGAGCCATGAGTCTAGCAAAGCTGTCCTCTGAATCCTCGATTTCAGCGAAGCGCTTTAAAACGAGGCTTGTTCATATTGGGTCCCTAAAAATGGGCGGGGATGAGCCCATTATTGTTCAGTCCATGACGACTTCAGACACCATGAAGATCGATGAGACTGTTCAGCAAGTCAGGGACTTAGCCGATGCGGGTTGTGATGTGGTTCGGATTACTGCTCCGACGGTCGATGATGCCGAAGCCTTAAAAGAGATTAAAGCTAAACTGGTTCGCGCTGGCTGCCAAGTTCCTCTGGTGGCGGATATTCACTTTCTTCCTCCCGCCGCGATGATTGCTGCCGACTACGTCGAAAAGATTCGAATCAATCCGGGTAATTTTGCAGATCGAAAGATGTTTAAAACTCGCGAGTATTCAGAGGCAGAATATGCCGAGGAGTTGGCGAGAATCGAAGAAAAGTTTAGCCCCCTTGTCTTGAAACTCAAAAAATTAGGCCGTGCTCTGAGAATTGGTACAAACCATGGCTCCCTCTCAGATCGTATCATGAACAGATTTGGTGATACGCCGGAGGGAATGGTTCAGAGCGCTTTTGAGTATGCTGAGATTTGTCGAAAGCATGATTATCATAATTTTGTTTTTTCGATGAAAGCGAGCAACGTCGGTGTGATGGTGCATGCGTATCGACTCTTGGTGCAGCGGCAGATGGAGCGAGCTTGGGACTATCCGATCCATCTGGGTGTGACCGAGGCGGGTGAGGGTGAAGACGCTCGAATCAAAAGCAGTGTCGGGATCGGAACTCTTTTGGCTGAGGGAATTGGAGACACGGTTCGAGTGTCTTTGACCGAGGCGGCGATTAAAGAAATTCCAGTGGCCCGTGCCTTGGCGGCTAGCTTTCCAAAAACAGAAGCGCCTTGGAGCCCAGGGATTGCTCTAAAGCCAAATTTTAGGAACGCGGATTTTAATCGCGTCTGGTTTGAGTTGGCCGGAGAGATCAACCCCGCGGAGTGGAGAAAAATCACTCTTCGGCCTGATGTCTTTTTCTGGAGTGACTATCAAGTCGCCAACAAGCGAAGTCCTCGAGCTTGGAGAGAGCTACTACAAGGACTTCTTGGAGGTCAGGACTTCAAGATGGCCATACGCTACGATCAGAATACGCCAGAGGCTTGGATCGAGCAGGCTGATTATCTTGTCTCGTCTGAGATGCCGACACAATTCTCGGCCAAGTGGGTCAGACCCCTTGAGGCGCCGACTGAACTTAAATCGGCTTCGCAGGTAGATCCCGAAAAAACTTTAATCAAAGTGCAGCCGGGCAAGCGATCGACAAGCGAGCTTCAGCGCTTAATCGATGTGAGTGTTCGCGCAGGCTCGGCTTTTTTAGAAGCAGGATTTGCGGGGATTTTAGTTTCAAATGTCGCGCCGGCGGAATCGATGAGTCTTGCTTTTGGAGTCCTGCAAGCAACCAGACGTCGGATGGAGAAGACCGAGTATATTGCATGTCCTTCTTGTGGGCGCACCCTTTTTGATCTCGAAGAGACCACTGCTCGAATCAAAGCCGTTACCTCGCACCTGAAGGGAGTCAAAATTGCAGTGATGGGCTGTATTGTGAATGGCCCCGGTGAGATGGCTGATGCTGACTTTGGTTATGTTGGAGGCGCGCCGGGCAAGGTCAATCTTTACGTTCAAAAAGACTGTGTTGAGCGAAATATTAGCTCGGCCGAAGCTCCTGGGCGACTGGTAGAGCTTATTAAAAAACACGGGCGTTGGGTTGAGCCAAAAGCCCTGAGCTGAGTTTTGGCCAGCAGCGAAGCGGGCCAAAACGACACTTAAGGTTTTGAGGAGCTATTTGTATGAGACCAACCCAGTTCTTTGGCAGTTTCTGCTCCAATGAGCATTTCATCAAGACTATTGACTTCTCGTTTCTGAAGCGAATCCAAGAGAATCCATCGACCCATGAGCTCTGCTCGCTCTTGTGGCAGCAGCGGATTCTTTTGAGGTGCAGCCAGTCCAGAGGGAACTTTGGGTAAAAGGGTTCCAGGCTCGATTCGGTCCTGAGCGCCATGAAGGCGTGAGATTTCTCGGGCAATCTTGACGAGTAGAGAGATTCGGCTTTCTTTTTGCGCGTTAAAAAAAACCAGTCCCGTTGATCGATAACGTCGTCCTGAAAACTCATCTGGAAACCTCGATGCCCCCGCCACACTATCTTGATAAACATAAATCACAATCGAGCTATTGAATGGGTCACGATGCTGAATTCCTTCACGCTCAAGATCAAAAAAAATCTCTCCGGACTCTAAGCGCTGAGAAAGATCCGGCAAAAAGGCCATGGGCCGAGAATTGATACGGGGCTCAGTAGGAACAAGCGCTAGGACTCGACCTTTTTTGCCTGTATGTTTTTCATGCGCCTGATTAAAAAAACTCTCGATGCGATGGACCGAGTAGTTGTCGCTAAACTGAAGATCTCTCGAGATATCTTTCTGAGTCTGAAAGTCGGCCTCACCCGTCAAAAGAAGAGCTATTTGTTGCGAGGGAACGAGCGGGCTGGGTTTAAAAGTTTGTGAAGACAAAATGAGTTGATGATAGAGGCTTTCAGCCCGAGTGACCAGTTTGGGCCAGTTTTGATAAACGCCCCAAGCGATACCAAGTAAAAGCAAAAGAGCGATTCCTGGTGCAAAAAATCTTTGAATCGTTTGAGAGAAAGCTCTTTCGCGCTTTAGGTTTTTGTCTTTATCTTCAATAGGAAGTGACAGCGATCCGGAGGTCAAGCCCTGCGGGGTTGGTTCATCGGCGGCTGAGATCTTGGGCGAAGCTTCTCGATATTCGGGTGCCTCTTGCTCTCTGGTGGGGACTAGATCTTCTCCTAGAATAATCGTCTTCTCTGCACGGCCAGAGAGAGTATTCTGTTCAAAAGTCTCAAGATCTTCAGAGTTTTTGATTTCAAACGCAGGCTCTGAGTGTCGTAGCACTTCTCGTTCATCTTTGTTGATCGAGATGTTTTGTAGTTTATCTTTTACCCGCTGTCCCTGAGTGGTTTTAAAATCAGGAATAGTTGCCTGCTCAAACTCTGCGGGCGAAAGATTTTCAAAGTTCTGGTTCTCTTGGATGACCTCTTTAGGCGGAAGCCCCATGAGAATTTTTTTTCGCTCCTCTTCTGTCAGAGGATAGTGTCGCGTTGCTTCGTTGGTGTGATCGGGTTCTAAAACAGTTGCCTCGTCAACTTGATTGATCTCTGAAAGAAGCATTTCTGGCGGAATTTCTTGAGGGCGAGTGTCTCCCAGATCTGCCTCTCGCTCACTCAGCATCAAGGCTTCTTGAATAATTTCGAGTTCTTCAATGATTTCGGCTTCAAAACATTTGCGAAGATATTCGGCGAGTTTCTTTTTAAAGTAGGCTCGCGTGGCTCTCGAATTAAAGTCTAAATTTTCTTTCTCTAAAAAATATTTTTGAAAGGCTGAAAACATTTCAGGAGCACTTTGAAATCGCTTGCGAGCGCTTTTATCTAAATTTTTATGAATGAGATCCGAAAGTTCTCTCGGAATCTCGGGTCTAAGGCTTCGAATGTCCGCTGCTTTTCCTTCAACAATTTTTTTATAAAGTCCCGATGGTGATTCGGACTCAAAGGGTAATCGACCGGTCAATAATTCGTAATAGACTGCTGAAAGCGAATAGAGATCACTGGCGCATACAACGGGATCATTTACGGCCTGCTCAGGGGGAATGTAGACGAGTTTGCCCAGAGCGACATGAGAGAGCTCTACTTGGAGACGATTCTCAGCAGTGGCAATCCCAAAATCCGTGAGTTTTACATTGCCCTTATACTCGAGCAAAATATTGCCGGGGCTCACATCGCGATGAACAATATTGAGTTCTCGACCCTTAACATCTTTGAGGGCGTGGGCAAAAGCCAGCGCCCTGAGGACCTCAAACAGGATAAAAGTGGCCACATCTCTGGAGGGGAGAGGGCAAGTCTCTTCTCGAACTTTTGCGAGAATTTTGTCGAGACTTTTACCGTGAATATACTCCATGGCCAAAAAAAACTCAGATTGGTGAGAGCCAAGATCAAAGACCTCAGCAATGCCCGGGTGGGCGAGAAGAACCCCAATCTTGGCCTCATGGACGAGTAAGTTTACAAAGGGTTTGTTTGCATTCAGGGGGGCGTGGAGCTTCTTCACAGCTATAAACTGGTTTTGGAGCTCGGGGCGGTTACAGGTTGCTAAAAACACCTCGGCCATGCCTCCAGAACCGACCTTAGCGTAAAGACGGTATCGTCCGAATTCGAGGGGTCGGGGAAAGGCCTCCATAGAGAATCATTATGGCTGGTGTTTGTGGGGCTTCGAAGAAAAAACGCGGTGACAAATGAATGAAATTAAGCAAAAAACGGTCTTAGTTTTGACGTTGCGCCCAAAAAAGCGTGAAGTTGAAGAGATGGCTTTGTTGAAAAGCAGACGCCCAGGTAGCTCAGTCGGTAGAGCAGAGGACTGAAAATCCTCGTGTCGGTGGTTCGATTCCGCCCCTGGGCATATCTTTTCTCCCATAATTCGGGAACCTCCTAATTTCAGTGTGTCATTTGCGTGTCAGTGTTTCCGCCGCCCAAAGAAACCAAATTGGCTTTGGCTTCCAAGTGACTAGTTGAAAAGTGAGCACGGCGCTTAGTCATCTCAAGGTTAGAATGGCCCAAGATTTCTTTCAGCTCATAAATATGCCCGCCGTTGATTGCAAACAAGCTGGCGTAGGTTTGGCGAAGATCATGAATTCACAAATGCCCAAGTTAGGTTTTTTTGCAAACCCGCTGGTGCATCTGACGAAGGGGTAAGAAGTTTAAACGCTATTTTTTGGAGTCGAGGGCTGTAACGGGAGGTTCAGTAGAGTTGGTTTGGTCGACCGTTTTGATATTTTTGCCTTTCGAGAGGCCGATTTTTGAGGGGCTGTTCCATGGGGGTAAAGACGATATGAGTCGTGCCATCAGAAAACGGTTTCTTTAACGTAATTTGGATATCACCTTGAGGTGTTTCACCCACTCGACTCAGTGCCACTGAAGGCCTGGCCACGTATCGAATCAACTTCTCCAATCGATCTCGTTTTTTGGGAGGGATCGGACGGATACTCAAAGACTTGGATTCCTGCTCGCATCAGGTCGCGAAAGTAGTAGTAGCTCACCCACGGATAAAAAAGATGTCATTTCTGCGCGGGACGATCACTCGAATATCGATACAAGTCATGCATGGATTGCGAGAGAAGGGGTACGTCCGCGTCTGAAAACTGGACCGCGATATCGCGTCAAGCGTCTTTGCCATAGATTTCTGGAGAGTTGCGATCGTCCACGTTAAAGCTTCCCACGATGGCCTCTTCACCATCGCGAAGAATAATCTTTCGGTGATTGCGACGATTCAAGACGCTTAGCGCTCGCCCCCAAGAGACTTTTCCGAGAGCTAGTTTTGAGATCATCGTGTTCACTCGGTTAAACATACGATACTGGATCTTCGCCGCTTTCAGGCGCTTCCCGTAGCTCGCCTCGAACTGCGGCTAGCGACGTCGGTCCAAGAATTGACAACGTAATACGAAATGGAATCTGTTAGAGGGGAGTGAATTTCATCTCTCAAGCTAATGGCAAGCCAGTGGACCTCGTGATGGTGGTGGAAGACCTCAACGTGGGGGGGGCACAGCGATCCGTTATTGCTCTCTCCCGTTGTTTTGTAGAAGCTGGTCATAAAGTTGAGGTTTGGATTTTTGATGAGGCGGACCGTTATCGAGGGGTTTTAGATTCTCGGGTTCGTCTGCTCTCGTTGCATGACCCACGTAAACGAGGGAGCAAGCTCTGGACGCCGCTTCTTCTTCGACAACAGTTAAAAAGCAGACGAGCTGAAAATCTTACGGTGCTTTGTTTTTTGCCTCACATGGCTTTTTACTTAAGGTGGGCGAGCTTGGGTTTTTCTTGGAGGGTGGTGGCTTGCGAGCGCATGAATCCGGCCTTTGAATTTACACACCGTGCTGTTGGGCTTCGATGGGCAATGGCATTCACTTATCCACTTTTCGATGCCATTACTGTTCAGACCAAACAAGCAAAGGCTTACTTTTCGCATCTGGTATCTGAGCGTGTTTATGTAATTGAGAATCTTCTGTATCCGTTGCCAAAATATTCTTCTTTTTCTGTCGAGGCATTCAAACCTTACGTTTTGTTTGTTGGGCGAATGACTCAACAGAAAAGGGTCGAGAGAGTGTTGAGAGAGTTTGATCATGCAAAGAAAAGAATCTCCACTCCCCTTCACTTAGTTCTTGTGGGTGATGGACCAACTAAGAATCAGTTGGTTGAGTTGTCTCAATCACTGAAAAGTAGAGAAAGTATTTATTTTCTCGGAGAGCAAGAAACTTCTCAAGAGCTCTATGGGTCCGCAGAGCTTCTGCTTTTGACTTCAGATTACGAGGGCTTTCCGAATGTGATTGTTGAGGCCTTATCTAACGGATGTCCAGTGGCGACCACGAATTGTCCAAGTGGGCCCTCGGAGCTTGTGCGATCCGAGTTTAATGGTTGTCTGATTGAAGATCGAGAGGGTGTAGGCATGGCAGATTTTATTATCAGATTGACGACATCTTCTTCTCTTCGATCGCAGTTTAGATCTAATGCACTAAAGTCTTCAGAGCGCTTTCAGTGGCCAGTCATTTACTCGCAGTGGGCAAAGTTTTTTAGTCAAGATTCGGGGGATAGCCTGTAATGTGTGGCATCGCCGGACTGTTTTCGTTTCGTGGATCACTAGAGGAAATCAAGCGACGATTATCTGAGGGCTCTCGTTACTTAAAGCATCGTGGACCAGACGATGAAGGATTCTGGATTAGGTCCCAATTGAATGGTGGCCTGGCCCATCGCCGTCTTTCAATTCTTGATCTAAGTCCTGCAGGACACCAGCCAATGACAGATAGTTCGGGGCGATGGGTCGTCTCCTTAAATGGCGAAATTTACAATTACAAAGAGCTGCGATCGACGCTTGAGAAGAATTTGAAGACTCAGTTTGTGGGATCTTCAGATACAGAAGTCGTCTTAGAGTATGTGGCAGCTTATGGAATTCGAAAGGCCTTGGCGGAATTCAAGGGAATGTTTGCGATCGCCATTTTGGATATTCAGAATCGAAAGCTTTTTTTGGTTCGAGATCGTGCGGGAGAGAAGCCAGTATTTTATTACATTGATGAAAGCGAGATCGCCTTCGCCTCAGAACTTCCAGCACTCTTGAAGCTAGTGTCAACGAGTCCCAAGATATGCCGTCACTCTTTGGCGCAGTTCTTAAGGTTTAATTTTATCCCAGCACCAAACACAATTTATGAAGGGATAAAAAAGCTTTTACCGGGGCAGATGCTGGAAATTTCGATCGAAAGCGATAGATTTCTGAAGCAGTTTGATACTTACTGGAGTGCAGAAACGGAGTTCAAGCAGCGGCAACTTCGTAAATCCGAGGATACCTATGAGGACCAGTTAACGCGATTTGCGACTTTGTTCCGGGATTCAGTCAAAGGACAGCTGCAGGCCGATGTGCCTGTGGGTGCTTTTTTGTCGGGCGGTATAGATTCTTCCGCAGTCGTCGTCGAGATGGCTAAACTTTCGTCACAAAAGATTCGCACTTATACCATTGGCTTTGTGGAGAGCGAGTACGATGAATCTCCCTATGCACGTAGGCTTTCAGAATTTCTTTCGACTCAACACGAGCATCAGATTCTTTGTGCTGAAGACGCATTGGCGATCGTGCCCCATCTGTCTGAAACTTTCGGAGAGCCTTTTGGAGATGCCTCGGCGATTCCTACCATGTTGGTTTCGAAAATGGCGTCCAAATCGGTGAAGGTTGCGCTCTCTGGTGATGGAGGTGATGAGCTGTTTGGGGGCTATCCACATTACACCACTGTGGGAGGTGTTTGGCCGAAAATTTCAAAGTTTCCACATTGGTCTAGATCGATAATCGCAGAACTTTTGCCACTGGTACCTACTCCTGGCTGGAGAGTTGCTGAAGTCATTTTGAAAAAGATTGCTGGGCAACAAGCTTTGCGACGACCTTTGAGCGAGACCTGGAGAGGCCTTCAATCATTATTGATTTCCAAGGATTTTCGGGAGTTTTACTTTAGACTGATTTATTCGCCCCTAACCTCTGAAAGAATTCTAAAAACGAGAGCCGATTATGCTCAAGACCGATTCTCTTCGATAGGTGCTCCCATTGAGAAGCAGATGATGTTGTTTGATTTGCAATGTTATTTACCCGACGACATTCTGACAAAGACGGATCGATCAGCGATGAGATATTCCTTAGAGTTGAGAAGCCCCTTTCTTGATAAAGACATTATTGAGTTTTCTTTTTCTTTGCCGATGGCGTCTAACTTTTCTGGCCTAGTCGGTAAGCGTCTTATACGGGATCATCTTAAGCAGCAGCTCCCCGAGCATCTTTTTGATCGACCCAAAAAGGGCTTCTGCGTTCCTACTGGAGAGTGGATCAGAGGGCCTTTAAAGGAATGGGCTCAAGATCTTTTGTCGGAGGGAAGTGTTCGAGACCAAGGATGGCTCGATGCTTCAGTGGTAAGTGAGGTGTTCGCAGAATATTTAGAGGGTAAGACACATCAGGAGCAACTGTTATGGAACTGCCTAATGTTTCAAAGCTGGCTTCGTGATAGGGGGCGCTAAGCGAGAACGGTCAAATGCCTCTAGAGTTTCAGAGTTCGCTCATTATCGGTTAAAGAGGTTTTGAAAGCTTGTACTTTGTTTTAATTTTCGACCTACAGCTTTCTGAGTTCTTTGGGTCATTCGAAGAATTTCTGGATCCGCCAAAGTATAGTGCGTCTCTCGATCTTTGGAGGGAGTATGTAAAAGCTCTCTTTATGCAGATAAGACGGTATCTTTATCATCTTGAGTTACCCGTGTCAGATCAGTGCTAACTCACGCGTGTGGGGCGGCGAGCTACGATCATCACGTTGGAGTAGAATCTTTCGGTAGGATCTAGGGTGTCCAGTAACCATCCTAAGAGATTCACTAGGGCTGACAGAACGATCCAAACTGGAAGTAGGAGCTTTCTAAGATT
>JBILFF010000174.1:0-3317 GCA_044351695.1 Bdellovibrionota bacterium
CTGGATGACATCGCGCTCTCCCGCCGAAGGCTTTAAGAGAGTGTGTTCTATTTTATGAACGAGATCCATGAGCATAAGCTCCTTTCACTAGATAATCCTCGACCACAGCGATAGCCGTATCAGCTCTGTTAAAGGGAGGCATGACATAAGTCCCTTGTACATCGGCTTTAAAGAGCTTGAGAGCTTCACGTGCGATTTCGATCCCCACTTTTCTTTGATCATCGGTCGACTCAAACTGGCCCATGCGCTTTAAAACACTCTCTGGAATCTGCATGCCAGGCACTTCCGTATGAAGAAACTGAGCATTTCGAAGAGACGCAAGCGGGCAAATTCCAATCAAGAGAGGAATCTTTTGACGGAGACCCTGAAAGGCCTTCAAGAATCTTTCAAAAGTCTCTGCCTCATACACGGGCTGAGTCATGACGTACTCTGCTCCGGCCTCTATTTTCTGTTCGAGCCTTTGCATCTCGAGTTCAAAATTAAGCGCTCCCGGATTACAGCCGACGCCTTGAAAAAATCCTAAGCCCGCACCAATGCTATGACCTGCCAAATCAAAACCGGCACTTAAAGCCCGAACCATTTTACTGAGCCCAATGGCATCGACATCAAATACGCTGGTCGCCTCTGGATAGTCTCCGAGCTTAGGGGGATCTCCTGTGATGCATAGAACATTTTTTATCTTGAGAGCGGCTGCACCCAGAAGATCATTTTGCAGTCCCAACAAATTTCGATCGCGGCAGCAAAAATGCACAATGCACTCTATTCCGATGCGCTCCTGAAAGATTACGGCCATGCTTGCGGGGTCCATCCGTGCCGATGCTCGCGGGCCATCGGCTATGTTGATGCAATCCACACCCGCATCAAAACATTTCTGTGCTGCTTCTAGCGCCTTTGAAAAATCAGAACCCCTCGGAGGATCAATCTCGACACTGACTGCAAATTCTTGATGAGTGAGTTTAGCCGATAACTGACTTCGATCTGGGGAGCGGACCTCTTGCTTGGTGGCAAACTCCAGGACTCTATCGATTTGACTGATAGAAAGTGTCGATTTTGGGGCTGCGAGAATGGCATCATGGGCCCGCTTGATGTGCCGAGCATCCGTACCGCAACATCCGCCAATCAATTTTACTCCGAGCGCCGCAAACTTTTTGACAAAATTCGCAAAGTACTCAGGCGTAGCCATATAAAGCGTCCGTCCGTAAACATTTTTGGGAAGGCCCGAGTTAGGGAAGACCGCCCACGTCTTATCGACTTGATTTTTAAGTTTGCTGAGGACTTCTAAGATAATGCCTGGGCCCGAAGAGCAGTTGAATCCGACCGCATCAGCTTCAATTTTTTGAAAGCACTCTCGAATTTTTTCTGGGCTCTCTCCTAAGCTGGTTTGTCCTTCATCACGCAGAGTCACGAGAGCAATCACAGGCTTTGAGCCAAAGCGTCGGCAGGCGCTCACTGCTGCCTCCAGCTGTGGAAGGTGAGTGAAGGTTTCGCAAATAAACAAATCAACGCCGGCTTTTTCAAGCGCTTCAATCTGGGATCGATAGACTTGTACGCTTTCTTCCATGGTGAGTCGCCCAAACGGCAAAGTGTTTTCGGCGAGAGGTCCGATGCTGGCAGCAATCCAGGCTTTGCAAGATTTGTCTTTTTGAGTTTGATCTTGATGAAATTCATTCACCGCTTCTTTAGCCGCGCGAACAGCGGCCTGGTTGATCGCAGCCACTTGATCTTGAAGAGCGAAAGCGGCGAGCCGGCTTTCATTGGCCCCAAATGTATTGGTCTCAATCATCTCGGCCCCAGCTTTTAAATAGTCCAGGTGAACGCTTTTGATGAGTGCAGGATTTTCTAAATTCACCTGCTCAAAACATTTATTGATGAAGACACCCTTCGAATAAAGCTGAGTGCCCATGGCTCCATCGCCTAAAATGCATCGCGATCGCATTGCTTCTAGTACATCAGTCTTCAAAAGGTGATTTGAAGGATCAGAAGTCTTTGAGTTCACCTAGATTTTATTGCATTTTTCAGGGGCACTGCCTAGCACTAGCTCGTGGCTGAAAAACTTGTTCTCTACAATTACTGGCGCAGCTCGTCGAGTTATCGAGTCCGTGTGGCTCTGAGACTCAAGGGATTGGAATTCGAATATCGTCCGATACATTTGCTCAAGGAGGGTGGTCAGCAAAATAAAGACGATTTTCGAGCGCTTAACCCCAAGGGCGAAGTTCCATTTTTGCTTCATGGACAGTTTGGACTCGGTCAGTCTATGGCCATTTTGGATTATTTAGAGGCCATTCAGCCCACCCCCGAGTTGCGCCCCCAAGAGGCCCAAGCTCGCGCTCGCTGTCTTGAGATTTGCGAGATCATCAATTCGGGCATGCAGCCGCTGCACAACTTGCGTGTTCTTCAAAAACTGGAGCATGACGCCAGATATTCAGAAGAACAGAAAAAAGAGTGGATTCAGTTTTGGATTCGGTCTGGCTTAGATGCCTTAGAAGTAAGAGTGTCTGGGCCGTATGCACTAGGAGACCGGTTGAGTTGGGCGGATGTTTGTTTGATTCCTCAAATTTATTCGGCCAAGCGCTTCGGGATTGAGCTTTCGGCCTACCCGAAGCTGTCAAAGATTAATGAGGGATGTCTAAAGCTTCCTGCTTTCTTTGAGTCGGCACCCGAAAAGCAAATCGATGCCGCTTCTTGAAGAGAAGCATTTTTTATCGCGCCACGAGTCTAAAAGATCGTAGCGGGCTCATCACAGCAAAGGCCTGTGGAGAATTAGAAACAGGAAATGCGGGCGGCGTAATGTCCTCTCGTAATCGAGTATCATAGGCCCAACGTGAAGCGTAACCCCGAGGGGGAGAGCTCAACACGCCGGTTGTTTGGTCTCGATACTCCGAGAGGCCTCCAAAGAATTTGAGCGTTCCCATTCCTGTTCGAGTGTTCCAGCCCTCGTATCCAAATCCACAGCCGTTACGATTAGCGGTTGTAGTGCCGCAGCCCAGTCCCGATGCATCCATGGCCGCACTGTTGCCCGCAAAAATGGCAGCGTGCAGATTGATGTTTGCGGGTGCGCCGTCTCTAATCAAAACATTTCTCTTGATGGAGATGATGCCTAAAATCGTTTTAGAATCTTCTGGAATTTTTGCTTTTAGGTCGGAAGCAGTCGGTTGAATTCCCGAGCCGTTCAAGGGTCCAGAGGGGTTGGCCACGGGCGTTGAGCCCACACTTCCTGTCGAGTCCATCGTCACGTACTCGACATCTTCGTACTGAATATCATTATCAATTCGAACATCTCTGAGAGCTGAGATATTAAAGCCAAAGTCTCGAGCAAT
>JBILFF010000007.1:0-31894 GCA_044351695.1 Bdellovibrionota bacterium
GACGAGTTCGCGACTCTCCGCCTAAGCGCTGAATCGATCCCTCGACGTGAATGTTGCCGTTGATTCGCCCCGAAAGCACCTTGGGGGCACTTGTCGGGGTGTCGGCATTGAAAACATAAGTCGCATTGCACGGATCATCAGCAATAAACACATCGCGCGTCGGAATTCCTGAGGTCACATGATCAATTCGAACCTTTTGAAATTTGCACGAGCGATCCGACTCAGCGATGTTGTTCCAGTAACTGCTTCCAAAATCACTCGAGCCTTGAACCACATTCAAGCGAATGTCAGCGTCGCCCTGAATAAATATTCCCCCCTTGGGTTGAGTCTGTGAGGAGTTTGTTGGAATGTACACTCCATCGGGAACGCTGGCGCCGCTGACGGTACCAGTGGCATGGTTTGAGACAAAAGAGACCAACTCGGACGAGGTGATTGCGGAGTTGTTTGTGGCCGCCGTGGGGCTTGGATCTCCAGCGGCCAGTCGTAAGGTGTTGAAAATTTCAGAGGGAAGGGTGATGGCAGGAAGATTGCCCACTTTGCCCTGTGAAAAAGTGGGACATTGAGAGGGGCAGCCCGTGTAACCAGTTCCACTCATGTAGGTCCAAGGCTCTGGTGCATTTGAAGTGACAATATCCAGAAAAGTAGGGTGTCCGTAAAAAGCGGGACGCTCATTGACGTGCACGGGTCCCGAGTACACTTCTTGAATTTGGGCAGAGGTGTTTCCGCCGGCGAAAACCAGCTGACTACCGTTTTGATTTCGCATCGAGTTCATTAAGAGAGACCACTGCGAAAAAGGTCGTCCGGCCACTCGAACGTCAAAGGTTCCTCGATCACTCGCCTCGGACACAGAGTAGCTCGTCGATCCGTAAGCCCGAACTAAAATCTGATAGCTGTAAGAAAACAAGAGCTCTTGGGGACTCATGCGAAGAGTGGGTTGCTCAGCGGTGAAAGCGTAACGATACTCTAGGAATTCATCATCGCTGGGATCTGGATCTGTCCAGGTCGAAGGAAAAGCCACATCAAAATTCGCAAACTCATGGTTCACATTTTGAATTCCTCCCGCTGAGTAGCTTTGCGATGCCACCAG
Source organism: Bdellovibrionota bacterium (assembly GCA_044351695.1). Classification (GTDB taxonomy): domain Bacteria; phylum Bdellovibrionota; class UBA2394; order UBA2394; family UBA2394; genus JBILFF01. The sequence goes on from JBILFF010000007.1 coordinate 1,088, forward strand.
ATGCCTAAAAAAAGTCATGGCTGTAGTCGGGTTCGATGCATAGGTGTTCGACAAATTGTTGAAAGTTTCGAGAGTGGGTCCTCCTACAAACTGCAGTCTCCCCAGCAAATCAATGTTGCTCATGGCCCGTTCTAATTTGGCCGAGGCCAGACTATGAGCTGATTCCAATCGATATCTTGCGTCAGTGACATCGAGATAGGTATTGGTCGACTGCAGCCGGTCTCCTGAAGACCGAAAAAAGCTAAGAGTGAGAACCATCATCAGGCCCACTAAAAAGAGCACCATTAAAACAGCATTCGCTTTGATTTTCTTGGCTTGAAAACGCATGATGAGCCTTCTCCTGAAAATGAATGAAAGGACGGGCCTTTGGGACCCATCCCCTCGCATTCACTCACTCCCTTTTTTTGAATTTCTTACTCTTCGATCACTGGACAATCCTGGGGAGTCGATCCGTCTGAAGCACTATCATCACAAGGTGTGATGGGATGCTGAACTTGAATCCACGTTGAGAAGATGCCCACTAGAAGAACTGAACAAAATTTCATACTCTTACTCCTTTAGCTCAAGAGCTCACTTGAGCTGAACTCTTGACTCAGTGTATCTGAATCTAAACGCCTGAAAAGACCCGCGTTTTTTGACCCATGCAAATTTTTCGGATTGCAAGTCTTTTCTGGCTAAGTCTTAATTCCGTGAATCTTTTGCATTTCGGCCTTAAAAAAAGTTGTCAGGCAAAACTGCCCGAGTGGATGGTCTATGCAAGAGATGTATTCGCTGCGCCTTCATTCTGATTTTTCTTTGCTTAAATCCATGGTGCCCGTGGAGGCCTATGCGGGCGCACTAAAAACGGCAGGCTATCTGGGCGGAGCCATCACCGATCAAGATTGTGGATTCGGTTGGGTAGATTTTTATACCAAGATGAAAAAAGCTCAGCTCAAACCTATTTTGGGTAGCCATTTAACTTGGAACTTTGGGTCGCGAGCCCCATCGGGTCTGAGTATTCCTCCTCTGGGCATGAGTTTGCTCGTCATGAACAGCACGGGCTATCGCAACCTCTGTAAAATTTTGTCTGCCTTTTCTTTTAAGACTCTCGATCATCAGAAACTTTTAGATTGGAGTGATGGCTTAAGCCTTCTGATTCCACCAGGGCATCCGTCGAGCGAAGCCAAGCGAGCATTTTTAAAGCAATGGGATTCCCGCCGATTGTTTTTTGAGCTTCATCGATTTCAAAACCACTCACCACAGACAGATGGCTTGACGATGGCCCAGGAGTTTGGAGCTCGCTGTATTGCCACCCAGCCCGTTCTTTACCTCAAGCCCGAAGATCATCGCGCTTACGAAATTCTTTTATCCATTGGTGCCGGAACAAACCTTGAAGATGAAAGTCGTCCCAAACCGATCTCTCGAGATTTTTATTTAAAGAGCTACGAGGAATTTTCGCGGCTTTATCAAGATCAGCCAGAGGCTCTTACGAATTTGCAGGTGATTGCAGACTCTATTGACTTCGGATTCAAAGGCGACACGTACTATCTCCCAAAGATTGGTAAAGACGATGAGGTGGACGAGCTCTTTGTTCAAAAATGTCGAGAGGGACTCGAGCAGCGTCTTCAATTGGTGCGCGAACAGCAGGCTGAAAATTTCTTAAGGTTAGAAACAGAGTATCGATCACGACTAGAAATCGAATGCGAGATCATCAAAAAGATGAAGTTCGCAGGATATTTTTTAATCGTTGCTGATTTTATTCAGTGGAGTAAGGCGCAAGATATTCCAGTAGGCCCAGGTCGCGGATCGGGGGCGGGGAGCTTGGCTGCTTATAGTCTAGGGATTACGGATATTGATCCGATTAAGTATAAACTGCTTTTTGAGCGCTTCTTGAATCCTGAGCGTGTGAGCATGCCAGACTTTGACGTCGATTTTTGCATCAAGGGCCGTGAAGCGGTGATTCAGTATGTGCGACAAAAGTATGATTTAAGTGATGAAGCGCTTCCGCCCGAAGAGCGACTCAAAGTGGGTCAGATTATCACCTACGGAAAAATGAAATCCAAGGCCGTCATTCGCGACGTTGGGCGGGCTTTAGGTCTTCCTTATTCAGATGTCGATTCGATTGCAAAAATGATTCCGAACGTTTTGAACATTACGCTTCGTGAGGCTTATGAGCTTGAGCCCGGGTTCAAGGCGCTTCGTGAGCGAGATCCGAAGGCCGATGAGCTTCTCGGCATCGCAGAGCAACTCGAGGGACTCAATCGACACAGCTCTGTGCATGCGGCGGGGGTCGTTATTTCTGACCAGGTCCTCACGCATTATCTTCCGCTCTATCAGGGCAGTGATTCAGAGATAGTCGTCCAGTTTGAGATGAAGGCTGTTGAGAAGATTGGTTTGGTGAAGTTTGACTTTCTAGGCTTACGCAATCTCACAGTGATTCAGGAGTGCATTCGACTCACGGGGGAGCAAATTGATTTGCTCAAGATTGATTACAACGATCCCAAAGTAATGGCGGAGATATCAACGGGTGAGACGGTCGGAATATTTCAGCTTGAATCCTCAGGCATGCGAGACGTCATTCGTCGTTTGCAACCCAGCGTGTTTGAGGATTTGATTGCGATCGTCGCTCTCTACCGGCCAGGTCCGCTTGAGGGGGGGATGGTTGATGACTTTATTTTAAGAAAACGCGGTCAAAAAGAGATTGATTATCCGCATCCCGTTCTCGAAGCCATTTTGCAAGAAACCTACGGCGTTTTTGTTTACCAAGAGCAAGTCATGGGAACCGCTAATCTCATGGCCGGATTTTCGCTGGGTGAAGCAGATCTTCTTCGTCGCGCGATGGGTAAAAAAATTGCTGAAGAAATGGCCTTGCAGCGTGAAAAGTTTGTGACGGGTTCCGTAAGCAAAGGTTTTGATGAGAAGCTTTCGCAAAGCATTTTTGATTTGATGTCAGAATTTGCAAAATACGGATTTAACAAATCGCATGCAGCAGCTTATGCGATGGTTACCTTTCAAACGGCTTATCTGAAAACCTATTATCCTCAGGCTTTCTTTGCGGCTCTTCTGTCTTCGGAATCCGAAGATATAGAGACTCTGGGTTCTATTATTCGTACTGCGCAGAAGCGAGGGCTTCAGGTTTTGCCTCCCGATGTGAATTCGTCGTCTGTCGAGTTTGCTTTAGAGGCTGGCGAGGGTCAGACTGCTATTCGTTTTGGGCTTTCAGGAATCAAGAACCTTGGCCGCAATGTGGCCGAGGCAATCGTAGAAAATCGTCAAAGAAAGGGCCCCTTTAAAGATGTGCAGGATTTCTTTTTGCGGATCTCTGCACAAGTGCTGAATCGACGACAGGCTGAATGTTTGGTGCGCAGTGGTGCGCTTGATGGTTTTGGGCTGACTCGATCGAGTATTTTTGCCTCGCTCGATTCCTTGGTGGGGGTGGCTTCGAGTCTCGAGAAATCTCGTGCCGCAGGTCAAAAGACGCTTTTTGCTCAGAAGCCACAAATGAAGACGATGGAAGAGTGGGCAGATCGCATTCGTCTAAATGACGAGAAAAGTCTTTTGGGCACTTATATGACCGGGCATCCGATGGCTCAGTACGAGCCGATCTTGCGAAATTATAAGAGCCACGAGATTGCACAACTTTTGCAGGTGCAGAATCCCTCTAAAGAAAAAGAGTATTCAGTGGCTGGGCTCATCACGAGTCGAAAAGAGATTCTCACAAAAAAAGGCAGTAAGATGGCTTTTTTTACGCTGGAAGACGAGGACTCGCAGATTGAGGTGGTTGTGTTTTCGGATCTGTTTCAAAAACGCTTCTCGCTAACGATCGTGGACCGATTGGTTTTGGTTCGTGGACAGATCAGTAAAGAGGGGGGAAGCACTCGACTTTTAGCGCGCGAAATCACGGATCTCTCTCAAAATTTATTTCAAGAGATTCAGCTTCGCTTAGATCGAGAAGAGAAGCTAGAGTCGTTGCCAGAGCTTGTTGAGTTTGCGAAGCACTATCCGGGAGAGCTTCCACTTAAAGTAAGAGTGAAAGTCGACTCAGAGGTGCAGGGAAAAAAATTGCAGTCGTCCCATGTGACGATCGAAAGTTCTCTGCGGGTGCAAGCGCATCCGCAACTTTTAAATTGGATGGAAGGAAATTTTGGAAAAGGATCAGTTCAGCTCATCGAGGCCGGAGAAAGAAAAGGCGATACTAGTCGGAACCTTTTCATCTCGTCTTAAAACCGATTTAGACACCCCCGCCGTCGAGGATAGTTTGGAGGAGTTGGCTCAACTGACGCAAACGGCTCGAGCTGAAGTTCTTGAGCGAGTGACTGCGCGTCTAGATCGAGTGAATCCTCGCACATTTATTAACAGTGGAAAAATCGCTGAGGTGAAGGCTTTAGTCGAAGCCCTGTGTGCAAATTTAGTCGTTTTTGATGACAGCTTGTCCCCTTCTCAAAATAAGAACCTTGAGTCCGAGCTGGGAGTGCGGGTGATTGATCGCAGGGCTTTGATTCTCGATATTTTCGCTCAGCGTGCTCAGACGGCGGAGGGCAAACTCCAAGTCGAGCTGGCACAGTTAATTTATTTGATGCCACGACTCACGCGAATGTGGACGCACTTAGAGCGACAAAAGGGCGGTATTGGGCTGCGGGGTCCAGGCGAGACCCAGCTGGAGATCGATCGTCGATTGATTCGAAACCGAATCGGACGATTAAAAGATGAGCTTAAAAAAGTTCAAAACAGTCGAAAGATTCAAAGAGAGAAAAGACGCTCTGTGCCAGTGCCGCAAGCGATTTTGGTGGGCTACACGAACTCGGGAAAAAGTACCCTCTTCAATCAGCTCACTGAGGCGGGAGTGTTGGCTGCCGACAAGCTTTTCGCAACACTCGACCCCACCACGCGACGTATTGAGCTGCCAGGACACTTTGAGGTTCTTCTGACAGACTCTGTAGGCTTTATTCGAAAGCTTCCTACGGAGTTGGTCGAGGCCTTTAAAGCAACGCTAGAAGAAGTTCAAAATGCCGAGTTACTTTTGCACGTCGTGGATTGCTCAGATCCCTTGTGGGAAAGTCAAAAGCGCGCGACTGAAAAAGTCTTAGAAGAACTCGACTGTTTGAACAAGCCCACGCTCGAAGTTTACAACAAGATTGATCGCTTACCGCACAATGATTTTGGCATCGCGCAGAGTCCCCGACGGGTTTTTGTTTCGGCCTTGCAATCTTTGAATCTTGATAAGTTGAGAGAGAAGATGGCCGACCTCCTCGGACATGGACGCGAGCGAGTGCGTTTGGTCTTGCCTCAGGGGCGTGGTGATTTATTGGCCTTGGCCTTTCGAGAGGGCCATGTTCTGACGCAGAATTTTGAATCAGATCGAATGGAGTTGACGGTAGAGCTGCCAAAGAAAAGGATAGAACAATGGAAAAAAGAAGGTTTTGTCGTCTTGGATTCTTAGGAGGTCTGTTTTGGCTCGCTCTTAGCGGCCCAGAGGTGCGCGCACAAGTGGTTGCCGATTCGATCGTTGAAATCCAAGTTTCAGTTGAGGAGCCTGTCAAGGCTGGGGACTCTGCGGGTAGTATCGAGCAGGCTAAAAACGCTGCTTTTAAAAAAGCAGTGGAGCAGACTTTGCCTCCGGGCTTAAGCGAATCGGAGCGGGTAGAGCGGGTAGCCAATGCGGCCACTTATATCAAGGGATTTAGAACACTGAGTCAAATTGAAGAGGCCGGCATGATTAAGATGGTGATGTTGGCACAGGTGGTACAGGCGGTTTCGTCACGAAGTTCGTCTCAGGATTCGCCCGCCACTCTTTTTGGAGCAAAAGCTGCGATCGAAATGATTTGGCGGCCAGGGGTGAGGCCTATGCCGGGCTCAGAAGTTCGGAGAATTTTTGAAGAGGAGCTTAAGTTTTCTGTACGAGCAGTGAGTTTTCAGTTTGGTAGCATGCTGATCGAGGTCGCTGGCGATCACAGCGAGTCCTCAATCATGGCTCGCGTCAATCCTCGATTTCAAGATAAGGCGCTTCTTCGGGTCGTTGACGGCGCCAATAGTGAGGCTCCGCAATGGATGCCCCAGCCCTAAAGCTCAAGCTCGTTGTTTCGGATTTTCATTTGGGCTCGGGCCATCGTCTGAGGGATGGATCGCTGAATATTCTAGAGGATTTTTTTCACGACCGTGAGTTTATCGATTTTTTGCAGTTCTTTTCGACGGGGGATTATGAATCAGCTGAGGTCGAGCTTATTTTGAATGGAGACTTTTTTAATCTCTTGATGATTGATTTTGAAGAGATTGATCCAGAGGTCGTAACGGAGCTGACCGCTCTTCGTCGGATGACAGCGATTTTGGATGGCCATCGAGCCGTGATAAATGCGATTCGGTTTTTTGCACAGCAAGACGGCAAGTCCGTTACTTTTATCATGGGCAATCACGATCCTGGCATTTTGTTTCCTTCAGTACAGCTTTTGATTCGGCAATCCGTCGGTGAAAAGGCTCGTATGATTATTGATCACTACGAATTCGATGGCATTTATGTTGAGCACGGAAATCAATATGAGGTGGCCAACGCTTTTGATCGGAAGAAGTTTTTTTTAAAAGAGGCTCTCCCCGAGCCAGTGCTGAATCAGCCTTGGGGAACCTACTTTTTGGTTCATGTAGTTAATCACATCAAGCGAACGCGGCGACATTTTGACAAAGTGCTGCCTTTTGGAACCTATATGAAGTGGTTGCTGGTGATGGATCCTCGTTTTTTTTTCAGGATTATCGGGATGTGTTTTAAATTTTTTGCCATCGCACGCTTTAGTCGAGATCCTCGTCGCAATACATCGATTCGAAAAACGATCGAGATTATGCTTGAAGCGCCTTTGTTTCCGGATTTGGATGATGCAGCAAAGCGTATCATGTCGACACGAGAAAATGTGCACACCGTCATTTTTGGCCATAATCATCGCCCGAGCTTTCAACAAGTGGGAACCCGAGGCTTATACATCAATACCGGGACTTGGAACGAGATGACGCATCTTCAACTCGATCGTCTCGGAACTCGACTGGAGTGCACCTTTGCTCTCATTGAATACAAAGACGGGCGCGCTGAGGCGAGTCTGAAGATTTGGCATGGTCGGCCTAAGCTGTTTCATGAAGCCGATGTGGCTTGAGTCATTTTTCGAATTTTTCGATTTGTTTCTCTTCTTCTTTGAGCGCTTCCAGTGGAATTCGGACTTCCGCTTTGGGCCGACGCATAAAACCGTAGGCTAAGCAAACGACGACGAAAGCCCAAAAAATCCAAAAAGCTGGGCTTTGAGCAGAGTGAAAGTTGACCCCGGGGATCTCAAGCGCATCGAGAACAAGTTTCAGTCCAACACCAAAAACTAAGAGGTAAGCAACGTGCTCAAAGTTCGGAAATTTTTCGAGTAGCTTAATAAAAACGGTAGCGGCAAATCGCATCGCTACAAGGCCTAAAACCCCCCCCAAAATCACGACCCACAGTTTTTTGCTAATCGCAACTGCTGCCAGAATCGAGTCAGCGGCAAAGGCGATGTCAGTGAGTTCAATCAGGGCGACTATTTTCCAAAAGCTGAGCGCACTGTAGTTTTTAGAGGCCGAAGTGCCGTGTGTGTCGGGCTTCAGCCAGTGCTTGAGGGCAATGAAGAGTAAGTAGCCCCCGCCTACGTATTTAATCCAAACCCATTCCATTAAATGCTCAGCGGTAAAAAGAGCGAGGATTCTAAAAATGATCGCTCCGGCGATGCCGTAGGTAAGAGCTTTACGCTGCATTTCTTTGGGAAGGCCTCGGGCGATCAATGCAATGGCAAGCGCGTTATCGACCGAGAGGATGCCCTCTAAAAATACGAGAAGCCCTACCGTTGCGAGGTCCTGAATCTGAAAATCAAAATATAAAAAACTCATGAGATTAGCGAGATATAGGGCGAAGCGGCAAAGCTGTCACGTCATTGACGAAAAAGTCTAGAATCTGACGATTTGACGCTGAGGATCTCAACAAGAGTTAATGAAAAGCTGATGAGCAGTCACTACTTAGTACGATCCGAAACTTGGCCCTGCCTTTGCTACCTTCCACTCACCGGGGGAGTTTTTTACGTATGGCAGAACAAGCAGAAGTTGCCCAGGAGGGCACAGAAGACGCGGCACCCAAAAAGAAGATCCCCATGTGGATCTTTATCCTCTTTGGTGGGCAGGTGGTTCTTTTGGGTGGCGGAATCGCCGCCTTTATTCTTTTGAGTGGAAAAAAAGAGGAAGCGCCAGCACCCGAAGCGCCGACCGTTGCCGAGCAAAAAGTAGATCCAACAAAGGTAAAGGATGTGACGACTTTGATTGGCCCCCAGTACGGTCTTGAGCCTTTTGTAGTGAACTTGATCGAGGATGGGCGAGGTCCGCGCTACTTGAAAGTGGAGATTCGCTTTGAGCTAGAGGCTGAAGAAGTTCGACCCGAGATCGAGGGCCGACTCGCTCAAATCCGTAATGAGATGGTGATGTTGCTCTCGTCCAAACGAATGACCGATGTGGAGTCTCCAGACGGCAAGAAGATTCTGCAGGATGAGATCTTCACTCGCATAAACAAAGTTTTGGTAACGGGCAGAATCAAGAGAGTTTTTTTTACGGAGTTCGTCATTCAGTGAGGAATTGTTGTGGCTGAAAAAGAAGGTACGGGTAACGAAAAAATTCTCTCCCAAAACGAAGTGGATGCGCTTCTCAACGCCGTCAAAGAGGGTGATGTCGCGACGGGCTCGAATGCAGGAAACGGAGGGAGCCTGCAAGCCTATGATTTTCGTAAACAACGAAAGCTCGTTCGTGCTCGTCTTCCAGGACTAAAAATTATTCATGATCGGTTTCAGAGGAGCTTTCGACAAACTCTCTCGGGCTTGGTGAGAAAAAATGTGGTCGTTGATACTCTTCAGACCGAGATGTTTCGATACGGTGAATGGATATCGACGTTGCCGACTCCTACTTGTATGTCGATTTTGCGTCTTGCGCCACTGATCGGGCAGTCCATTATTCAGATGGAGCCCAGCTTTTTATTTAGTTTGATCGATAATATTTTTGGCGGCGGAAAAATTGGCAAGATGGGTAAGGGGAGTGGAAGCGATTTTACGACGATCGAGCTCAAAATGATTCAAAAGATCGTTCAGTATTTTACGTCCGATCTCGAAAAGGCGTGGCAGACCATTTTTGAATTAAATTTTGAGTTTGTGCGGTCTGAGACGAATCCCGAGTATGTTTCAGTCGTAGCGCCCAGTGACGTGGTGATTGTCATTGATTTCGGCATAAATTTTGAAGAGATCAACTCCAAGATACAACTCGTCATTCCTCTTTTCGCACTTGATCCGATCAAGCAGCTACTTTCAGACCATACTTTCGTAGAGCAATCACAACCTAATCCGAATTGGCGAATCTGGATCGCAGAAAATCTTTCTAAATCAAAAGCGCATGTTCAGGTCGATTTGGGAAAGACCGAGATTACGATGAGAGAAGTTCTCGCCCTTAAGGTTGGCGATGTGATTCAGCTCAACCGATATGCCTCTGAGCACTTGCCTGTCGAAATTGAGGGAGTGCAAAAATTTGCGGGTCGAATGGGAATCAGCGCGGGTCAGCAATCCATTCAAGTAGATCAAGTGTTTCAACAAAATCGTTATCAGTCTGAGGAATAAGGAGAAGCAAAGATGGCCAATGAAGGTGGAAACCCAGTGAATCAGCCGGAGTTACAGGACCAAGGAGCCGCGGGCCGGCAGCCTATTGATTTTTTATTGGATGTCCCACTCACACTCAGCGTGGAATTGGGTCGCGCCCGAATGTTGGTGAATGACCTTTTGCAGCTTGGACAAGGCTCTGTCATCGAGCTGACGAAAATTGTGGGTGAGCCGCTGGAGGTCTTGGTGAACGAAAAACTCATCGCTCGCGGAGAGGTCGTCACCTTGAATGATAAGTTTGCCGTTCGTCTGACAGACATCATCTCCCCAACCGACCGTTTAGATAAGCTCGCTTAAGGAATTGAAGATGGAACAAGAGGCTTGGATGACATTGTTGAGAACCATCGGCAGTTTGGGTCTGGTTCTAGGACTCATTTTTGTGATGGCTTGGGTTTTTCGACGATACATTCAGCCTCTTCAAAGCAAGCACTCGATCGACCAAATCCGAGTTTTGGCGACGCAAGATCTCGGAGGCAAAAAAAAGCTCATGGTGGTTGAGTTCGGCGGTAAAAAAGTATTGGTGGGGATGACCGATCAGTCGATGGCTCGATTGGCTGAGGCTGATTTACGATTGAATGTTGGCTCAGTGCAAGATGCGGGAGAGAGAGTCAGTCATGCGTAGTTTAGCCAACAAGCTTTTCTTGTTTTCAGTCATCGGTTTAGTGCTTCTGATTCCCTATAAAATCATGGGCGAGGGACTGCCCACGGTTTCGGTAAGTTTAGGGGGTTCAACAAAGCCTGAGCAAATCAGCACGACCTTACAGATTCTTTTGATGATCACTATTTTATCGTTGGCTCCGGCCATTGTGATCACGATGACCTCTTTTACTCGATTCATCATTGTCTTTTCACTTCTGCGTCAGGCCCTCGGCGTTCAAAATGTACCGCCCAATCAAGTCCTCGTGGGCTTAGCGCTTTTTATGAGTTTTGTGGTCATGAGTCCCACGATTGATCGCATCAAGAACGATGCTTTCACTCCGTACACCAAGAACGAAATCAAGCAAGAGGATGCGCTGGCGGCTGCAGCTAAACCCATTCGCGAATTTATGTTAAAGCATACTCGCGATAAAGACCTCGCCCTTTTCTTAAACCTCCAAGGCAAAGAGCGCCCTCAAAGCCCGGACGAGATTTCAACAGCATCGATCATTCCAGCATTTATCATCTCTGAGTTGAAGACCGCTTTTCAGATTGGGTTTATGATTTATATTCCGTTTTTGGTCATCGATATCGTCGTGGCCTCGATTCTTCTAGCGATGGGGATGCTCGTTCTTCCGCCGGTCATCATCTCTCTGCCTTTTAAGCTAATGCTCTTTGTCCTCGTGGACGGATGGAATCTAATCGTGGGCTCGCTTGTGAAGAGCTTTCAGGGGGCTGTATGAGTGCGAGTTTCATTCAGAGTGTCGCTTTTGACACCTTGATGCTTATTCTAATGGTGTCAGCGCCCGCCATGCTGGTGGCTCTGGTCGTGGGTTTGGTGGTGAGTATTTTGCAAGCGACCACGCAGGTCAACGAGATGACGCTCGCTTATATCCCCAAGATCGTCGGCATCTATGCGACTTTGATCGCTTTTGGAGGCTTCATTATTGAGAGGCTCATGACGTTCACTCGCGGAATATTTTCTGATTTTTCGAGGTTTATTCAGTGATCGATACGGACTTCAGCAAGATCGTTCAGCTCGTCGAGGCGAAAGACCTCATCGTCTTTCTCTTGGTTCTCTTTCGTGTGGCTGGAATTTTTGTAGTTGCTCCGATTCTAGGTAGTCGATCGATTCCCCCCATGTTTCAAATCGCGTTTGCAGTGGTCCTAGCGCTTTTGATTTTTCCTCAGATCAACTTTAAAGATCCGCTCGCACTAGAGAGTGATCTCTACCTATTTCAGCTGATTCTGAGAGAAGTAACGATTGGGATAGTGATTGGATTTACAGCGATGCTGATTTTTACAGCCATCCAGGTTGCGGGTGAAATCGTGGGTCTCAAGGTGGGCTACTCGATTGCTACAGTGATTGACCCCAACTCTCAGGGGATGACCAGTATCCTCTCGCAATTCTATTTTTTGATCGGGGCCTTGCTCTTTCTTTATCTTGATGGTCACCACATCATCATCGAGGGCGTCGTTCGCAGCTTTGAACTCATGCCGATGGGCACCCCTTTAGGAACTCTTTTCACTGGTTCGCTCAGCCAGCTTTTGACGCAACTTCTGGTGATTGGAATTAAGTTAGCCGCACCGGTGATCATCGTGATCATGCTTTTGAATCTTATTTTTGGCGTACTGACAAAGCTATCTCCTCAAATGAATATCTATTTCAATGTCGGTTTTATCGCCGGTCCCATTTTGGGCTTGATTGCCGTGATGGCATCTCTGCCCTTGATGCGCGTTTTAGTCACGCAGCTGACTGAGAGTATGCGCCCAGAGATTTTTGAGGTGATTCAGGAGCTTCGAGGAATTTGATTCATGGCAGATGAAGATAAAACAGAAGACGCGACGCCTAAAAAGCTCGAGGATGCTCGTGAGAAGGGCGATGTTCCTCAGTCTAGGGATTTTGCGGCCTTTATCGTTTTTCTGGGGGCTTCGCTCGCCATATATTTTGGAGCAAATTCGTGGGGTGAAAAGCTGAGCCGAGTTTTTCGGTCTTTTTTTTCTTTAGAGAAGGGCCTGCCCGAAGATGAAAAAGAGGCGATGCAATTTATTGCCAGCAGTATTTGGGACGTGGTTCTGATTTCGAGTCCAATCCTCATCGCTGTTTTTATTTTTGGGATTGCCGCTTATGTAGGCCAATTCGGATTTCTTTTAACGACCGAGAAGCTGGAGCCGAAGCTCGATAAAATTAATCCTTTGAATGGTTTTAAAAAGATTTTTTCTAAAGAAACAGCCGTTGAATTGGTTAAGTCGGTGATGAAGATCGGTGTGTTCTCAATTATCCTCTACTTTGTTTTGCGCGGTGAAATCGATCGAATGACCGAAATCGGCGCAGCACCCGTTGCTTTGATTCTCGAGTATATGATCACGATGATTTGGAAGGTGCTTTTGGCCAGCTTGCTTTTCATTGGAGCGCTGGGTCTTTTAGATCTGGGGTTTCAGCGCTGGAGTTACTCTGAGCGAATGAAGATGAGCATGAAAGAAGTGCGAGATGAGTTCAAAGCACGAGAAGGGGATCCGCACGTGAAGGCGCGAATTCGACAAATTCAGCGGGAGACCGCTCGTGCTCGTATGATGGATAAAGTTCCACAAGCAGATGTGGTTGTGGCTAATCCTACGCATGTCGCAGTGGCACTTAAATACGTGAAGGGCGAGATGCGTGCTCCAGTGGTGGTGGCAAAAGGGGCTGGCTTTGTGGCTCTGCGAATAAAGGAGCTCGCAATCAATAGTGGCGTTCCTGTTTTAGAGAAAAGAGAACTAGCACGATTTCTTTTTAAAAATGTGGAAATCGGAGAAACGATTCCGGAGTCACTCTACTCGGCGGTTGCAGAGGTTCTTGCATTCGTCATTAAGATGAAGAGAAAGTACAAGTCTTTAGGAGGCGTGCCGCGCTCGGCTCTTTTAACGCGAGAGGTGAATAGCTAATGGGCGCAAGATCCAACACAGGAGCATTGGCTCCGTCGACGACGGGTCCAAGTCTTTCGAACCTGATGAGGAACAAAGAAGCCTTGATGGGTTTCGGTGCAATTGCGCTTGTGCTGATCATGATGATTCCTCTGCCAGCGGTGGTCATGGATTTCTTTTTAGTGATTTCGATTGCCGCATCACTCGTGGTATTTCTAATTTCGATCTATTCGCATCGACCAGTGGATTTTACCATCTTTCCGACGGTCCTTTTAATGCTCACCATTTTCAGATTGGCGCTCAATGTAGCCAGTACACGATTGATCTTAACAGATGGTCAGATGGGCCATGCGGCGGCAGGACAGGTCATACAGACCTTTGGAAACTTTGTGATCGGCGGTAATTATGTGGTTGGAATTATTGTCTTCGTTATTTTGATCGTCATCAATTTTATCGTGATCACAAAGGGTGCTGGACGTATTGCCGAGGTCGCGGCTCGATTTACTTTGGATGCCATGCCCGGAAAGCAAATGGCGATTGATGCAGACTTAAACGCAGGGCTCATCGACGAGGCAACGGCTAAGCGCCGCCGAAAAGAAATTCAAATCGAAGCAGATTTTTACGGATCGATGGACGGTTCGAGCAAGTTCATCCGTGGAGATGCAATTGCGGGAATCATCATCACGATTGTGAACGTCCTAGGGGGATTGATCATCGGAATTGTTCAGCATAATCTGAGTGCCTCAACCGCTGCAGAAACCTACACCATTCTCACGGTAGGTGATGGCATCGTCAGTCAGATTCCTGCGCTTATTGTTTCGATGGCGGCGGGTATCGTTGTGACCAAGGTGGATGCGGGCAATCATCTCACCACTGATTTTACGAAGCAGGTGATGTTACAGCCTCAAGCTTTTATGGTAGCAGGCTTAGTGTTAGCGGTAGGAGCGCTTCATCCAGAGATGCCCACGATAGCTTTTGCTCTTGCAGCGGCGGCGCTTTTTTACATGGGCGCTCGAGCAAAAAAGAAAAATGACGAGCTTTCGGCCGAAGAGGCTCATCAGGCCTTGATCAAAAACGCTCAGGGCTCAGAGGATGATCCCAAGAAAAAGAACGAGATGGATCCTGCAAGCTGGGTCGCGCCGGTCGATGTTTTGGAGCTTGAAGTGGGCTACGGTCTTGTTCCCTTAGTCGATGAGCGACAAAACGGAGATCTCTTAAAGAGAATGACTCATTTGAGGCGTCAATTTGCACAAGAGATGGGCTTTGTTGTTCCGCCGATTCATATTCGTGACAATCTTCAACTCCGCCAAGGAGAGTATTCGATTCTTCTGAAGGGGGTCAAAGTTTCTGGTGGCGAGCTCTTTGTAGATCGGATGCTGGCCATTGATCCCGGCTCGGTGTCTCGACGGATTGAGGGAGTAGATACGAAAGAGCCAGCCTATGGATTGCCTGCGGTTTGGATAACCAAAGAGCAAAAAGATCAGGCTCAGCTCATGGGCTACACCGTGGTAGATAATTCAACCACACTCGCCACTCATCTCTCTGAAGTCATTCGGGCGCATGCGCATGAGCTCTTAGGTCGAGAAGAGCTAGGTAAGCTTTTAGATCGCTTAAAGGAGTCTCATCCAAAGGTGGTTGAAGATTTAATTCCGGAAGCATTAAGTGTTTCTCAGGTTTTGCGAATCCTAAAGAATCTGCTGCGCGAGAGCATTCCGATTCGAGATCTGCCCAGTATTTTAGAAGGACTCAGTGATCATGCGAGCCGAACAAAAGATGCAGACCTTCTGACAGAAGCTGTTCGAGAGACCTTAGCCCCGACGATTACATCGACTTTTTCTCAAGACGGGCGTCTTAAGGTTCTCGTTTTGGATCCGGAGTTAGATGATGCGTTGGCCCGAAGCCTTGTGAAAACAGATGAGGGCGTTCAGATCACGATGGATCCTAAGAAAGCACTCGATATGATCAATTCTCTACAAAAAGAGTGTCAGCGAGTTTCGGGTGAGGGTGTACAGCCTGTTGTTCTCGTATCGCCCAGTATTCGAATGTACTTCAGAAAGTTAATCGAGAGACAGGTAAAGAACTGCTCCGTGATCTCGCACAGTGAGGTGAGCTCATTGGGCGAGCTTGAGAGTATTGGAGTTGTTAAGGTCTAAGGAGGGAGTAAATCATGGGAATGCAAATTAAGAAATTCCAAGCCCCAACGCTTCAGAAAGCTTTAGAGATGGTCAGGCAAGAGCTGGGAGATGGGGCGATCATCCTTCAAGCAGATCCGATTAAGTCGGGAATCTTAGGCCGAAACTCCGTAGAGGTAACGGCGGCCATTGATCGTAAAGAGCTCAGCCCTCGGTTTCAACTGACACTTTCGACAGAAGACTCTGAGCGCCAAGCGATCAATCCGGCATCCGAGAGCGTGAAGCCCAATTTTTTTGGTCGAGTGTTCAAAAGATCCTCCGGTCCCCTGAGTCGGAGCGATTCAAAAGCGGAGGCAAAGAGCGCGGATAAAATAAAACTCACGGAGCAGGTGAAAAAAATGGCCGAGAAGGCCGCTCAAGAGGTCTCTCCCGGGGCCGGCACGATGACGCCGCCATCGGGAACGATGGGTCAGCTTTACGCCATGAAGACGTTCATCGAGCCCCTGCAAAAAGAAATGGAAGAAATCAAAAAAGGTCTCAAGCCTCAGCGTCCCGAGCGAATAGCCTCAACGAGCTTGCTTGAGTCTCAAATCAACGAACTCAAGAATAAGTTGCAAGACTTTATCAGTGAGCAAAAGTTTAAAGAGTCCGAATTGCCAAAGTCGATTCAGCAAATCATGCAGTTCTGGCGCGATAAAGGGATGACTGATCCACAGATCTACTCCTTTCTCCAAAAAATCGAAGATCAAGGTCTTCGCTTGGATGCCGAAAGTTCTGGCCAGATGCTTGAGCCCATTTTGTCGCGCTATCTCAAGGAGGGAAAGAATGCCGAGAATCCCAAGCCCAAGATTGTCTGCCTGGTAGGCACCACGGGCGTCGGAAAAACGACGACCATTGCAAAAATGGCTGCTTTTGAAAAACTGAAATTGGGTAGGTCAGTCGCTTTGGTCACGCTCGATGACTATAAAATTGGCGGCACTGATCAGTTAGCTCACTACGCTCGAATTCTTGAGGTGCCGTTTATCAAGCTGCGGCCAGATGTGAGCTTCGAAGAGCAACTCAAAGCCCTTTCGGTCGATAGTGTTTTTGTGGATACTTTTGGTGTTTCTCCGCGGGACTCCGAAAAAATCTTAGAACTTAAAAAGCAGATTAATTTTCGAGATCCTGTTCTGCGCGCTCGTTTAGAAACGCACCTCGCGCTTCCTGTCGGAATGGCATCGGGCGATCTGGACCGACATATGGAAGCTTTTAGAGTACTTGGCCCACAGTACTTACTTTTCACAAAATGGGATGAAACCGAAAACTGGGGTGGAATGCTCGCCAGCATTCTTTCGTACTCTATACCCGTTTCTTTTATCGGGCACGGGCAAGAAGTGCCGGACGATCTGTCTGCATTTTCGAGTCGAGATTTTGCAAAAACCATTACGCGAGTGGATCATTAAGAGGGGAATTCATGGATCAAGCAACAAAACTCAGAAGTGAGATTGAAAGAAAAAAGTTTGGCAGTCGACCGATCAAAGTGATTTCGGTGACGAGCGGTAAAGGCGGAGTCGGAAAGACCCAGGTCACCGCTAATCTCGCGCTTGCCCTTCGAGCGCGAGGCAGAGAGGTTTTGATTTTTGACGGCGATATGGGGCTCGCCAACATTGATATCATCTACAACATTTCGCCCCCCTACAATCTTCAGCATCTCCTAACGGGTCAAAAGACGATTCAAGAAGTCATCTTTTCAGGGCCTGATGGTGTAAAAATATTGCCAGCCTCTAGTGGCGTGCAGGAGCTCACTCAGATGAGTGCAGACAACAAGAGATCATTGATGGATCAGCTCGAGCAGATCGACGGTCTCTTTGATTATCTGATTATCGATACGGCTGCGGGAATCTCGGATAACGTGATGTATTTAAATTCGGCGGCTCAGTTCATCTTTGTCGTGGTCACCCCCGAGCCCACATCGATCACAGACGCGTACGCGCTGATGAAGGTCCTCTCGCAAAAATACGGCGAGAAGACGTTTCATATCATTACCAATCAGTGTGCGTCAGAGGCTGAGGCGAACAATATCTTTAAGTCTCTCGTTAACGCGACGGATCAGTTCTTGGAAGGGGTGCAGCTCTGGCATATGCACAGCTTCATGACCGATCCAAAAGTGCGTCAATCCATCACTCGGCAGAAGCCTGTGATAAAATTTGATGAAGGCAGTGAGATTGCCAAGAGCTTTCATGCCTTTGCAAAAAAAGTAGAAGGCTTAGAAGTGGAGCAGAAAAAAGCAGGAATGCAGTTTTTTGTTCAACAGGCCTTAGGAAGAAAGTAGTAAAAGCTCGCAGGGTGATTTGAGTCAAAGATATGCAAAAACACTTGGGTGAATACGCAAAGCATTCTGGGCCTCTCTCTAAAGACGAAAAGACGGCTTTGATTCAAAAGTATGCTCCACTCGTTAAGATCACAGCCTATCGTCTGGCAGCGCGTCTTCCTCAAAACCACATGATTGATGATTTGATTTCGTGTGGAAACATCGGCCTGCTGGAGGCGTTGGAGTCGTTTAATCCCCGACTCATGATCAAATTCGAAACTTTCGCTAAATTTAGAATTCGCGGCGCGATGCTGGATGAGATGCGAAGTCGAGATTGGATTCCGCGAAGTGTTCGCCAAAAAATGCGTGAACTTGAGGCTCTTCAAAAAAGACTCGCCGCTGATTTGTCTCGAGTCCCTGAAGATCAAGAGATCGCAAAAGCTTTAGAGATGAGTCTCGAAGATTATTACAGCATGATCCTTTATGTTCAGCCGGGCGGTATGATTTCGTACGATGAGGTGGTCAAGACCTATGGCGACGATAAAAATCTGCTCGATTATCTGGAGGATCGAAGCTCACCCCATCCGGATTTAGAAATTCAAATTAAAGATCTTAAGCGACGCATTATTGATGCGCTGGAGAAGCTGACATCGGACGAGCAGATCTGTACAGCACTTTACTATTATGAGGGGCTGACTCTCAAAGAAATTGCTGAAGTCTTAAAAGTCTCAGAGTCGCGAGTCTCTCAGATTCACGCTCGAGCTTTGGTAAAGTTAAATTGGAAGCTGGCTCCCATGAAAGAAAATATCGAAGATCTAGAGCATCTTCAGTCAGCGGAGTAAAAGTAGAGTGATTGATTTTAGGGGCGGGAGGTAAATATGATTCTGAACCAAATGATGTTCGAGTGGACTCAGCAAATCACAGGCTGGGTGATGGCCAACCCGGTGTTAGCCATGTTGAGTGCTCTGGCGGTGATTCAGTGGATCGCCTTGCAGGCTTTACTTTTACACTATCATTTTTTTAGGCAGAACTTTAAGCGACCGAAACCTTCAAGCCAGCGTTTTATGGTGATCGAAAAAACCATGGAGTTTCAGATGTCTCAAATCGACAAGCTCTTTGAGAAGATTGCTGAGATGAAGAAGGATTTGAATCAAAGAACGATGCGTGAAGAGCCCATGGTCACCCCTGAGTCTTTAGAGAGTCGCTTTATGACTCTGGGTGAGATGAAGCTCAAGCAGCGCCTCAGTGAGATTAAGACGCGTTTGAGTTAATTTGGTACTTCAGCCACAGCCTAATAGGCTGTGTTTTGGCTAGAATTAGGGTCCTCCTTCACGAGTGCCCCCAAAAATGGGGTGAGGCTTGCCGCGTTACATGAAAGTGGAGTTGGATTTGCGAGGGCCAAAATGAAAAGAGAAGTAGAGCGTTCGGGCGCCGATGAGTTGCAAAGCTGCGATGCCGCACTTAACGCATTTTTTATTTCAGCTAAATAGGCTTCGCGGAGATCGGCATTCTGAGCAAATGCCGAATGCGAAGCACAAGCCGAGGGCCTCTGTGAAGATTGAATCGTCATCGTATCCGGACTGGTAAAATCAAAATGAGATTTAAAGTTGGCGCTCTGGCTATGGCATACATTAGATGATCCGCGAGCTTGCTGCGTTGAAAGAGCTAAAAGAGAATGAGAGAGCAGCCCGGCGGTATCTTCTGTGAGTTTAAAATTTGCATCGGCGACGTTAACATAAGCTGATTTGGTTGTTTCAGGGCCGACTTTGGTGCTGACTGAAGTCACGTAAGCTGTGCTCGCCTTTAGTTGACTTTCGCCTGGCAGATAAGAGGCTGAGATAAAAAAAGCGCCCTCCATTTCAGTCTGTAAAAAGGACACTGCCGTGAATGGATGCTCAGGAGCTAAAAAAGTCGTGTCGTCGTACGGAGTAGGGGCCCAAGAAACTTTGGAGAAGCTATCACCGGCCACCGAATATATGGTTGATGTCATCCACGACTGATCATTCCCTTGGGTTAAAGTAAGCCTTTCGACGTTTGTGGCCACCCAGCTGCCGTTGGTATTCCGAGTGCAAGTTGCAAATTTAAATTCAGCAGTGTTAGCATCCGCCAAAGTCTTTTCGACAGCCACTTTCTTTTCACCCGCGATGTCGATCAGTGCGAGGCGCTCTGAGTTCGGAGCGAGGACATATAGAGAACTAAATTTCGCATCCAAAAGATCGGAAGAAGCTTGTGCCGCATCCATATAATTAGAAAAGGCTCGACGGGCAGCATCACCCACCCCCAGCTTAGCACTGTTCAAGGTGGAACCAGCGACTGCGCAGTGAGCATAAGCATTCACAAATTTTGCTGTGCTGCCTGACCCTAGAGCTGCCTTTACATCGGCGTTAAAAAACGTGGTTTGCAGTTGGGCCTCAGTTAAATTGAAAGTAAGTGGCGTGTCTGACCCTGGAGAAGCCACAAGAATAGAATCTGGCTCCTGCTTCGCATTCGTTTCAGTTAGCCCACGAGCAGCGTTTGGAGGAGGGGGTGAAAACATGAAGACTGAAGTCGTTGGCGATGTGCCAATTCCGGAATTGAAACCTCCCGCGAGAATGTCTCCTCCACTGGTTGGTCTTTCATGACTCCTCGACGCTTCTTCTTGCTGACAGGCTGAAGCGAGCAGAAAAAAACAGAGGATTAAGTTTTTTGTTTTACTCATTTAAAGCATCCCCAAGCCCACAGGTGTCTTTTAAGTGCTGACTGCAGCGCAGCAACCTATCTCCTGAGCATAAAAGAGAATGAGAGTGGCTGAAATCCTGTCAAAAAAATGACGAAACTAAAGTTGCAGGGTCTTTAGCTGCAATGCCGGTTGTCGCAGTGCCAACAGAAGTAGATTCTTTTTGTCATTGAATCCAGCCAGGATAATGGGGGAGTCTCATCAAGAGTTCATCGTGGTAGGCGGGGCTGATTCCGATATGCCAAACTTTTTGCAACTCTTCTCGAATGACATTGGCTTTTCCGGCTTTCCTAAAATTCTGAAAGAGTGTGCCGTGAAGGACTCGAGCATATTCAGGCGCTTTTTCTTCGAACCATTGGGTTGAAATGTCAAAGGCGACTCCAAGGGTGTGACTGCTGCGAGTGGCGGCAGGGTATTTTTCGGCGATCAATCCGATCTGATATTCTTTAGTGCGAATGATACTGGTGATGACCAGTTTTTTATCTGGATTGATTCCTCGACGAATCAAATTTTCATTGAACGCACTTAGAATGTCTTGCTGAGCGAGTTCCAAAACAGGAGTCGTGTAGGGCATTTTGTTGTTCGTACTCATGCCCAAACCGGGAAGGTCGCGCATGGGGCTTACTCTACCCTCAGCAATAGCCCGTTCAAGATCAGCTTGGGTTGCTAAGATTGGCCGGCCCTTCCACCAGCGCCTTTCTTTCTGAGCTCGAATTCTTGTTTCAAGTCGTTCTAATCGACCCAGCAAATGCCTTAGTTTGCGGGGATCCTCGTTAATGCCAGGGTAGAAGAGTCCTGGGTTTGCTTTTCTTTCAAGCACACGCCGCAAGAGTTCGCCGCGATCGAGAGCGTAAACTTCATGGTGAGTAAGCGCCGCTAGAATGATGAGAAAAGAGAGAGCTTTGATGAGGTTGACTGGACGCATCTCTCTCAATGTTAACTCAGTTTAACGCATGAGTGTCTCGCCGCTTCCCTAAGTCCATTTTTTCTAAAGTTTTATGCGCTGCAAGTAGCGCTTTGAGTCAGGGAGCTTGTGTTGCGTATTAATACCAACATCGTATCTCTTTTGGCTCAGACGCAGCTGCAGCGCAGCTCAAATGCCTTAGAGCGAACTTTGGAGCGACTCTCTTCGGGGCTGCGAATAAACTCGGCACGAGATGATGCCTCTGGACTTGCGCAGGCCGTAGGATTGGACTCCGAGATGCGTGGCCTGAGCCGAGGTGTTTTGAATATGAATGAAGCTCGTGCGGTTCTGATGACCGCTGATGGCACTCTTCAGACTCAGATGGATTTGACTCAGCGGATGAGAGAGCTTGCTCTTCAGGCGGCAAATGGTCCTCTTTCGAGCAACGACCGATTTAATTTGAATCAAGAGTTTCAAGGTCTTCTTGCTGAGTTTGATCGAGTAGCGCAAAGCGCTACATGGATTGATAAAAGTCCTCTGCTTGGTGATTATAGCGATTTCAAAATTCAGTTAAGTGGTCGAAAAAGTGACGTCCTTTCTCTCTCGCTCGAGACGAGTTTGGCGAGAGGAACATTTACTTATTCATCAACCTCTTCCATCGGATCTGAGATTTTTACAGCCTCTTCTTTAAGTACGGCAAACACCCCGCAGCAGGTGGCGTCGGCCGACTTTAATAAAGATGGCCATATTGATTTAATTTCTGTGAATTCGGGCTCTAACAATCTGAGTCTCAGGCTGGGAGATGGTTTAGGCGCCTTCAGTGCGGGTGCGACTTTGAGTGTGTCAGCGGCAACTCGAGTGGCAGTGGGAGACTGGAACAAAGATGGCAACGAAGACTTGTTGATTGCGGCTGGGACGAATGTGGCAGTGAGATTGGGGGATGGAACGGGGAATTTTACAGTGGGAAGCACGATCAACAACACGACGGGTGTCGGAGAGCTTAGACTCGCCGATATCGACGGAGATGGAAATTTGGACTTGTCGACCAATACATGGCCCGCCGCGACTCAGATTTTTTGGGGCGATGGCGCTGGAGCGGTTTCGGCCGTGGCCACCTACAACTATGCTCAGGGCGGTGCGGAGCATTTGACCGAGTGGGTGGATGTAGATGGTGATTCAGATCTGGATATGGTCTCAAGCACATACACCTCCGGGGCCGCTGTCTTTATCAAAAAGAATCTTGGCTCGAGAAACTTTGGTGCTCATACCGCTTTATCCGCGCCAGGGGGCGGCGCCTGGACTTACTTTGCTCCGGGAGATTTTGATGGAGATGGAGACCAGGACCTTGCGGGTGTGGCCTTTGCATCGGGCAATGTTCAGATGTTTTTTAATGATGGGTCGGGTGGCTTCACTCAAGGGGCGACTCTCTCGACCACGACTTGGGCCACACGTTTACAGTCTGCTGATCTCAATCATGATGGACTCGATGATCTCTATGCCGGTAACAACATCAGCGCTGGAACAAATGTGTGGTTTGCTCGAGGAAGTGGAGCCTTTTCCAGTATTCAGACCCTTTCGCAATCAAGTACCTCCAATTGGGCGCATGCTGTTGATGTGAACGGAGATGGAATTCTCGATATCGTTTCGCCCAATTCTGGCAGTAGTGGGCTTAGTGTTTACACTCAGGGTGTAGAGGTAAAAACAACAGTGAACTCGATAAGGACTGGTTTTGATTTGTTGACTCGTGAGAGCGCAGAGAAAGCTTTGGCATTTTTAGAAGGAGGCATCGATCGTCTCATTTCTCGTCGAGCGTCGATTGGAGCCTCAGTCAATCGACTGGACCATGCACAGCTGCTCAATGAAATTACGAGAGAAAATATATCTCGAGCACGTTCTGAAATCATGGATGCCGATATGGTAGCAGAAGTCGTGGAGCTGAATCGTCTTCAGATTCTACAGAGAGCTCAGGCCAGCGTGCTTGCCCAAGCGAATGTGGGCCTTCAAAAAGTTCTTCAACTCCTGAGTCGCTAGGCTCGATGAGGGATTCACGACTTGAGTCCACCCCCCCATCGGCAAAAAATACCGACTCCCTTTTGCCGATTTCTTGACAGCTGTGCTCATCTCGCTGCTGCGCTCCACCGCTCTTTCTGCAAAATAAGTGAATAATAATCAGAATCGAATTTGATGCGGAGCGAAGGTATGGAGCTTGCTTCTTTCGCTGCTGGATGAGTGCCACCTGGACATCAGTGAGCGGCCAAGAGGCTGTCTTTAAACAAATGCAAATCATCGCCAACAACCTGGCGAACGTGTCGACGGCGGGCTTTAAATCAGAGCGCGTTATTTTTGAAAAAGCTCTCACGGACGCCCGAGCTCCCGAGGCCTCACTTCGATCTGAAATTCAAGAGCCCAACCCCTTTAGATCCTCTGAGTACGCTGGTTTAGCTGGCAGCTTTACGGACTTCACACAGGGAGCGATTGAGAATACCGGCAATCCCTTAAACGCAGCGATTCAAGGAAAAGGTTTTTTTGTCGTAAGCAATGCAGCGGGTGAGGAGCGTTTCACGCGAGCTGGTGAATTTTCACTCGACGCTTCGGGCCGGCTCGTCACCGCGCAGGGATTGGTTGTTCAGGGCGATGGGGGAGAGCTCAACTTGAGTGGTGGGCCTGCAAGTATTCAGGCTGATGGCAGTGTTTTGGTGGGTCAGGTCGTGGTGGGGCGCTTAAGAGTAGTGAATGCCGACCCCCAAGCCTTTGAGCGCGAGGCCGCTCAGCTTTTTAAACTTAAAGAGGGTGAGAGTCTTGAAGAGATCGAATCTGTCTCTTTGGTGAGTGGTGCGGTGGAGCAAAGCAATGTCAATGCCACTCGAGAACTCACCGACATGATCATGGCAGCGAGAACTTTTGAATCGATTCAAAAAGCACGAGAGTCGGAGAGTCGAATGTCTCGAGCTCGACAAGAAGCGTTTGGAAAGGCGTAAACCAGTATGATGAATGCATTGTTTGCAGCGGGAACAGGGATGGAAGCACAACAGCTTCGTATCGCGGTGATCTCAAATAACATTGCGAACATGAGTACGAGTGGATTCAAGCAATCTCGCGCTGTGTTTCAGGATTTAGTTTATCAAACCTATAAAGAGCCTGGAGCAGCAACGGCAGACGGAAGTGCTCTACCCTCTGGGCTGCAAGTGGGAACGGGCGTCAAAGTGGTTTCTACGCCCGTTGTTTTTTCTCAGGGCGTGATGGAGCAAACGGCTCGAGATCTCGATATCGCTGTAGCGGGCGATGGATTTTTGCAAGTGGCCATTCCAGGAGTCGGAAACGCGTATACGCGTGCAGGTTCACTTTCGATTAACCCGGCAGGCACTCTGGTGACGCAGCAGGGATACGAGGTTCAACCCCCCGTAGGTGGGCTCTCTGGTGTTTCAAACATCAGCATTAATATCGATGGCACAATTTCGGGTGTTCCGTCTGGTCAGCAAGCCTCTGTTCCGGTCGGAAATATTCAGCTGGCAACGTTTTCGAATCCTGCGGGTCTTCGTCAGGTGGGCAGTAATCTTTATACCGAAACAGAAGCATCGGGGACGGCAACTATCGCCGCGCCCGGGCAAAATGGCGCAGGAACAATACGGCAGGGATTTTTGGAGTCCTCGAATGTGAATATCGCCGATGAGCTGATCAAAATGGTTTTGGCGCAAAGAGCTTTTGAGTTGAACTCAAAGGTTGTGCGAACCGCTGACGATATGATGGGCGCGATGAGTCAAATGAGATAGGGCATGAAAGAGAAAGCGATTAAAATTTTTATTCTGATTCTTCTGGTTCTGCCGATGTGGATTACATTGATTTATGCGGCATCGCCAGCGATGGATTGGCAGAGCTTTGCCAACCAGGAGCTCTTGAAGATCGAAGAACCTCGTGTTCAGATCGCAAAAGTCCTTGAAGCTTCTGAAGCTTTCGATCCTTCATTCAGCTCGGATCGAGTCAAATTAGACCTCAGCCAGATTCAAGATCGATCTCGATCTGAGTTAGCTTTAAGTTTTGAGACGACCGACGGTCGACTTTTAAAGCATGTACGACTGAAAATAGAGCCGATTATTCAAAAAAAGGTGGCAATCACGTCTCGAAGCCTCAAGCGAGGTGAAGCGGTCACCGAGGCCGATATTCGCTGGGAGTGGAGAGAGGCACGAAATGTCGCGCCCAGCACTGTCGTCGGCAGACTTCCTGTGGGAGCTGTTCTTCGCACCAATGTTCAGCAGGGTGAGGCGCTCGATTCAAATCGGCTCGATGCTGGAATTGCGGTGAGACGAGGCGAGCGTGTGAGTATTCGAGTTGTTGGGCCTGGAATTTTGATTACGGCAAAAGGGGTTGCACAAGAGCCTGGTCGAATCGGGCAAAGTATTCGAATCTTAAATACCGATTCAAAAAAAGAAGTTTTCGGAACGGTCATCGGAAACGAGAATGTCGAGGTGCGAATATGAAAATCGCAGCTCTACTTGTCTTCGTGATGGGCTTGGGTGCGTGTTCGTTAAGAATGCCCGAGAAGCCTGAGGCGAGCTTTAATGAGAAGCTCCTCGCTTCTCAAGAAGCAAGATTGCAGGCGGGCGAAGACGTCTACGGCGATCGAAATCCAGAGCCCACATCGGATCCTCTTCATTCAAGTCTCTGGGCGAAATCCGTGGGCAGTCCTTATATCATTCGAAATCAGAAAGCGAGCAAGGTGGGTGATTTGATCACGATCGTTATTCGCGAGGACTCCAAAGCGAGCAGCTCCGCTAACACCGAGACCAATCGCGATTCCTCAATCGATGCCGCCTTTGATCTTAAAATGGGCACCGATGCTTTGGGTCAAAAAGGCTTGCTGGATGGAAACGCAGGATTGAAAAATGATTTCAAGGGCGAGGGTAAAACAGATCGATCGGGTCGGATCGAAGCTACCGTTCAAGCGGTTGTAGAAACTGTTCTGCCTAATGGCACTCTTTTCATTCGGGGCCGCAAAGTGATTACCGTGAACAATGAAGATCAAGTGGTCGAGCTCAGTGGCTTTGTGCGGCCAGACGATATTCGTATCAATAACACTGTGGCCTCAGATCTCTTGGCAGACGCAAAAATTAAGTACTTGGGCCATGGGGTGGTGGGCGACAAGCAGTATGTCGGTTGGGGTGCACGACTGATGGACTGGGTGTGGCCATTTTAAAAGGAAGAATCAAGGATGAGCGCTGTTAAAAAAATGATTGCGATTTCAGCTTTGGGACTCTTTTGGATGAGTGCATTGGATGCGGGTTCTCGTCTCAAAGATATCGCACAGCTCCAAGGCGTGCGAGAGAACCAACTCGTGGGATATGGACTCGTGGTTGGACTCGATGGAACGGGTGATGGAACTTCAAACCGTTTCACGACTCAATCGCTAGCCACCATGCTCAATAATTTGGGCGTCGGAATCGATCCTACCCAAGTGAATATCAAAAATGTGGCCGCCGTGATCGTCACTGCTTATTTACCTCCTTTCTCTCGCATGGGATCCAAGATGGATATTCTGGTGTCTTCGATGGGTGATGCGAAAAGTTTGCAAGGGGGAACTTTGCTGCTTACGCCGCTCAAAGGTGCTGATGGCAAAGTGTACGCAGTGGCTCAAGGACCTGTGACGGTTGGTGGATTTGCCGCGGGTGCGGGCGGATCGTCAGAGAAAAAGAATCATCCCACTGTGGGTACCATTCCGGGGGGCGCTACCATTGAAAGAGAGCTTCCTTTTGATTTCGCGAACGTCGAATTGCTAACTTACTCGCTCGCCCACGCGGATTTTACGACAGCCAATCGAGTGGCTCGAGCCATCAACAGACGTTTAAGAGGCAGCTTTGCATCCGCATCAGACTCGGGAACTGTTCGAGTCAATATACCCAATAGCTTTAAAGGGAACGTCGTCAACTTAGTGGCTGAGCTAGAGAATATGCGAATCGATACGGATCGCACGGCTAGGGTCGTAGTCAATGAGCGCACAGGAACAGTTGTTATTGGAGAGGATGTTCGCGTCTCTACCATCGCCATCGCTCATGGGGGATTGACGATCAGTATTCAACCCGATGCCATCATCTCTCAGCCCGAGCCTTTTTCAGAAGGAGAAACTGTCGTTGTCGAGACACCGGAGGTTCAGGCCCAAGAAGTCGATGGTCAGCTGGCGGTGATCCCCGGCGGCGTGCCCATTCGTGATCTTGTGAAGGCTCTGAATGCCATCGGCGTTAACCCTCGAGACTTGATTGCTGTCTTTCAGGCCATTCAAGCTTCGGGCGCACTTCAAGCTGAATTGGAGATCATATGAAAGTGGATGGCTTAGTCGATTCAGCTCTCTTAAATGCACCGTCAACAGCTCCTCGAGTCGCTGGGCGCTCAGACGAGGAGCTGCGAAAGGCATCGAAAGAGTTTGAGAGCATGTTCATGAACTTAGTGATGAAAGAGATGCGAGAAACGGTGCCCGATGGCGGGGCTTGGGGTGACACCAGTAAAGTCAAATTTTTTCAGGGAATGCTCGATGAAGAGTATGCAAAGCTGAGCACGAATAAGTCGCAGAACAGTCTGTCTGAGCTGATTTTCAAAAATCTTAAAGCTCAGGTGAAAGCAGGGAAGCTCTGATTATGAAGATTCACGGCAATGGCGGCGGAAAAATTCAGGGCACGGATCGATCCAAAAAAGCTAAGCCTGCTGCGAGCTCAAAGTCTGGCGTGGCTTCAGCGAGTTCATCGGATTCGGATCGAATCGAGCTCTCCGATCAAAACGAGAGCCTCAGTTTAATCCGTCAAATGGTCGCCGATGTTCCGGATATCCGCCTGGAAGAAGTTGAGCGTGTGATGAAGAAGCTCAAGGACGGTAAGTACAGCATTGATTATGAGAAGGTTGCCGACAGCTTTATCAAGGAAGCGCTGATGACCGAAGTGGCTCGAAAAATGATGAAGAAGAGGGATGCATGAGGCGCAAAACAGATACCATCGCGCAGGAGCTCGCTAAGGTTTTGACTGAAGAGATCAGCCTCTATCAAAAGTATCAAGATCATCTTAAGTCAGATCAAGAACTCATGATGAAACTTAAGATTGATGATCTTGAGCTGAGTAATAAGGCCAAGGCGACCATCTTGCTCAAGATTCAAGCGCTCGAGCAGGCCCGAAGCTCTCTTGTTGCAAAAGTCGCGCAAGAAAAGGGCATCGCCGAAGAAAAGATCCGGCTTCAAGATATCTGCAAAAGCCTCAGCACTCAAGACAGCCAGATGATTCTTCAGCTTCGAAGTCGACTCCTGGCAACCATTGAATCGATTCGTACTCTCCAAGATGAGAGTGCAGCCTTTGTAGGATCTTCGCTGACTTGGATCGATGGCTCTCTCAGACAGCTACGAAGTTTATTGAGTCCCAGTGCTACGTACAACGCCAGAGGTCGCGTCGGAAGTCCATCGGCCTTTGCCGGTCATGTGGTGGAGAATAAAGTATGAGTTCGGGAGTCAACGGTTTAGGCGGTGTTTACAGTCGAGCGCTCGATGGCTTGGCGATCTCGCAAAAAGGACTCGCTGTCGCTGCAAATAACATCGCGAATGTGAATACCGAGGGTTATTCGCGCCAACAGATGCAAGTGGGCAGTCGCGCCACTTTTGGAAGCGGCTTTTTGGGTGGTGGCGTGATTGCCAGCGGAATCATCAGCGTGATTGATCCATTCGTCGAGCGTCAGCTTGTGAATGAGATGTCCGATTTTGGGACTCTCGAGGGTCGGCGCAATACCCTTTTAAATATTGAAACAGCCATCTCTGACCTGGATGGTAAAGGATTGGGTGGTGCTCTCAGCGCTTTCTTTAGCTCTTGGAGTGATTTGAGTCAGAATCCTGCGAGTGGCGCACTTCGAAGTACTGTTCGTGAGCGTGGTCGAGTGGTGACGGATATGTTTAAAAATCTCACTCGTAATCTCAACTCGATTCGCAATGGGTTGACGCAAACCATTAAGGGTCGGGTGACGCAGATCAATGCTCTCACCGAGCAGGTGGCGAAGATGAATGAGTCGATCGTTAACTCAATCGATCCAGTGATCAAAGAAGAGCTTCAGGCCCAGAGAATGCTTGTGCTTCGTCAGCTCTCCACCGAGGTTGGCATCAATTATTTTGAGTCGGCCGATGGAGCCATGGTTGTTCAGTTGCAAGGAAGCGGTTTTTCATTGGTGAATCGATTCGACTCGGCTGAGCTAATTGTTGAAGAGAGTACTTCTTACGGCGGAAATGTGGCAATTAAGGCGGCTTTGCCCGGATCTGGTTCTGGTATCGCTGATTTGACCACGAAGATCAGCTCGGGGCGATTGGCCGGAAACCTTATTGATCGTAACGATGTCCTCAATCAAAAAATTGAAGAATTGGATACGCTCGCCTATGAGCTGACGACGAGAGTGAATGCGATTCACCAAAACGGCTATGGGGTGGACGGTAATACTAATCGAAACTTTTTTGCGACGGTTGCGTCCGAAGACGGAGCCGCAGGCCTGATGAGTCTCGACAGCGATATTTTGGGATCGCTCGATGCTATTGCCGCAGCAGGACAAGACCCTGCGATCACAGGAGTGGGAGATAGTGCTAACGCACAAGCTCTCGTTGCGTTGCAAAATACCCTCACGATGGATGGCGGCTCGAGAACCTTTTCGCAATTCTTCACGGGCATGGGGACGGACGTTGGAATTTTGGCAGGTCAGATCAACGGAAGCTTACAATCTCGACAAACTTTGATCGATAAACTTCAGATTCAGAGAGACAATGTATCAGCCGTGAATCTTGATGAAGAGGCATCGGATTTGATGAGGTATCAAAAAGGTTTTGAGGCATCAGCAAGGGTTCTTGCGATTGCAAACGAGATGATGAACACACTGATGGATTTGTAAATAAGATGAGCTTTAGAGTTTCAAACAGCGCAACCTTTTCTTTGTTTCGAAGAAACATCGGGATCGCTAGTGAGCGCCAGATGAGAATTTCGGAACAGATGGCGACGGGCAAAAGAGTGAGCTTGCCCTCAGACGATCCCTTGGCTGCTCAGGCCATTGCGGGTCTGAAGGATGCACTTTCGCGCACTGAACTTTACAATCGGAATGTGCAATTTGCTGATCAGCGATGGAAGGTTCTTGAGTCCGAAGTCGGTTCGGTGAATGAGTATCTGATTCGCGCCAAAGAGCTAGCGATTCAAGCCAACAACGGCACGCTAGGAGCTGAACAGAGACGCATCATTGCGAGTGAGGTGGCCCAACTGTCTGAGCAGCTCCTGTCTATTGGAAACAAGCAAATCAACGGTGAATACATTTTTGCAGGCTTTAGAACAGACACTCGTCCCTTCGTGAAGGACGCTAGCTTTCCTGCAGCTGACCCGGCCGTAACCTTTGCTGGCGATAGTAACGTCAAGAAGGTTCAGATTGGCGAGGACGATTGGTTTGAAATTCAGATTCAAGGAAACGCCCTCTTTTTAGGAGATGGGACTGCCGCCACAACCGATTTGTTTCAAACTTTGGCAAATCTCGAGCAAGCGCTTCTCAATAACAATATAGATAATAGCGACCCGGCGAGCGTG
>JBILFF010000141.1:0-4832 GCA_044351695.1 Bdellovibrionota bacterium
TTGAGGATCTCGATGGAGCGCTGCGACAAGTCCAAGCAGAGTTAGCCACTATTGGCGCTAAGACAAACCGACTGGAGTCTCTGAAATCTCGGCTGCAAGAGCAGTCCGATTTAAACAAAGAGTTTTTATCACAGTACGAGGAGATTGATATGGCTGAAGCGGCTTATGAGTTTCAGCGAGCGCAAATTGTTTTACAGGCGACAGTGAACTCAGGGGCGGCGATTTTAAATCGTCCGACACTGATGGATTTTTTAGGTCGATGATTTAAGGCGTGGGGAGTAAGCGAATGCTGGTTTTAACAAGAAAGCTCGGAGAATCCATCTGGATCAATGATGATGTTCGAATCGTGATCCAGAGCATTAGGCGCAATCAAGTGCGCGTGGGGATCGTTGCCCCAAAAGAGATGGTGGTGCATCGCGAAGAGATTTATCAGCGCATTCACCGTGAAAATCGAGAGGCTCATTTTGCACCTTCTGAGATGGAGTCGGTACGCGAAGCTTACAAAAGTTTGAAACCTCACGCCGCGGATGACCGCACGGAGAGGCTTCAATGACCAAGGAGGAGACAACTATGAAAATCGAATCAAAACGTTTTGGGTCGATTGAGGTCAGGGAAGATCGAATTCTTCAGTTGAAGGGTGGTCTTCTTGGCTTCAATCATTTAGATAAATTTGCTTTGTTGGATGACCGAGAAGATCCAACTTTGCCCTTCCGCTGGATGGTATCCATTCAAGATCCAGAGGTGGGCTTCTTGGTCACCGATCCCGGAATCTTTTTTAAAGATTATGTTTTCGGGATGGCCCCCGAAGACACTGAGGCGCTCAACATTAGAACAGAGGCCGATGCTATTGTGCTGACGCTTTTGACGGTTCCTAAGGATCCTAAGCAGATCACAGCAAATCTTGTGGGTCCAATTGTGGTGAATGCCAATACCTTTCATGGCAAGCAGATTATTGTTGAGGGTTCCGCTTATACCACTAAGCACTACATTTTCATTCAAGCGAAAGTAGAAGAAGAGAAGGCGGCTGCCAATATCGCAGCGGCGGCTCAGAGCTTTGCAATCGCTGTAGAGTCCACTGCCACCGGAGCGGCAGGAACAGAGAATCAATTGAACTAAGGAGGGTGTATGGGTCTTCGTATTAATACAAACGTGAGTGCGCTTTCGGCGCAAAGAAGCTTAGGAAAAACGACACAGTCGCTCAATAAAGCACTGAGTCGGCTGGCTTCTGGAGAGAGAATTGTTCGGGCGGGAGACGACGCAGCAGGTCTTGCGATTTCCGAGGGTTTGCGATCGCAAATCCGCGGAATGCGGCAAGCCGTTCGAAACGCGAATGATGCGAACGGCTTCCTCCAAACGGCAGAGGGAGCTCTGGGTGAGATGACCAACATCGCTCAGCGACTACGCGAGCTTGCTGTTCAGGCAGCAAACGGGTCTCTTGGACCACAGGATCGAGGATACCTCGATGGTGAACGCGTAGAGCTTGTGGCGGAATTCAATCGAATCGCCAACTCAACGACCTTCAACACAACGAAGCTCCTCGATGGAACTTTCTCAACGGTTGATCTTCAGGTTGGTGTTCAAAAAGGCGAAACGATTAGCTTCACCATCGGTGATGCACGTTCCACCGCACTCGGAAAGCTCGCTTTGATCTCAGGCTCTCAGAATCGACTAAGCGCTGTGGTTGCAGATTTGCAGTTCGGATCAGGAACAAGCTCTACAGCAATTGAGATCTCTGGTGACGAAGACGGCTTTTCAAACTTCGGGGCAGAGTTTAGTGCGTTGGCCATCACCACAGCCATTAACGGAAAGTCCGGAGAGTCGGGTGTTTTTGCTGATAACTTAGGAACGACGGTCGCCATCAATGATATTTATGACGAGGAACTGCCGAGTCAGCTGGGGGCCGGAGACTTCGTGATCAATGGTGTTGATATTGTGGGCGCGACCGGAAGCTCGGTGCAGGGCTTGGTCGATGCTGTCAATCAGTTCGCGAGTACGACCGGGGTTGTGGCACGAATTGTGACGGGATCTGAGGACGATATCGAGTTGGTTGCAGCGGATGGTCGAAATATCGACATTGCCATTGGAGCTCTTGGCTCTGCAAACTTTAGTTTGGCCGCTTCAGGTGGAGGAACGATCAATGCGGCTTTCAGGGCGTCAACAAACGTTGATACCGCTGGAACCGGAAACCTTCTTTGGACGACAGGAGTTGCCACCAACACGGCGTCAGGCCAGTTCAGCTTGGTCGGTGGCGCCGCAGCGGGTCTTGAGGCCTCTGCTTCAGGACTCTTTACTGGAGCGATTGAGCTTCGATCCAAAGACAACATCATCATCTCGGGGACAAACACCGAGAACGCACTAGGCTTTTCTGAGACGGTCAAGATTCCCGAAGACGAAACCGCTTTGGCCTTTATTGACCTCTCGACACAAGAGGGCGCTCAGGAAGCTTTGGCCAATATCGATGCGGCTCTTCAGCAGTTGACGGGTTTAAGATCAAACTTGGGAGCGATTCAAAACCGTTTGCAAGCGGTAGTGAATAGCGTCAATATCACCAACGAAAACCTCTCTTCTGCTCAAGCAGAAATTCGTGACGCAGATTTAGCGATCGAGGTCGCTGATCTGACGAGAGCGCAGATTCTCCAGCAGGCAGGGGTAGCAGTCTTGGGTCAGGCCAACGCTTCGGCTCAGGTCGCTTTGAGTCTGCTCCAGTTCTAAGAGAACGAAACTTCATAGTTGTTTGCGGGGCCTCGACCTGAGTCGGGGCCCTGCCTTGGTTATTGCGGAGTGTGTCTGAACATGGATGATCGAAGACCCATCGCCATCATCGTCCAAGCTCGCCTGAGTTCAAGTCGGCTGCCCCAAAAAGTATTAAAAAAAATTTTAGGCAAAAGCTTGCTCGAGCTTCAGCTCGAGAGACTCGCTCGTGTCCGTCAATGTGATCGACTTGTGGTAGCAACCACTTTCGAGCCGGGGATTGAGGCCCTTCTGGAGGTGCTTAAACGACAGGGAGTCGATTACTTTCAGGGGGATTTAACGGATGTCCTCAAGCGCTATTATGACGCGGCCGAAAAATTTAAAGCTCAAACGATTGTGCGTATCACCAGTGATTGCCCTCTGATTGATCCCGAGTTGATTGATGACATGCTCAAGGTCTTCATTAAAGAAAAGCATGTTGATTATCTTGCTAACACCATCGAATACAGTCTTCCGATCGGTCTAGATGTTGAGATCTTCTCTTTTGAGGCACTTAAGCAAGCCTACCAAGAGGCCAAGATGCAAGCACAGCGTGAGCACGTGACTCCTTTTATCTATCAAAACCCCTCTCGATTCAGATTGCAAAACTTTAAGGTGAGTCCCTCGGTGACGAGCTATCGCTGGACGGTAGATACAGTGGAGGATCTCCGCTTAGTGAGCCAGATCTTTGAAGACTTATATCCTCTTAAGCCAGACTTCACGACTCAAGACATTCTAGCCGCTTACGAAAGACATCCCGAGTGGGAAAAGATTAACGCGCATATTCGTCAGAAGGGTTTATAAGTGGCGACGAGAAGTCTAAAGATTCTCAAGCCGGTCGAGTGTCTTTTCATAGATCTGGATGGGACACTCATCGATACATTGCCCGCGATGTACTCGGCTCATTTAGAATTTTTAAAAATTTTTGGAATCACCGGATCAAGGAAAAGAGAATTCGATCGTCTCAATGGCCCCAGCTTGCGAGAGGTCGTCGGTTATCTCAAAAAGAAATATCGGCTCCGGCCCTCGAATCGGCAGCTTTTAGATCACTATCGCTCCTGCATTCAGACAGCTTATCAAAAAAAAGTTTTTCTCCTGCCAGGAGCGCGGAGGCTCTTGGCGAAGTGCCATCGTCGAAAAATAAAGTTAGTCTTAGTGACTGCTGCTGAGCGAAGCTTAACTCGTCGTATACTTTCGCAGCTGCGAATTTCTCACTATTTTAATTTTCTTGTTTGTGGAGACGATGTTCAGCGGGCTAAGCCTCACCCTCAAATCTATCGAAAGGCTCTTCATCGGGCTAAAATAAAAGTTGAGCGGGTCTTAGTTTTTGAAGACTCGCGCAACGGTGTGCGCGCAGCACGGGCAGCGGGTCTAGAGGTGGTGGCGCTCAGTCATCATGTAAATTCTCGACATCTTGCTAAGCTTGGAGCGAAGACTGTGATTAAATCACTTGAGAAAGTGAGTTTTTAACAATGACGGCAGAAGTCTCGAGCTGTGAAGTTTTGGGGGTGAATGAAGTCGAAGTATTCTACGAGCCTTCAGCGATTCACGACACCTTAAAGAAATTTGAGTCTCAAGTGAATGAGCTTTGGGAGGCGGCAAAAAAAAAGAACCCAAAACTCGAGGACGGAAGCATCGCTCATTTTGTTCGGATGGAGTCTAGGGAGGACCTGCTGATTATTGTCGTGGATTTCGTAGACTACAGATATTTCTATGCGCAGCAAGTCGATAAACGATTTAAAATGGGGGTGAAGCCCGTCGGAGTCAGTGGATATTGTATTTTGAAGACCGGAGAGCTGCTTTTTGGTCATCGGTCTTTTGAGGTGACTCAGTATCCTAATTTTATAGAAGTCATGCCCTCCGGAGGAATTACTCGAGAAAGGCTCCGAGCAGATCAGAGTGTAGATGTTCTGGGACAGTTGGCGGCAGAGCTGAAAGAAGAGACCGGAATTCTTAAAAAGCAGGTTCGGCAGATGAAAAGCATTTGTGTGATTTTTGATAAGGCACACAAAGTTTACGATTTAGGCTGTCGTATCGATCTCAAAATCGGCCGGTCCGAAATGGAATCGCTCTCGCTCAAAAAATCATCCGAGTACAGCCAG
>JBILFF010000152.1:0-4313 GCA_044351695.1 Bdellovibrionota bacterium
AGCTTAAGGATTTCAGGGTCTTCATCCCGAGCACCTTCTCTGGTATAGAGTTGCGGGGGATCGGACATGGGAACAATCAGCCTGCAAAAAGTTTTTTCGGCTCAAGCTATTTCGCGCATTCTTTGTGTGCCGGTACTTTTCGCTGTAGCCATACTTGTTTGCGCCTGCGGATCGCCCTCTGGAACTTCGATTCCCTCCTCTCCTGAATCTGTTGCGACTGCACCGAATGTAAAGAGCACACCCTCAGCTGTAAGCTCGACGCCGGGTACTGGCGGTGTTGACGGCTCTGGCGGAAATCTCATTCGCTCCACTCCTGAAGAGGTTCAGCTTGCCATTGATCAATTGCTGATTCGCTTAAGACTCGTTCTTTATCGCATGCAGTATCGGATACCTAACGAGGAGTTGATCATTCCGGGCAGCAGCGGCATCGATTTTCAAAGCACGATACCCATTTATACGCGAACCCGCTTTTCATCGTGGGCTGACTCCCTCTCACGCATTCAACTTGAAGGCAAAGAGAGGAGTAATAAGCTCTTTCATGAAGATGATCTTCGTCGCGCTCTGGACGTTTTTGTCGGCATGTATTCAAGAGAGAATTACCATCAAAAAACAATCTTCGAACTTCTCGATCAAGGTTTTATTCGAATTAACGTAAAAGAAAGTGGCCCCTGCCATAGCACTGAGGGTCCTCGAGATGGCGCTTCACACACCAACGGACAAATATGTCTTAGTAAAGAGCGTCTTCTAAGGCTGTCTCGCGAAGCACTTCCCGCTGAAACCGTCGCACTTGCCATCCATGAATTGGCGCATGTTTTTAACTTTGGCGAAATCGAGGCAACCACAGTTCAGAAAATCATCTTGCATGAAGTTCAAAGAGGAAATCTATTGCTTGATCCAAAAACAAAATGGCAGTGGTTACGCGTTGCCAACGATCTTGAATACCATCAGATGCGGTATCAAATCGCTCGTATCGAGCTGAAAAAATCTGCCGAACTGTCTAATGAGGCCGCTATAAAGATCCTCGAAAAAGAGGGGGGCTATCAATATCCCCACAGGGATGGGGAAAAGGTGAACTCTCAACGTCGCACCGAGCAAGAGAAAAAAGAATTTAGTGCTCTAGTACTCTCAACAATCGGTCGGGCCGGCGGCTTCACAGATCGAATGGACTTTCATCTCGAAGAAATGACTCGCAGCTTAGGGTCATTTACAAATTTTATAGAGCCCGCGCTCTCGTTTGAGCAATTGCCCGATGACCGTTTTGATTCACATGCGGAACAGAATCTTTCCAGCCTTCTTCCCTATTCTTTGGTAACTAACTTGCTGGGCGAGCCAAGAGATGATGCCCACGAGCTTGATGCAGACTCGGTTTCTCCCCGCCTCGCCCGGGCTCGAATCATCATGAATTGCCTTCCTCGACTGTTAACACAGTATGTTTTAGGCCGTGAGCTATCTTCCTATGCCTGTGTTAATGAGAGGATCGAGATTGAATTAAGTCGCTTGGAAAAGACTAGAGAAATGATTTCGCTAGAAAAACTAAATCAGGACGTAGATTTGATCACAAACAAGACTCTTAAAACTATAGAAGAGTTTTATATAAATCCGTCTAAGGTCTTGTTTGAAAATCACATGGTACGCATTCCCTTCGAAAGAATGGAGATTCAATTCCCGATAGAGTTGGCAAGGTATGAGAATAATAAAAATGTTTGGGAGTCCATCGAGTTTAATCAGCCAATAAGCATATTCGAAGGCGACGAGCGAAGGAGCGGTCTCCGATTGGCCTCTGACATTAGATTTCTGGCAGCTCCATTGATTCCGCGGGCTGTTTTTCTTAAGCACGAAACCAACATCTTTCAAACGGCAATGGTGAAGAAATGGGACTTATTCTCGAATCCCACATTAGAGAGATCTTCTAGTCATGACTTCTCGATCAAGGTTCTCAGCATGCCGCCATCGCGCAAGCCTGAGGTTGAAGACAGAGGATCCGACGATTGACACGGGCAGCTCCATTTTCGTCTTAGCTTCTCGCGTTAGTCTCTCAGCGCCTCCCCCGGGCGAGATAGCGGGCTTACGCCCGAAAGGGTCGCGATTCTCACGATCGCGAAGCATTTTTCTTAAGATCCA
Source organism: Bdellovibrionota bacterium (assembly GCA_044351695.1). Lineage (GTDB taxonomy): Bacteria > Bdellovibrionota > UBA2394 > UBA2394 > UBA2394 > JBILFF01. The sequence goes on from JBILFF010000152.1 coordinate 2,122, forward strand.
AAAAATAATCAGGAAAACAGCCCAGGAAAGATAATCTTATGTCGATTGCGCCTTACTCAAACTCAAAACGCAGGCATCCAGATCTGACCCGCCACGAAAAATATGGCCTTTGGAGGTCCTATCCCTCTAAAACTTCGTAGTAGTCTCGATTTGTCGCTGCGGTCGCTGCGGTCGCTGCGGTCGCTCCGGTCGAGCAAAGGAGAAGAGTGGCTAATAAAAATTTGACGATACCATCGACCATGAGGTGAAGCTTTGCAACTTGTATGCCCTGGATCGAATCTTGAATTGGCATGCTAGACTCTACAATTTGTCGACGAAAAATTTTTTACGTTGAGGAATTCTAGTCCAAGCAGTCCCAGCCGTGGGAGAGCACTCGTGTGCTCAGGCTTGTGAGTCTGTTATGGCTTCGAAATCATCTTGAAAAGATCGATATTAAAGCAGCCGACGAGATTGGCCTGACTGTTGGAGGCTTTACTCACGAATTGCTTAATCAACTGAAGCAGCTCTTCTCTAAGCCATTCGTATTCTTCTTCGCCCATGGCAAATGGACCGGTGTAGAACAAATTCTCTTTTCCTGATTCTGGATTCATAAACTCCGCCGATTTTGTTCTCCACGAAATCTGACGGCTCTTAATGTAGGGGGATTGAGAGTCCAAATGCGTGGAGGCTGGGCCCAATCGAAAGCGTCCACTGGTCTCAACGAGAAGTCCGAGCTTGATCAAGAATCTAAGAATCGCTGCAACTCTTGCTCTGGGCAGTCCCGTATACTTGGCTAAATCACTTTCATTCTTGATATAGGGAAGAGAGCTCGCCAAGCGCACCAGCGAATAAGACCAATCTGAATAGAAAATCGCCTTGGCTTCGTCTGAGATTTCTTTGCTCGTTGGCAGAACCTTCTTTACCTCTCTCAAGTTTTTGTGAATCTCCGCCAGCTCGCTTTTAAGATGTTCTTTAAGTTTAGAGTTTCCTGCGCGAGAAATTTGAACCAGCAATAAAAAGCATTTTGTCTCCGAGGAATCCAGCGCCAGAAACTCAGCCAACTCGACAGCTTGCTCCAAACTCAAATCACGTTTACCTGCAAAAATTTGTGAAATGGTCACGGTGTTCGTTCGAAGGGTCTGGGCAATTTTTCTAAATTGCCCATGACCTTTCTTGGGGTAGGTCTCTAAAACATCTCGAACGAACTTTCGGTAATCACTGTAGTTTAAGATTTTTATCTTCATTCCAGTCCTCGGACCTCAGTGGCGCCAGATTAGTGTTATCAGTTATGCTAACTATATCATTAATAATTAATTTAATAAATCTATCGGTCCAGAGTTTCTGAATCTATAAAGACACCAAGTCCATGTGGGGTGCTGCACGAAAGGATCAGGTGTATGAAATTAAATTCAGAAGTCTCTCAACAATCGAATCCAACACAAGCCTTTGCGCAGGTCGCCCATGATCTAAGATCGCCTTTGGCCGCTCTTTGTTTTTGGGTCGAAAGCTGCCCCCAGCTCTCACAAGAAGATAAAGCATTCATTTCGAAGACACTGTCTCGTGTCATGCGCATCACCGACACGCTCGTCGAAGCCCGATCTGCATCGGCAAGCACACCAAGTTTTACAGAAAGTCTTGAGGCTTTGGTGAGTGAAAAGAGATACGAATGGACTTCTCGAGGCTACAGAATCTCTTTTGAAGTAGACGCCGCACTGAAGGGTCTCGAAACTCGCTTTTCGACGACCGATCTTGAGAGAATGTTGTCAAATCTTATAAACAACTCTTGCGAAGCGATCGAGGAGGGCTCCGAACGAGAAATCCGTGTTCAAGTCGAAGACATGGGCCCTGCCATTGGCATCTCTGTTCAAGACTTCGGAAAGGGAATGCCCGAGGAGTTTGCTCATCAACTCGGAAACCAGAACCTCGGCAGCACGAAGGGTGTGCTTCGGGGGCATGGACTTCAGCATGCCCGAGAATTTTTAAAGACGATTGGTGGCGGTATTTCTTTTAGCTCAAAGTTGGGCTGGGGAACGATCGCTTATGTTTGGATCCCAAAGAGTCAGCTTAAAGCTGCTGGCTTAAATAAAGCTTAAGGATTTCAGGGTCTTCATCCCGAGCACCTTCTCTGGTATAGAGTTGCGGGGGATCGGACATGGGAACAATCAGCCTGCAAAAAGTTTTTTCGGCTCAAGCTATTTCGCGCATTCTTTGTG
>JBILFF010000154.1:0-4241 GCA_044351695.1 Bdellovibrionota bacterium
CCGAGTGTACCCAGGTTTCAAAAGTCTCTTGGGGGGTAGAAAACCGAGCCACAAAAGCCGGACTTTTTTTGCTGGCGCAACCGACCACAACCACCAAAGCGAAAACCAGGTAAAGCGCAAAAATCAAAGGACTTCGAATCATATATAAGAACTTTATCCTTAACCGCTTGATTGGGCCTAGAAAACTATCGTTAGATGAATCAAATGTCTTCCATCGAAGCTAGTTTAAAATTTCTAGAGCAATTTCCACAAACCCATACAAATGGCGCCCTTCGCGGCAAAGATGTCGGCCAAGAGGTCGTTCTTTATGGGTGGATCCAAACCCGTCGCGACCATGGAGGCATCGTCTTTGTAGACTTACGCGACCTCGATGGCTTAACCCAGGTTGTTTTTGATCCACAGATCTCGGACCAGGCTCATCAAAAATCAAATGAACTGCGAAGCGAGTTTTGTATTGGAATTCGGGGCAAAGTTCGCCCCCGACCTGCGGGCATGGTGAATGGCAAATTGCCTACGGGCGAAATCGAAGTCGTCGCCACGCAACTTGAGATTTTTAATCAGAGCAAAACTCCCCCCTTTCCCATTGAAGATGAAATCACCACGAATGAAATGTCGCGCCTTGAGTACCGCTATATGGATTTGCGAAGAGCGGCAGCAAAAAAGCCGCTGCTCATTCGCTCTCAGCTCACTCATTTGATTCGTCGTCATATGGAGGAGAATCAGTTTTACGAAATCGAAACCCCTTTTCTCACTAAATCCACCCCCGAGGGAGCTCGCGATTATTTGGTGCCTTCTCGACTCTACCCAGGCCAGGCTTATGCTCTGCCGCAATCGCCTCAGCTTTTTAAGCAACTGCTCATGATGGCGGGTTTTGAGCGCTACTACCAAATTGCTCGATGCTTTCGCGATGAAGATCTACGCGCCGATCGTCAGCCCGACTTTACTCAGCTCGACATCGAAATGTCGTTCATCACTCAAGATCGACTTTTTGGGATGATGGAAAGTCTTTGGGCTCGAATCTGGAAAGAGATTTTGGGCGTGGAACTTAAAACCCCCTTCCGTCGGATGAAATACGATGAATGCATGGAGTCTTACGGAAGTGATAAGCCAGACCTTCGACTCGATTGGAAATTAGTCACCATCACCGATATTTTTGCGCAGTCGAGTTTTAAAGTTTTTCGTGAGGCTCACGATAAAAAAGATTTGATCCAAGCTCTCCGCATTCCCCAGGGCGGCGAGCTTTCGCGTAAAGATCTCGACGATCTCACTCCCTTTGCTAAAACCTATGGTGCAAAAGGAATCGCCTGGATCAAAATCAACAAGATTGATGATTTTGCTGAAGGTTGGCAGTCACCGATCAGTAAGTTTTTAAGCGATACCGAAAAGAAAGCCTTGGTCGAGAGAACCAAGATTCAAAATGGTGATCTTCTGCTTTTCTGTGCCGACAAAAAGAAGATCGTCGCAGACAGCTTAGGCAATATTCGATTAGAGCTGGGTCGAAAAATGAATGCGCTTCGCAAAGAGGAGTGGCAATTTCTTTGGGTCATCGACTTTCCGCTTTTTCAGTACGATGCTGAAGCCAAGCGTTGGGTGTCGGAGCACCATCCCTTTACGAGCCCCAAGCCCGAGTTTGTAGATCGATTTCATGAGGATCCAGGGAGTGTCATTTCGAATTCCTATGACTTGGTACTCAACGGCATGGAAATGGGAAGTGGATCTATTCGGATTCACAACCCTGAGCTTCAGGCCAAAGTTTTTGAGCTGCTCAAATTGACTGCTCAAGAGACTCAAGAAAAGTTTGGATTCTTGATCGAGGCACTTTCATTCGGTGCTCCACCTCATGGAGGAGTAGCTTTTGGTTTAGATCGAATCGCCATGGTGCTTTCGGGCGGTCAGAGTTTACGAGAGGTGATTGCCTTTCCAAAAACTCAAAGAGGTCAATGCCCGCTCACGCAAGCTCCCTCTCCTATTTCGGCAGAGCAGTGGAAAGAACTTCACCTCAAGATTGATCCGCTGGCCACATGAGTCGAATTCACTTCTTCTTGGATCCCCTGGAGCTCGATTTGAGCGAATCCTGGCCCAAAGAAGAGGCACGAATTCGCACACTGACAGACGATTTTTCGATTCATGTGCTCAGGGGCAAGGGACATGCCGAGCATTGGCTTCGAGATCTGCATCGGACGCAGGCCGAACTCGTTGTCGCTGTTGGGGGCGATCGATTAGTTCATGAATTGGTGAATACCCCGATCGAAAAACCTGGGCTTCACATCGCCTTTCATCGCGAACTTTGTCAGGGCAATTTTAGACTCCATCGGCAAAACTCAAAGCCCTTTTTAGAATTTTTGAGAGACTTTTTGAGCGGGCAACGACGCACGGTGGCAATGGATTTGGGTGAGGCACGATTTGTTGGAAGTTATGGCGAGAAGGTTCGTCGATATTTTTTTAGTCACGCAAGCTTTGGTTTGCCCGCTGCCGTTTTACATCGACTGCCCGCGCCCAGCACTCGGCGCCAGGCTTTTCGCACGCTTTTACGAGTGGTGCCGTTTTATCGACATCCCGCTTTTCGCATGGAGGTGAATGGACGCTCTCAGCCACCCGATTTTTTTTTGGGGGGCTTCGTTCAAAATATTCCTTGGTGTGCTCGAGGTGTTCGAGTGGCGGGCGAAGCCCTCGATCACGACAGCCTTCTCGACTTTATCACTCTTCGGCCAGCGAGCTGGCTCCGTACGTCTTGGGCAGCGGCTCGCCTGTTGTTTAAAGACGAGTTGAGCGGCCAGTTTATGAAGCGCGAAAGCGTAAGACATCTAAAGATTGAATCGACGACAAGCCAGCGAAACGTCAGAATAGAGCTCGACGGAGAAAGCTGGGGGCACCTTCCGGTTGAGATCGAGAATCGGGCCGCTCGGTTTGAATTTTTAGAATGATGATCGCTACTCTTTTATCGTTATTGTTTATCGCTCACGATGGTCCCAATTCTGAAGTTCATATTGAACAAGAAGACTTGGGATTTGTGCAAATCGACCCAAGCCTCCACTGGCAAACGCTGAAAACAAAATATTTTGCCATTCACTACCATTCAGAAACCGAGCGCGTCGCCCGTGAACTCACTCGAATCGCCGATACTATTTATGATCATCATGTTCAGCAATTTCGCACCCAAACACGCCTACCCATTCAGGTGGTTTTAATTAACAGTTTGGACCAGGCTAATGGTTTCGCCACGCCGTTTCCGTACAACACCATCGTGCTGTATGTCACACTCCCAGATGATGGAAGCAGCCTCGATGAATACGATCAATGGCTCACGATGCTCTTCACCCATGAGCTTACGCACACCGTGCATGTCGATATGGCTCACGGGGTAAATCGATTTTTCAGAAGCTTGTTCGGCTCGATTGTGATTCCGAACTCCACTCAGCCTCAGTGGATCATCGAAGGAATCGCAATGTATAATGAGACCACTCTAACGAAGGCCGGACGAGGTCGATCAAGCTACATCGACATGTACTTTCGAGATGCTGCAGCGCGAGACGATTTACTGCCCATCGAGCGAGCTTTGTACTGGAATGACGAATTCCCTTTTGGGCAGGCTCCCTATTGGTATGGAATTCGATTTCACCAGTGGATTGCTAAAAAATACGGCGAGCGAAAGTGGTTTGACTTTGCACAAAAAAATTCTCGATTCTTTTTTGCGCTTCCGGGCTGGTTTAACTTTAAAACGGCATCGATTTTTGGAAAGAGCTTTGATCGACTTTGGGAAGAATGGAAGCTCGAAGAAAGCGCAGCGCAGAAAAAGATTTTGCAAAGTTATTCGCCCCAGTTCAAATCACAGGCTTTTCGACCGCCAACAAGTTTTGACCCGCGTCATCCCTTTTATATGAATGGTGCTTTTGCCTGGGACTCCACACAACAACATCTTTACGCTTCGGTCTCGCAACGAGGACGCGACTCGTTATTGAGATGGCAGCGAAACGAAAATTCTTTTGGCGAGGCCGAAATCGTGCGACCCAATTTCTCGAGCGGTCGACCCAACATTCAAGACGGCGTGCTTTACTACTCTAAGCAAGCTTCGGTGGGCGCCTACAAAAAATACGCCGACCTTCATGCTTATGACCTGAAAACCAAGAAAGAAAAACGCATCACTCGAGGTTTTAGAATTAAAGATATTCATCTTTTTGAGAGAACGGCCCTTGCGATCCGAAGCAACGCTTTTCAGTCGTCTTTGGTTCGACTCCAACTGC
>JBILFF010000051.1:0-14270 GCA_044351695.1 Bdellovibrionota bacterium
AATTTGCTTAGCGTTTATCCATCGGGATCCAAGAAGCTTCTTTGGTCCCGATGTAATCTGCTCGAGGACGTATCAGCCGATTGTTAGAGAGCTGCTCAATCACGTGCGCAGTCCAGCCACTCATGCGACTGAGGGCAAAAATCGGTGTGTATAAGTCAAAAGGGATCTCGAGCAGATAATAAACGCTAGCCGAATAAAAATCGACGTTGGGCAAAAGGCCCTTTTCTTTTTCAACCACTGTTTCCATCTTGGTCGACATCTCATACCACTTCAGATTCTTCTTCTCTCGACCGAGCTTTTCGCTCATCCCCTTCAGTTCTTTGGCCCGAGGGTCACCATTTTTATAAACACGATGCCCAAAACCCATGATTCGCTCTTTTTTTGCAAGAGCTTCACGCGTCCACTCTTCGGTTTTCTGCGGCTCGGGAATCTTAAGTAAAGTCTCCATGACTTTTTGGTTAGCACCACCGTGCAGTGGACCTTTTAAAGTGCCTATCGCTGAGGTGATCGAAGAATACATATCCGATAAAGTGGCCGCCGTGACCCGAGCAGCAAAAGTCGAAGCATTAAACTCATGATCGGCATGCAGCACCAAGGCCTTGTCAAAAACATCGAGCTCTAGATCGGTGGGCTCCTTACCCCGCAGCATATACAAAAAATTGGCAGAGATTCCCAAACCCTTTTTAGGATGCACAGGCTCTCTTTGATTACGAATATGCTCCCAAGCAGTAATCAAATGAGCCAACTGCGCCTGCAGTCGAAAGGCTTTTCGCTTGTTGGCCTCAATCGAATTATCGCCATCATCCGGATCATAAAAGCTCATCAGAGAAACCGTGGTTCGAAGAACATCCATGGTGTTCGCCTTACGAGGAAACGACTTCATCGCAACGATCACGGGATCGGGTAGCGCTATGTTTTTTTCGATCTCTGCTGAAAAAGCGGCAAACTCTGATTTATTGGGAAGCTTCAGATTCCAAAGAAGATAGACGGTCTCTAAAAAATTAGAGTGTTGTGCAAGTTCGTGAATATTGATGCCCGAATATCGTAAAACCCCATTTTCAATACTGCAAATAGCTGACGAAGCTGCTGGGATGTCTTCAAGACCTTCTTTAAAATCGGATTCTTTTTGCGCCATGGTTATTCCTTACATTTGCTTTCTTACAATTTGCTTTCTTCTGTTTGCTTTTTCAAGCTTGCACCCCCCTTAGGGCGTGCATTTCGTCTGTGTAGACCTAATAAATAGTATCGAGATTAACGTCTATACGGTATTTCTTTCTATTCAGAATGTTTTTCAAGTACCGACTTGTGATTTTGTGGCTGGCTTTGGTCTCTGGCGATCTGCTTTTTTTCGCGGGCCTCTATTTTTACCTTCCCTCGACCCAGATTCTGAACACCCAAACCGCCATTGAGCGTCAAAACACTCTACCCAAAATGAAACCCACCATCATCCGACCGGGCGGCAGAAATTATGTTCCCTTTAGGAGAATCCCTCGAAGCCTCAGATACTCTGTCATTCTGCTCGAAGACAGCCGCTTCTATGATCACCAAGGCTTCGATTTCTACGAAATGGGCAAGGCCCTTCGTGCCAGTCTGATGCACGGTAAAAGACTGCGAGGTGCCAGCACCATTTCTCAACAACTTGTGAAGAATCTTTTTTTAACCAGCGAGCGGAGTTTTGAGCGAAAGTTTTGGGAGGCTTTGATTACCATCAAGCTCGAGGCGCACGTTTCTAAAGAGCGCATTCTTGAACTCTATATGAATGGCATTGATTGGGGGCGGGGACTGATTGGTATTCGAGCCGCTGCTCAATTTTATTTTGGGCGCAGTCCAGAGGATTTAAGCATCAAACAGGCTGTCTTTCTGGCAGCGATTATTCCCAATCCCGCGCGCTTCAGTCGAAATCCAAAATCTCATTTTGTTCAAACGCGAATGATGATGGCACTCGAAGCGCTTTATCGAGCGCGCATTATTAGCCTCGAAGAATATTCTGTCGCCGTCGGAGAAGAGCTCTAAGGCTGTTCTTAGTTTTGAAAAGTAGGCAAAAGCTGGGTCATCTCAAAAAACTCCTTAAAGCTTTTTTGAGTTTGCTCCAGTCTCAGCAACGCGATTTCAATCACCGTCGAGTAATATTTTTGATACTCGTCCTGAAACAAATCGCGATGCAAATGGACTCCCAAAGATTCTTCAGAATTTTTAGGTGAAAGATGCGCATCGGTCTCGTCTGGATCCTTGAGAGGATTTCGCCCCCCACTCATCTGGTAAAAAAGCGAAAAATGCTCTGACACCTCTTGCTGCACCGACGCGAGCTCCGTGGCCACTTGTTCAGAGTCCTTGGTCGCCATGACTCTCTGTATTTGTAGACTTAAATAGAGGTCTCGAGCCCTGAACACTCGGTCTAAATCCGCAGGCAAACTCTCGCCTCGGCTGATTTCAGACGTCAGGCTTCGATTCGGACGAGGTGGATAGCGATGAAGACGGATTCCGCTTTCGATCTCATCTAATGTGGAGCTCAACGAGCTTCTCGCCCAGCCCAACTTAATGCCTAAAAGCTGCCGATTCACCGCCAAACGAAAACCATCCGGAATAAACTGAATCACCACACCAAACAAAATACCCCCAGAAACCTTCGAAAAATACTCGGTAAGAACTCGAGCCGTCGTCTTCTTGGTTCCTGGATCAAGCTTACCTCCCATTCGCTCAGCGACTAGAGCTCCCGTCACGATACCCAGGTACATCGCCACGTTCATCGCAATAAACTCGAAAGTCATGATTCGATGATTAAAAACTGAACTCATGATTCGCTTTTGAAAGTCAGGCATCACCGCATACTTCATCAAGTTGTTCAGAACCGCTAAAAAAGACTCGAGCTTAAGATTCTTGAGATCCGAAACTTTTTGAACCCCATCGACGCCTTCTATCGAAAGCTTCCAGAATTGAGAGAAATACTCGTAACCGGCCCCCACCGCGAGCGTATATGAAATGCCATTTGCAAAGTTCGACAGAAAGCGCATGGCCTGGCCTCGACTCGCCGTATCAAGCGCGCGAGTAGAAAATTTTGCCATTAATCTCTGGCCGCCCACTGCAATTCCCTTTCGAGCCAGAGCCGCACTCACGGACCCCACCACCCCCGCATAAAAATCGGTATTATTGAGAAGAGCTCCAATGGCCTCAAGATCCACACGGCCCTGTTCTCGCAGGCTCTGAACTCCTAAAACCACCGCCGCAGAGATCATGGCACTGACAGGATCCACTTGGTAAGCAAAGGCTCCACCCGGAATAAAAGGCACAGCGGGGCTCGCCAGGCTTTCAGCTCCTTTTTGGTACGAACCAATCGCGGGCAGCATCGTTGGCAAAGATTGGGGCGGCAGAGCAGCAGGCGGTGGAAGGCCTGGGCCCGATAGAGAAGATTCGATCGATTCCTCGGGGGAGGATATCTCTACCGAGCCCGCAGCCTCTACATTCGCTGCCATCCAAGACAACGAAACTGGTAAAAAGAACAGAACAACAAACAAAGACCTAAAAAACCACACCCCAAAAGACCCACGCTTTGTTTCCAAAGCCCACCCCCTCTTTGACACCCTGCAATTAAAGGTTGCGTCAAAAAATGGGTCAATGATTTTGTGCAATGAATCAAAGATTTATTGTTGGGCCCGCAAAATCCACTCTAAAAAAACCTTCAGCAAAAACAGGGCAAGCAAGTATATAAGAGTTGAATGCTTCGTTTAGCTTTAACTCTTTGTTTTGTTTTCTCCACAGCACTCGTGGCCGACACCCCCCGAACCGATGGCCCCGCAGGCTCTGAATATGGACCTTCGCGCATCTGGGAGGGCGAACTTTTACTCGGAGCACGTTTTGGCGCCGTGGCCAGCTCAAAATCGAGCAGCCTGATGGTCGGAGCCGATGTGGATTATCGTCCTCTCGAATTGTTTGGATTCCAACTTTCGTATCATCAGGCTTTGCAAAAGAAAGGCCGTGTGGCCCTCCTAAACTTTACGCCCCTCGCCTACTGGGAGTACTCAAATCTTAGACCTTATGCCCTGTTTGGGCCGGGTCTGGCGTTTTATAAGGCGGAAAGCAGCCAAATTAAATTTAGCTTAAACGCGGGCGGTGGCGCAGATTTTATGCTGTCTGAAAATTTGGGAGCGGGCATGAATTATACGTATCATCTGCTTTTTGATGGTCGAGATCGCCACAGCATCGGTGCCCGTCTTGTGTTTTCGTTTGGGAGATAAATGATGATTCGAGAGCTTAGCTTACTTTTTTTAGCTCAAATGACGCCCGCTGGAGAACTGCGGATCGAAGGCGAAAAAGGGGTCGAAATCATGGGCTTTTGCTTGAGCTCTAAAACCAATGAAAAACGAGAGTTCGAAGGACGTCTGCCCTACCAAGTCAGTGTAGATCTCCACATCCAAAGCTGTGAGGTCAAAAAAAAGAAGCCCGACGAGAAAAGCGGTGTCACGCTGAAGCTTTTTCACAAAAATGAAATGATCTATTCTAACCAATTCCAAAATCCGACTATCGGCATTCAGTTTGTTATTCCCTGGAAGTGAGAGCGAGGCTCACCATTGAGCCCTTTAAAATAGAATCCTGAAAACTACAAATCACAACAGGTAGTCCCAAGCGCTTCAGAGAAAAAAACGCAGAGTCATGCGCTTGCACACCAGAAGATTGCCCGGCCCACGGAGCGAGCGAGTAATTTTTGGCTTGATCTAAAAAAGAAGCCCCGAGCGTTTTAAAAATAGCCTCTTTCAGGGTCCACAATCTTAAAAACAAAACCCTCGCCTCTCGATTAGAACGCGCCGACTGAATGCTTTGAATTTCTTCTTCATGAAAAAATCTCTGAGCAATCTGAAGATAAGGCGAAGCTCGATCTAAAAATTCGAGATCCACCCCGACTGAAGCTTTTTTCGAAACAGCCAGAACCGCAAACTCTCGACTATGACTCAGACTCATCTCGAGACCTGTTGAAAACAATCTAGCCTTGCCTGAGGGCTCATGCCCATAACGCTCGCGTACTAAGCTCTCATCCCACGATAAAAAAGACGCTAAAGTCTGATGCACATCTTGCTCTGAGTGGTATCGAAAACAAATCAAATGCAAATCGGGCCTGAGCTCAAAAATCCTCAACCGTCACTACTCCCAAACTCGCCACTGAAAAGCCCCCAGCTCTCGAGCCTTCAAATGGTAGACCCCGAGGCTTTCTTCGTGAATCTTTCTAGAGGCCGACCAAATCTCAATAAAAAACGGGTACGCCCCAGGCGCCAGATCCAGTCGAGCCGCTTGAAAGGAGCCCGGCAAAAGCAGCCAGCTTCGGGTATCGGCCTGAGAGCTTGAAAACAAAACCAGAGCTGTAAGCAAGCCCACAGCATCGCTGTCTGAAGCTTTGCCCGCCGCTGCAGCCACCCCTACTTTTGCGGCCGCACTCGCGACCGCTTTACTCACTTGTCGGGCCATTCGGCTCTTCAAGTCGGTAATAGCAGTCTCCTCTAAACTAAACAACTCATAGGACTTCGCGCACCTTCTTTCACCACTCCCCATTTCTGCGCAAAGTTGGGCATGATCGACACGCGAGGATCTTTTTTCAAAGACCGCGACCGGAACGATCACATCGATCAACCCGCCTTCTTGCCCACGGGCCCGATGTTTTTCTTGCGTCGAGATTTTTTTAGGAGACTTTCGTGCCTCCAAAAAAAGAACGGCTGAAGCTTGGGCCTCTCGTGATTGAGATCGCACCTCACTCACTAGGTCTTCACCGAAAGTTTTTGTCCAAAAAGAGAGATCATCTTCAAAACCCAATCGCAGGGCATTTTGGATAAGACTTCGACCCAAAAACTCCCAACGCGGCTCACCGGCAATACTCCACGAGGCCTTGTATGCGATATAGGCATCATTCCACTCTCGAGACTTTTCATAGATAAAGCCCGTTAAATAACGCGCAAAAGCATTCAAATGATGCGAGCGCTTTTTTTGAGAAGATAAAAGGTGTAAACTTTCGTTCACTTTTCGAGCTTCAACCAGCGCGGCTTGTGAGTCTCCTAAGCTTACAAAATTGAGGGCTAAATAAAGATGCACCAAGACTCGCTCAAACTCTTCTCCCTGATAAACGGTCATTCGCTCATTGGTTAAGAGCGAGGCCGCCTGCTCACTGACCGACACATATCCCGAAATCTCAAACAATCGGCTCGCTTCAAACAATTTTTCGTTGCTCTCTTTAAAGCGACGAGCCGATCTCAACACCATGGCTTGGTCTAAAATCAAAAGAAGTCGGTCTATGGGCTCGACCACTCTTTTCTCGTAATCTTTTAATACGGCTTCATGATTTCCATCAGCCACCTCATCCCACGATTTAAGAGCAGTTGACTCATAAGCGGTGGAACAAGCGGATACCCCAAACAGGATCGCAAGAGATAAAATCGACTTAGAAACCAACGCTCCGCTTTCGATACTTTTTGCGAATTTCACGATCTCCCGACCATTCTATGACATTAGTTTTCACATCGATCAGATTCATATTGAGTCGATAAAAGACGAGCTTATCATTGCCCACTTGCTGAACATTGGAATGCAGCTCTCCCGTGATGAGGTACTGCACCCCGAGCTGGCCCCCGCGCTTGACCGCGCTGGCTTGATCGACATACTCGCTCTCTTGATAAGCGTACTCTTCTTTAAGATCTTCACGGGCTTCTTTATCTGAAAAACGAAATTTACCCGTTCGAATAACGGCCGTTCGCATACGATCTGTAAGCATTTTGATATCGATATGCTCACTGGTGCGATTATTGACTCGCCCCACCATCACCAGCGGGCGATCACTTCGGTCGCGAATTCCTTGAAACTGAATCAGCTGCTCTGAAACCGCATTCGAGAGAAGCTGCATATCATTCTCGTTAAATTTATCATCGAGCAGCGCCACCTCATTCGGATCATTGTATTGGCCTTTAGTAAAGGCGCGAGGGCCGCAAGCCTGCAAAAAAATCAAAAATCCCAAAACAAAACCCAACGAAACGAGACGCATGATACTGTTCATTCTTTAAAAACTAACCTAAGTTAAGGACACTGAAAATGAAAAGAGGGACTAAAGATTTAGCGAACTCAGGTCCAGGCCCATCATGACGCAATCCATGAATGTCACACAACTTCGACTTTTAGCCTTTGATATTGGCTCCAAAAGAATTGGGCTTGCGTTATGGAATCCCGAGGCTCAGCTGGGTCAACCCCTAGCGCTGCGCGTGCGTAAGGATCTCAAGGCCGACTTGAGTTATTTTTCGCACTTAATTCAAGAAAAAAAAGTCGAAGCCTTGGTGGTCGGCATTCCTTACAATCTGCAAGGAGAGTCTACGCCCAGCACTGAAAATGCGAAATTCTGGCTCCAAAAGCTTAAAGAGACTTTTTCAATTCCCATTTTTGAAACGGATGAAGCCTTAAGCACCAAAGAGGCGATGAGCGTCCTGCGTCAAACAAAAGCTAAAAACAAAAAACAGAAAGTCGATAGTCTTGCCGCCGTCTTCATTTTAGAGGACTTTATTCGTAAGGCGAAAGAATTGAATGACTCCAGCAACTCACACCCCAGCTCGAAAGAAAAAGAAGAATAAGATTTGGCTTTGGGCGCGATGGTTTGCCGTTCTTGGTTTAGCACTCGCCGTCCTGCTCATTTTCTTTAGCCTTCACGAGCCGGCCCCTAATCGCTTTGTAGCCTTTCAAATTGAGTCGGGCGAAAGCTTTCGGGCAGTCTCTCGTCGGTTAAAAGAAAATCAACTCATCGAGTCTGAGCCTTTCTTTTACTATCTCGCGCGACTCACTGGTAAATCGGCAGAGCTCAAAGCTGGCGACTACGAGTTAAATGACGCGATGAGCCCCTGGGAAATTTTGAAGGTCATTACAGGATCGAGAGTCAAACTTTATCGAATCACGATTCGAGAGGGCATGAATGTTTTTCAGATTGCAGATTATTTGCGGGAGCGTGGGCTCGTCGATAAAATTCAGTTCTTAGAGGCAGCTTTTGATCCTGCCTTTGTAGAGGAGCTTCATATCCCTTCGTTTACGGTCGAAGGCTATCTTTTTCCTGAAACTTATTTTGTGAGCCGCGGCACGTCTCCTCGCCAAATGATTCGAATGTTTGTTGATATGTTTTGGAGTAAAATTCCAGACAGTTTTATCGACGAAGCTGAGGAACGCGAACTCAGCTTTCACGAGTATGTGACGATGGCTTCGGTGATTGAAAAAGAAACAGGTTTAGCAGCAGAGATGGGACTGATCAGCAGTGTGTTTCACAATCGATTTGAGCGTGGCATGCGACTTCAAAGCGATCCGACGGCTGTTTATGACATCATGCCTTATGGAGGCAAAGTCTTGCGTCGACACTTACTGAGAAAATCTCCTTTCAACACTTATCAAATCGATGGGCTTCCCCTCACGCCTATTACCAATCCTGGACTTCTGGCGATTCAGGCGGCTTTGTATCCTCAAAAAAGTGATTATCTGTTTTTTGTGAGCCGCCGTGACGGCTCGCATGAATTCACCACCAATTACGCTGACCACGTGAAGGCGATTGATCGATTCTTACGGTGAAGATTCGGGTTCTCACACTCAATTTGCACAAAGGCTTTAGCTTGTCGGGGCGTCGCTTTGTTTTGCGAGAGTTGCGCGAGGCGATACGAAGCTCTCATGCCGATCTTGTGTTTCTTCAGGAGGTTCGAGGTCAGCACAAGAGTAACGTTGAGGGGAGCGAAAGCTGGGACTCACAGGTAGAGTTCTTGGCGGACGAGATTTGGCCTGAATTTGCTTACGGAAAAAACGCCATCACCAGCGCGGGTGATCACGGCAATGCCATTCTCTCTAAACTTCCGATTCTAAATTTTCAAAACATCAACTTGAGTCTTCATCGCTTAGAGCAAAGGGGTCTACTTTACTGCGAAATTGAAGAGCCAAAAACAAAACTTCGATTCTCGTGCTTTAATGTACACTTGAATCTGATGTCTTTTCACCGCAAACAGCAGTGGGCTCTCATGCGAGAGCAGCTCTATCGATTGGGGGCCTTTCAAAAAAGCTCGATTCTTGCGGGAGATTTTAATGATTGGTCCCTAAGCCTTCATCAAAAAATTACTGTGGAGTCGCCTCTCCGCGAGGCTCATTTTGAATCACACGACGCACTCGCAAAAACCTGGCCCAATCGACTACCTCTCTTGTCGCTTGATCGGATTTACTACACGGGGTTTTCGCTCAATCATGTTCAGGTTCTGAGAGGAAGTCCCTGGGATAAACTCTCTGATCATCTGCCCATGATGGCCGATTTCGTCTCTAAGTAGTCTTCGAAAGAAAGGCTCCAGCTCGGCCAGCGCAGATTCAGTTCGGCGTTTTCTTTTAAAACACTTGGATCAAAACCAAGCACACGAGCTTCTGATTGTCGGGCTACAATCCAAATTGCTCCCAAAAAGTCTTGCTCCACATCTACGGCTGAGACGAGCAAAGACTGGGGATCCCTAAAATACACCTGGCGACTTGCGCCCCGAGACTCCCACTGAAGACTCCAACGATCAGAGGCCGAATCAAATCTCAGCTCATAATCGAGAGGCTGCGACTGCGGAGCCTCAAGTCCTGCCATCATAAAGCTGGCAGCCCACGTGTAGAGCCCCACGAGACCTACGCTTCCAGCATTTCCGTAAGCGTCCTCTATCTGCATAAGCGCCATTCCGAGTTGCATCGCCGAGCCCGGTGGGCAAGTCCCCAAAAACTCCAGGGTCACCAGATTTCCCAAAACATTTGCGGCACTCACAGAGGGCGCCACAGAGCAGGCCGGAGCCGTATCTAAGACGCCAAAGTCTGTCGACTCTACATTGGTCACTGGCTCCGAAAATTCCACTACCAAATCTAAGCTATCACTAAATTCTAAGGCAGGGGTACTGCTCACAAACGAGGGGCCAAGAGCGTCACGAGTATAGGTAAAGCTCACGGTGTCAGTGCCCGGATCTCCATCTAAATCCGCTACGTTGGCTGCGCTAAAATCCAGAATAATGGTTTCAGCATCAGCACAAGACCCTGTGCCCGACAAGCTGATGTTAAAAACCGCGTCTCCCGGATCAGCCACGATGCCGCTGACACTCACACCCGAACAACTGCCCGTCAAAACGATGTCTCCGGTCGTCAGACTTGCGGGATTTATGGGCTCCTCAAAAGTGAGAACGAGAGTCGGAAAGCTTGTGCCAAAAGTCGATGAGCCCGGCAGAAAACTCTGAATCTCCGGAGCCGTGTCAATCAACTCATACGTTCGTGTTTCCACTCCTCCCGATCCGGGATTACCGGCAAGATCAGAGACACTGGAGGGGGTAAATCGAGCCACAATCGTCGAACCCGGGGCACAAGATTCTTCTCCCTCTAAAGTGAAGGTGATGCTCGCACTGCCAGGCGTATGCATCGCCGTCGCCGTCACACCCACGCAAGTCGAAGTCATTAAGTCGAGATCCCCATCCACCACGCTCGAATTCAAAATGGGACTGTCCATGGTCACCACCACGCTACCCGGTAAGCTCGAAAGCGGAGAGCCCGAACTGGCAGGCGTCATCGTCGACAACAGCGGAGCGTCTCCGTCGATGACTAAATCACGAGAAGCCCCAAGCGAGCCCGCTTCGCTCGGATTAAACAAGGTGAGAACCACAGCGTTCGACTGAAGATCCAAAATACTACCGCCGTTTAACGCCAAGGCCGATGCAGAAGCATAATCTAAATCTGCCGAAGAATCGCCCGCTTGCACCGTGTAATTGAAGGTCAGAGTGGCCGACCCACTACCCGAAGTGAAGTCGAGCACTCGATCTGTCGTTCCGGTCTCAAGAGTCAATTGAGGATTACCCGAAACATTAACCACTTCATCAAAAGTCACCTGAATCGGAATCACAGCGCCAATTCCGTAAAGACCATTGGGAGCCGAAGAAGTCACCGATGTCACTTGCGGCGATACACCATCAATCACTAGATTTTTATTAAAAGCGAGAGAGCCCGATGTTCCCGGACTCGAAAGACTTAAGAGGGCATTGTTGCCTGAGGCATCTCGAATGAGGCCTCCACTTAAACTAAGGGCAGAGGAGCTTTGATAGTCGAGGTCGTCCGATACATCTCCTGAAGCCACGGTGTAACGAAATAAAAGAGTGTCTGTCGTCGAGCCACTCAAAAAAGAAGCTACGCGATCTGTACTTCCTGTTTCGAGTGTGAGGACGGGAGTACCTGACACCTCGACAACGTCAGAAAACTGAATGCTCACATCGATCACACTGCCGGGTCCGTAAGTAGCATTAGCAACCGCTGAGCTGACGTCTAAAACGGTCGGCTGGACTCCATCAATCTCAAGCGATTTGTTCGCTCCCAAAGAGTCTGCCGCTCCTGGGCTAGCCAGAGTGAGTGTAGCGTTGTTGCCCGCGGCATCTGAAATGCTTGCGCCCGCCAAAGCTAGAGCCGTTGTTGAGTTGTAATCAAGATCCGCGCTGATATCGCCTGCCTGTACAGTGTAGGTGAATGTTAAAGTACTGGATCCAGAGCCAGAGCTAAAAGTGGCTGTTCGATCTGTCGAACCCGTCTCTAGACTAAGAGTCGGCAACCCACTCACGGTCACGGCTTCAGAAAAATTCACCTGGATTGAAATACTACTTCCCAAAGCATAGAGCCCATTGGCCGTAGATGAAGTCACGCTCTGAACGACGGGTATCACTCCATCCACTACCAATGCCCTATTCGCTCCCAACGAACCCGCAGCCCCGGGGGTCGGCAAGCTGAGGATCGCCACATTGCCGCTGGAGTCTGCAATCGATCCGCCGTTTAGCTCTAAAGAAGAGCTTGAAACATAATCAAGATCCGCCGACACATCATCAGACTGAACTGTGTAATTGAAGATCAGCGTAGAGCTGCCGCTCCCGCTCACGAAGGTGGCATAGCGATCTACGCTTCCTGTCTCTAACAAAATTCTAAGCGGTCCAGAGACTACGACATTCTCAGTAAAGTTCACGCGAACTTCGATGTTACTCCCAAGGTCAAAAAGACCATCAGGCGTTGCCGAGTTGACACTCGACACTTGCGGAGCAACGGCATCGATGGCAATCGACTTGTTTGCACCCAATGAGCCGGTCGCTCCAGGTGGAGGAAGAGTGAGAATCGCATCCACGTTGGTGGCACTCTCAATATCACCCCCATTTAAGCTAAGAGCACTCGTGGAGCCATAGTCGAGGTCTGAACTGATATCGCCTGCCTGAACAATATAGCGAAAGAGAAGAGTCATGGATCCCGATCCTGACAAGTAATTGGCCCATTGATCAGTGCTTCCGGTCTCGAGCTGAAGACGAGGGTTACCACTCACATCTACGGGTGCTGAAAAATTGACTGTGATCAAAATCTCAGCGCCTGCCACATAGCTGGCATTAGCTGCTGGGGAGCCCACACTGAGAATCGTGGGCGGAGGGTCGACCAGCCCTGTTCCGTTTAAAGTAAAAGTATAGTCGCCCAGAGGATCATCACTCTCTAAGCGAAGAGTGGCTGAGTATTCTTGATCGGCAGTGGGCAAAAATCGGATTCGAAATTGGGCCGTCTCATTGGCATCCAGTGCATTCACACTTAAAGATTCAAGCTCAAAGGCGCTTGCTCCAGATCCCGTAATCGAAAGATCATCCAACGTAAGCAGATCGGGCCCGATGTTGGTCACAGTAAAGTTAACCCACGAGCCATTTTGGTTCTCAATGATATCGCCAAAATCATAGACCCCCGTGCTGCGATCAAGCACCGTGCTAGCTTGCGATATTCTCAGCTCTGGCGCACAGGATCTTGCTGGAAAGCTTAGAGTGCCACCCTCAAAACGTGCGCCACCCTCAAAAAGTATATCGTCTGTCATGCAGACGGCGTATTCGGTGTTACAAGTCAGCCGAGTTCCTACGAATGCAATGCTTTTTTTGTCACTGGAGAGCGAGGGCTCTCCGGAAATTCGATTAATGAACTGACATTCTAATCGATCGAAAGGCTTTATCACGGATAAATAGGAAGAATTTTTTTGAACGATGTAGATGTTGCTGAGATTCACGGTGTTTGACGAAATCTCGCGACCAAAATCAACAGAAACTACATCCTCAAGCCCCGCGCCACTGCCCGAAACACTCACTGAAGACGTACTGATGGATCCTCGCTCAGCTTGCTCTGTACAACCCCCGAGCACAAACACACCGATCAAGATGATCCATGCGTGCCAAAGGCCTACTCTTTGCGGCTGCCAAATAAACATGGGAACTCATCCCCATTATAGCAGTCTTAATCGTTAATCGAATTTAAAGTCTTGATGCTGTGCAGTCTAGGGCGTCGCTCCCTCACTGCAACTTGATGCCCAGCGACTCCACACTTCTACAAATTTCATGAACAGCCTCTTCCACATCATCTGTAAGAAAAAAAAGATCGAGGTCTTTCTCTGCAATAGTCTTTAAGGGCAGATGGGTGGTCTTCAGCCAATCGATGAAGGGCGTCCAGAACTCTCTCCCCATTAAAATCACCCGAAAATTCTGAATTTTTCCTGTTTGAATAAGAGTCAAGGCCTCTAAAAGCTCATCAAGTGTTCCAAAACCTCCAGGCATGATGACGTAAGCATACGAATACTTCACCAGCATTACCTTTCGAACAAAGAAGTAATAAAAAGTCAGACTTTTTGTCAGAAAGGGATTGGGCTCCTGCTCAAAGGGTAAAAGAATATTAAGACCGACAGACTCCCCCTTCGCCTCAAAGCAACCTCGATTCGCTGCTTCCATTAAGCCTGGCCCTCCTCCCGTAATCACGGTCAGACCACGCGCTGATAAGGCCCCGCCTATACGCCGCGACAATTCATAGTAAGGCTGCCCAGAGGATAATCGTGCTGAGCCAAACACAGTGACCGCAGGACCCACAAAATGGAGTAGTCGAAAGCCTCGAATAAACTCCCACGCAATCCGAGCCACGCGCTTAGCCTCAACCCAACGCGAATCTCGACCTGCTAAAAACGCGCGCTCGGATTCTCGGAATAGGTCTTTATCACTCGTCTTGGACGGAACTTTCTTAATCCGTTTAAACAATTTCTAAATAATCCCTTCTCTTTAGTGATCTCATACAAAAGAGTTGTTCAAAATCTCACCAATCCCACCAGCCCCCGGAACAATATAATGACGATCTGTTAAGCCCCGCTCCTCACTCCAACGACTTCCTGGCGTCGTCTGAAAGATCGCAGAAGCACTAAGCCCTCGATCCAGTCTCAACGCAAAAATATCCATTTCGCTAGATAA
>JBILFF010000155.1:0-4213 GCA_044351695.1 Bdellovibrionota bacterium
CAAAAGTCTCCGAGCTCCCAGACGCAATACAGACTCTGGTAATCTGCCCGACTCTGCTAAACTCATCAGAAAATCAACCATCGACCTCACTTCTTTCTAAACCAAGGAATGAAAGCGCTCGTGCGACGCTGGTATTCTCGGTATTCCTCGCCCCTGGATTTTAAGGATTGTGCTTCAGATGCTGGAATCCCAGTCACCTTCACGAGAAACCAAAGCATGATCACAGGCCCCATCCAAGCCAACCACTCCAGCCCGGAGCCCGCCGCCCACGAGACATAAGCAAACCAGTGCAACCATTCAAAAAAATAATTGGGATGCCGCGAATAACGCCAAAGACCCTCTTGGCAGGTTTTTCCTCGATTCGCAGGATTCAATTTAAAACGCTTGAGCTGATGGTCCGACAAACTCTCTCCAGCCACAGCAAAAATCCAGAGCGCGATTCCAAAGAAATCCCAAAAATCGCCTAGGGGCTTCGTATTCGCGAAGGCCGGAATCAAAACCGCACTTAAGCAAAAAGAAAGCAAAGCCTGAATTTGAAAAACAAACCAAAAGTTCTGTCGGGCCTGAATACCCCACTTTTCTCTGAGCGAACGGTAGCGACTATCTTCTGGTCGACCTCTCAACCGATCCCGATAGAGATACCACGCGAGCCGAAAGGCCCAATAGGAGATGGCAAAAAGAACTAAGACCTCGCGCGAAAGGTCACCCCCCAGTTGCCATGCATGAATCCCCGCGCCAAAAGCAATGCAGAGCGCCCAGAGGATGTCGACCATCGTCGCGTTCTGTCGGTGCTCAGCAACTCTCCAGGCCACGTAAAAAAGAAGCGCGAAACCTAAATACAATAAGAACAAATATTCCATGCTTATTTTTTCGTGCGAGTGACCTGGGCTTTAAATTGAGCAGCCTTCTCAAAAAGGCTTTTCTTCCGAGCCGCAGGCATTCGCTTTAAGTTCTGAAGAAGCATATTGAGCCTGGGCTGTTGTGAAAAGAACTTCTGATGCCGATCTAGAAAAGACCAAAACAAGCCGTCATGGATCTCACACCAAGGCCCCTTCGGATAATTGCTCATTTTCAAAAGATAATTAGAGCCTGAAATATAAGGCTTAGTAGCGAAGATCCCTCCGTCACTAAACTGCCCCATTCCAAAAACATTTGGACCCATCACCCAATCGGAGGAGTCCACAAACATCTCCATAAACCATCGATAAACGTTTTGGGGGTGCAGCTCGCACAAAAGCATCCAATTACTCAGGACCATCAAGCGCTCAATATGATGTGCATAACCGTATTTTAAAGTTTTACGAATGACATCATCTAAAATCGGAATACCCGTCTTTGCCGTGTACCAATGCGAAGTCATCTCTGCCTGATGATTCCAAAAATTCGTGTCACTCTGTTGGTCGCTATAGTTTTGATAAACACCACGAATGAATTCACGCCACCCCAATACCTGCCGAATAAAACCTTCAATCGAGTTCAAAGATTTTTTTGGATAGTAGGAGGCAATCTTTGTCACGACCTCTTCGGGAGTCAGAAGCCCCATATTTAAATAAGGAGATAAAATCGAATGAAAGTTAAACTCATGCTCGGAGTGAAGCGCATCCTGATAGGCGCCGAAATTCTCAAGATTTTTGTCGCAAAAATGTTGGAGCGCTTGCAGAGCCCCACCTCGAGAAGTTGCCCAGATGAAAGGATCTAACTCGCCCGGGTGATCTGAGAAACGCCTCTCTACCAATTGTTTTACCGACTCAACATGCTGAGATGCTTTCGATCGCCAAACCGGCGGCGGCTCCACACTCTTGGGCATCGCTTTTCGATTTTCAGCATCAAAGCTGTACTGACCACCCACAGGCTTACCCGATCCATCCATTAAAACCTTCAACTGGCGTCGCTGCCTCTCGTAAAAAGTTTTCATAAAGGGCCGCTTCACACTGCCCAAATAAGCTTGAAAATCCGATCGACTCGTCAGGAACATCGGACTGGGGTGCATCTCAACCTTAAAGCTTTTCTGATCAAGACACTGCAAAAGTCGCTTCTCAAAAAATTTATCCTCAATCTCAAAGCAGTCGATGCTCTCTATTTTTTTTGTCTTAAGAAATTTCGTTAAGCGCTCCTCGAACGTTCCCCGTGCCTCTTCGAGTTCCACGTAGTTCACATCAAAACCGGCCTCTCTCAGCTCGTCACGATAAGAACGCATTGCGCTTAAGAACAAAACGATTTTTTGCTTGTGGAATTTAAAATAAGTGCAGAGCTCAGGGTCCTCACTCATAAAGATCGAGTGCTGACGAAAGGCTTTGAGTCGATGGATAGGAAAAAGCTGATTGCCCAAAATCAAAAGGGTGGATTTTGAACTCATGCTCCCCGCACAAGCTGAGCGACTTGATTCAGCTGACTCCACACTTTTTTACGCTCCGGCTCCATCGCCAAAAGAATATCTAATAACATTTCGACATTTTTGATCATCTCTCCCATGCCGTCCATCTGAGCTTCAGAGATTCGATAAAACTTTTTATCGATGGGATTCATTTTTTCTAGGAGCTGAAAAGCTGAAGCAATCCGAGACATCATCATTCGCTCGCGCCTTCTGAGAACATTTAAAATCACCATTTCTTTATCTGGATTGGCTCGATACAGAATCGTGCCCCGCTCACTTTTTCCCACTTCTTGAACAACCTCGTATTCCAACATTTCTTTCATCGAAATACTGACGAGGGCTTTCGATATTCCAAGTCGTTTCATCAGATCCCCCGCATCGAGAGGTTCGCTAGAGAGCCAAAGATGTGCCCATAAACGACCCTGGACATTTTTAAAGCCCCAATACTCAATAAAATTTCCAACCTGGTTCACTAATTCAGAGAGCTCGGGCGGCACTTTTGTCATGTCATTAACCTCGTTTTTGAGTTTATAACAAATTAAACTAATCGCAATTGGTGAATGCAAAAAAAATATAATTTTAAGTTTTTATATGTAATTTAAATAGTTTTTTCATATAATTATAAAGTGGGTGGGCTCTTGCAAAATGTTCAATAATCAGTAAACTCAGGGGCATGGGATCGAAAAATGACAACGCCCATTCGGGCCGCCCAAAAGTTTACTTCGACGGTGACTGTTACGTTTGCTCGCTGGAAGTGGATCACTATGCAAAGAACCGCGGAGCCTGCCAGCTCGACTGGGTCGATATCACCGAACAAAGTTTTGTTCCCGAGCAAGAGGGACTCGATTCAAAACGCATCCATAAAGTCTTTCATGTTCGAGCCGCCTCGGGGGAGTTGCTTGAAGGCGTCGATGCTTTTAGAGAAATCTGGAAGAATCTTCCGGGATACGAGTGGGCGTATCGGGTTTCGGGCTTTACTCCCGTACGATGGGCAATGATGGGTGGTTATGAAGTCTTTCGGCGTATCAGGCCCTATCTTCCTAAGAAAAAAAGGGGGCGCGGATGAAAAAGGCAGCCATTATTTTTGGAGCAACCGGAGGCATTGGCTCGGAGCTTGTTGCTCAACTCGACCCTAAAGAGTGGACGATTTTTGGGATTGCTCGAGACCGTGAACGGCTAGAGGCCCTGGCGAAATCGCACGGCTGTCGAGTGCATTCCGCAGATATCACTCAAAGCGATCAAGTGCGACAACTTGCGAGTTCCAATCTTTTCGCTCCACCCGCTGATCAAAAATGGGATCATATGGGTCTGGTGGTATCGGTGGGTTCGATTCTTCTGAAGCCAGCCCATCTCACCTCCGACGAAGAATTTGAAGAGACGCTTAAAAAAAATCTTTACTCGGCTTTCTACGTGATTCGCGAGTTTACTAAAAATCGCATCTCAGAAAGTTTATCGATCATTCTTTTCTCCTCTGTAGCAGCTCGAGTGGGCTTAAGAAATCATGAGGCCATCGCCGCCGCAAAGGCAGGTGTGATCGGCTTAGCGCAATCAGCCGCCGCGAGTTACGCCAAGCAGGGTGTGCGCGTAAACGTCATTGCGCCAGGCCTGGTGAAGACCCCCCTCTCTGCGCGACTGACTCAAAATGAAGCAAGCCTCAAAGCTTCTGAGGCCATGCATCCTCTAGGAAGAATTGGAGAGCCTCGAGATATCGCCTCACTCGCCGCCTGGTTGATTCAACCTGAACAGTCTTGGCTGAGTGGAGAAGTTTTTGGAGTCGACGGTGGAATGGCTAAGCTTAAAGTCTAAAATTTCCCATGAAAGCCTAAAAAATATTCGTGA
>JBILFF010000052.1:0-14174 GCA_044351695.1 Bdellovibrionota bacterium
ATTGACTTTTACATCATACTTCTCACTCTTCGGCACCACTCGAATCGAAAGATATTTGCCATCTTCAGTGGAGTAAGTGGGTCGCATCCGATCGAGCCGATCCAAAAGGTCTTTCGCTTTTTCAAGCTGAAGATCCTGCTGTTCCGAAGAAACTGAAGTTTGAATCGAGTCTTGGGGGGGCGCCCTATCTTTTTCGATCGCGGCTTCAAGACCGAGAGGATCCGTCACCGCCGCATTTTTTTTACGCTCCTCTTGTAAGCGATGGAGAATCAAATCAAGAGTTTCAAGACGCACAAACATAAACTTGTGAGCCTCCAAAAATTCTTTGGGGGTTTTAAACTGAACGAGCTTAGCGAAATCCGTGCTTTGCTGCACAAAACGAGAAAACTCCTCGGCGGCAGCCATCATCTGCTGCTCACTCCCGCCCCAAATCAAAATGCGAAGGTCATTAGAGCTTCCTGATTTGGCCTGGATGATCTCCATGTTTCGAACGCTGGGCGCGTCCTCAGGCAAAAGTTTTTTTAGAGAACTATCAAGGCCCAACCCCCAAGCCATCCAAAGACCCAAGAGGGCCACGCAGAGACTCAGGCCCGCCATCTTGCCGGCATGCCTGAGATGAAAACGAATAAATCGGCTTAGAAACTGCAAATGCCCCCCATTTGTCGCACCCCAACCCTCAGATGCTGCAGAGTCAACGTCTAAGTGACTGAAATTTAACACTAAAATTATACCGACTGCCCGCTTTTCGTGCACGCCTTTTGCATCTAAAACAGGCTTGGTTTGTGATGTTTAAACAAAAGCTTTTGCTACAAATTGCTCTTTTTTGTTTTACCAGCCTGCTGGCACCGCAAAGCTTTGGCCAAAGACTAGGAGTCGTCGGCGATAATCATGCCCATCTCAGCGCCCTCATCGAACCCATTCGGCAGATGCGCGCGCAAGGTCTCGATTATTTGATCGTGACGGGCGATACAGTGTCGGGCAACGACCCCGAGGAACTTCACGGGATTTTGCAAGCCGTGGTCAAAGAGAGCGGGCTTCCTCGAGAGCGAATCTTTTTTGTGAAGGGCAATTACGAAGACTGGGGCTATTTTGCCAACAATCCGCGAGAACATCGAAAGCGCGCCAATCAAATCATGCGAGAACATGTGACCCCCGTGCTCAAGCCAGGCGCGCAGCGTCCCATCCACGATGATGAGCTTGGTTTTATTGAAATCCCCAGCGGCTCACAGGTGGACGATGCAGGAAAGCCCAAAATTTTTAAGATCGCCATCTCTCACAAGCCCTTGTGGCAACTCCCTTTTACGCCTGGTGATAAATCAAAAAGCCTCGTGCAACCGCCCGAGCAGCAGCGCAACTGGAGAAACGGTTGGCGTCCCAAAGATAAACCAAAACTTTTAGAACCCGACACCTCTCAAACGATGCAATACGAAGACGATCGATCGACGATGCGCCCCAAAGCTCAACAAGTAGCGATTCCCGAAGACACCTACGTGGTCATCTATGGCCACACCCATATCGCGGGCTATTTTGTGGATGATCGATCAGGAGTACCGATGGTCAATCCAGGCTCCCCTCACCCTTTCAAAAAACCGAGAGACCAGTACATGAGCTATATGACGATTGATTTAGCGTCGGGTCAGGCCCAGTGGCACAACGCGCGCGCAGAGGGCGCCGTGCTGACTCGCTGGAATCTCATCGCGGCAAAAAACGAATCGGCCGCTCTCAAGCCAGCTGATCGCCCGTCAAGAGCAGAATCCTGTGCGAGAATCATGGGCGAGACGGCGAGTGCTCTGGATCGGTTTCAGCGAGCCGCTTCGAATTTTAACCCGGCCAATATTTTACCTTTTATCGTCCCACACTAAATCCGTTTACGAATTTTTACAGGGGGGCGACGCTCTTTCTGTACTCTCTTCAAACTCTTCCGGTGTGAGGAGCTCCAGATGAAGGGCATGAAGACCGTGAGTAAATTCTTGGGCCAACCAAGTCTGAACTTGGCGATGCCTCTTAATCAAGGGCATTCCTCGCCAAGCCTTAGAAACCACACGCAGCTTAAAGTGAGAATCTTCGGATCCATGCAGATGGCGATGGCTTTCGTTTTCGATCAAAAAAAAATCGCAAACTAAATTTTGTTTGATGATCTGCTCGATGCGCGCGCTTCGCTCCACAAACTCCGTCTCACCATGAGGAGCCCAAAAAGAGCAAGTAGAGAAATCCAAAGAATTGCCGCAGGATGACGAGTTCCATGAAGACTACAAGCCCCGCCACCCTCATCCACTGAATTTCCGATCACCGTTCCTACAGGGTTTCCGATGACGACTCCCAAATCAAAGCGCATTCGGTATAAAATCGGATTCTCCCCACCGTCTGAGAGAAAAAAACTAAGTAAGCCGCTGGTCACCTTAAAGCTTTGAATCTCTACTAAAAAGCGACACAAACCCTCGGCATCTCTCTGAACACTACTGATGCGAGTGATCGGCACTGAAGACCCATCTTGATCGATTAAGAGTAAATCTGAAACTTGGGGTGAGCTGAGGGCTGGGCATTCAAAGCGAATCTCTGTCTGCACTTTGGTCTGGGCTACATTTGAAACATTCGCATTAAAAACCGAATAATTTAAGTACTCAGAGGTCGTTGCCCAAGCTGAGAGAGCGGCTGCAAAAAGCGCAAAGCTGGGATCAATAGAGGTCACCGAGGTCCCATCAGGAAGCATAAAAAAAGTATCGGCCGAAAATACAATTTCAAAAGCATCCAGCGAGTTGCTCAGCACAAATTGCTTTTGGGCATTCATCGTCTCCACCAAATCGAGCACCAACGGATCTGCTAGATTTAGAGGAGCCCCACGAACCTGGTTGAGCGGATGATCGGGGTCTGCTGGAGGACTACTGACGGCCATGGCCTCGTTGTATCGCGAGTGAATGACCGCCAAAAGAGCATCTACTTGCGCAGGAGCTAGAGAGTAAACAATGAAGCTCGACAAATAAGAGTTTGCAAACTCGGCAGGGATATTCTGCGACTCGTTCAGCGGGGTGATTGAGATGGTGACTTCATTCTGCTGCGCCGAGAGTGAAGCACCGCTCTTTAAAAACAAGAGCGTGAAAATAACGAGCTTTGAAAATTTAAAAAATCTTTTCATCTTTTGCTTAAGGTACAATCGCAATGGCCGCTCCATACGGCGAGTTCAATGGGGTGTTTGAAGGATCAATATCGGCGCGAATCGCTGTCGCGATGATACGCACCTGCCATACACCCCCCTCCGGATACCGAACTCGGATATGCTCGAGGCTCTCGACTCGATCGGCTGCAGCGGATGCTTCGTCTCGTGTCATCGGTTCACTATAGATTGAGTTTAAAAGACCAGCATTACCCACATAAACCGTTTGCCCGTTAGGAGAGATCAACTCGAGATCAAAGTCATTTCGAAGAGTGGGAACTGACGCATAAGCGGCGCCGCCCGGAATCAAGGCAGGAGCATCGGCCCAAGCCAGAGACACTCGGAGCTCTGATTGAAGCGGAGGCACCGAAACGCTCACTGTTCGCTCCTGACCCGTTTGAAGTAAATCATACTGATGCATCACGAGGGCCTGAGGTCGAAGTGAGTTGCTTTCTAGAAATCGCCCAATTTCTAGATAACCCAAACCCATCTGTGCTCGAGTCGGCCGATCGCTGCGATCTGCGGCATAAGGAGCAGCCATCGATGACATCAAGGCCTTGAGAGCCGTCCAGGGTAGTCGACTAGAAAAGACGCTGCCCGAGTGATTTGTTTCGACAAAGCTAGCAGTGTTTAGATTGTAGGCTTTAAATAAATTGTTTCGCCAGGCCGCCTGAATCATCCCCGCATGACTCGTGACGGCTGCCGTAGCCGAACTCGTATGCATAAAATTTCCGTAAGATCCCGTCCGAGTTGCTACGGCTCGATAGCCAGAGACGTATCCCGCCAAGTCAACCCCCACTCTTCCGTCCAGAAAGCTTCCAAACGAAGGTGTGGTGGGCTGAAACCAAGGCGGACAATCCCCGATCTGACAAACACCAATGCTTCTAAAGACATCATCATCCGTGACCAAACTTCCTTGGTGCCATACACCTCCTACGTTGATGACATTCTTTGCTTGAGCATCGAGCAAGGTCACGCCAGGGGCAGGAGCTCCGTTGAGACCCACTCCGTTGTTTCCGATGGCCTGAAAAACTGCCACATCACGATTCTGAGTGCCTGGATAAACTCTCATCAGCTGCTCATCGATCATCGCTGCAACGGGAGTATAGCCCGTCTTGCCTGCAAAATGCACAGCGGCGGGCTGCCCGCTGGCCTTTGCAACCACTGCCGCTTGCCCCTGACTCGAGACAGCCTGAGTCAACATGGTGGCAAAGTAGTTCACATTTGGCTGATAAGAAGAGGAGAAGCGAATATTGGCTAAATCTTGAACGCCTTGGCCCTTCATGGTGCCTGGCTCTAAAAGTCCAGAGCTCGACATCACACTCGCGACTTGGTGACCATGCACTCTAAACGCGCTCGTCAAACACGCCGAGTTACAGGTCGAAGCTGAGGGATTGGAGACACAGGCTTTTCCATTCACCCAAGGATAACTCAGATACGAAATCCGCATCGTGTTGCCTCTCATGGCCACATCGTTATGAATCTGCTGACAGCTTGAGGTTTGATAACCGATCCAAGGCTCGTACAGCATCAGATTGACTCCCAAACCTCTCAAAGCTTCAACCGTTGCCTGATTTCGGCCCTCGTAAGCAAGACTCACCTGAGGAACATTTTTTTGATAATTCTCATTGCTGGCAAGTCCTGCCTGAGTTCTTAGCTGCAGATTTATCGCCGCCACTTTCAAGTTTAGATTGGTAAGGCTCAGATCCGGGCCGACTAGAAAAACACTAATGACATTTCGCAACTCAAGCGCCGCCGCTACCTGCGAAAGCGTCAAGGGGACCTCCACAATGTGAGATTTTCGCTCCCATTGACCACCACCACCTGGTGGCGTGATCACCCCAGTGAGCTGATTCATGAATGCCACTGAGCTCATCGGCTCCACGAGGCTCACCAAAAAGCTTGCTGAAATATTTGGTCCCGCTCGCTTTTGTAAGTATGCCAAAGCTTCAGGCCCATCTAGGTAAACCGCAGCGCTTGAAACACGCTCTCCGGCGAGAAAAAACATCGCTTCGCGCTGAAGAGAAAAGCCCGCGAAGATCGCAGCAAAACCCGTGCTCGCTAAGATCGAGTGATAAGATGCGACTGGATTCCCGGGCATCGTAAAGACGTTAAATGCTGTCAATTTATCCTCTGCTGTCACAAACGCAAGGTCGACGTCCAGAGCCCTTAGTGCTGAAACTTGATGTGGAAAGAGAATCGCATAAATACCATATTCATGCTTAAGGGTGACGGCTGCGGTGTAAGGCACAGCACCCACCGATGAGATTGCACCTCTTAGATCCATGCCCGATTTTTGCGAGCTTGCGATGAAGAGATCGGGGCCTTCGCTTGCTTGCAGGTCCTTAAGAGTCATGAAAAATAAAAGTAGGGCACAAAGATAAAACACTCCCCTATTTTTCATACCCACTACTCCTCTGGTCTCTGGCCATGGACCTCTGGTCATCGATCTCTGGCCATGGACCTCCGGTCATCGATCTCTGATCATGGCCCTCTATTCCAATGCTTGCCGTCGAGAAGCTGCAAATTTAAAGCCGAAGCAGCAGCGCAGCAATCAGAGCTAAGCCCTAAAAATCAAAGGCAATCTTTAATCACAGGCAGATAACTTTAGTTGCAGCGACAAAAATGGGAGCCAGCTCACGACCGATTTTGTTTAATTGCGCCCTGTTTTGTTCAAAGTTTTAAGTGCTTCGAGAGCCGAGCGAGCTAAAAGGGGGTTTTGATTTTGTTCTTTCGTTAATCGAGTGAGAGCTTGCAGCAGAATTTGCTCGCGATCCTTCTCGGCTGTTAGATTCCATTCTTCTAAAATTCTGGCGAGCTGAGCCCAAAGAAGCTTTTTTTCTTCTTCATTTTTTGCAAAGTAAGTGTTTCGTACAAAACTTTGCAGCGCTCTGGGCTCATCAAAAAGCACACGAACAACATAAGGTGGCAGTTCCCGATCCGTAGGATCTTCGCTCTCCTGCACATCGGCTTGCAGAGCCGAGGTCAATAGCTCGGCAGTCACAAGCTCTCGATTTTCTTGAATCCATGTTTTTAAAACCAACTCCCGTTGCGACCGACTCAAGAGCTGCAGCAAAGCTTGCCGCTCAAATGGACGGGCCGAACGATAAGTCAACAAGAGACGATCTCGCTCCCCTGCTTGATCCAATTGCTTTTGAATCAGCCTTTGAGCAGAGAGCAGTCCCGACTGAGGCTTTGTTTGCGCTTTGGATTGCTCCAGTAAATAGGCAGCGGCAAGAAGCGATTCGCGCTCGGGTAGCTTGGGCAAAAGAGTAAGAAGCTGATCGGGTGGAGGCAGCGTCAGAGCCCCTCTCGGTGAGGCAAAGAGCTCTCCCCCTGCAGCGATGATTTGGTTCAGACTCTCTTGAGCACCCTGCCGATGATGAAGAGCTCTTGCTAAAGCTAAGCGCTGAGAGCTTGGCAGGTCATTTCTCATCATGGTTTCGTTGAGGTACGCGCGCTGCTCACTCTTGCTCTGCGTGAGAGATCTAAAAAACAAAGCCATCGGAGTTTGGCCTCGTCTCTCATAAATCTCTACGAGTCGCTTTCGAATTTGATCGTCTGGATGAAGATAGAAACTTTTTCGCAGATTTTCTTCAGAATTCCCCGACATCGAAACAGAGGCCGCTTGCGCCTCTGCACGAAAATCAAAAAGTGAATCATCGTCTGCGATTCGCGTACGATTCAAAGGCCATCCCGATTCTCGAAGTCTTTTTGCCACAGCGATCGCCTTCAGCGAATTCATCACCCCCGCTCCATGCTCTCCGGAATCGGACTGAATCGTTTTTATGGCCGTCTTCTTTAAAATCATCTCGGCCTCCTCCGCCTTAAGACCCGGCAAGACCGACAGCAAATCTGCAAGCAATGCCGACACTTGCGGAGCCGAAAAACTGGTGCCCTGCGCAAGACCCGCTCCCTGACTTCCATAACTCGTCAGCAAAAAATGATCGGCAGGAGCGAGGATGTCGAGCTCTCGTCCTCCTTGCGAGTAATCACTCGCGACACCCGTGGGAGACACCGAGCCCACCAGAATGCCCGGAAAGCGTTGGTTGTTGAAGTCTAGCTCTCGATCGCCGCCATTGCCCGCACTCGCTACCAAAAGGATTCCTTTTTCGGCCAAGATTTTAAAACTCTCATGCACCGAATCCAGATTGCCGAGCGAGAAAGAGATATTGATGACTTTTGGAACTTGATCGCCCAGAGCATTGAGCTTTTGCCTGACACGCTCGGGATTCTGCATTTCTTCCCAACTGAAGAGTGCCGAGATATCCGCTTGATGAGTGCGACTCATCATGGTGGCAAGCACTCCCGTGCCGTGTGAATCTTGCTTGTCGGTCATTGCCGAGTTGCGGCTAATCCCAAAATCTTTAAGAATCTGATCGTCAAAGCCTGTATCGACGATTCCCACCGAAACACGCTGAAGATTTGAAACACTCGAAAGCTCTCGCTCTACAAAATCTTGGCCCGTGAGTTCGTTGGCCCAATTGGCTTGCAGCTGCCCAAAGCTCGTTTGGATGGAGCGCTCCACCGAGGGTCGCGCAGGCGTTCGTACTCCAGTAAAAATATTTCGGATCGTTTCGGACTCGCGACTCGTGATTTCGGGCCCACAAAAATCTTGCGCCTCCAGCGATGCATGGAGGGCGAGAACGAAAATCGCAAATAGTCCCCAGGGCCTAGGCATTCCCTCTCTCAGCTGCAAGGCTTATTCCGATATAAATAGCTGAAATCCCTTATCTCTCTTAGTCGCTACGAAAGGCTCTTCTTTGATTTTAGACTACGGCTCGCTAAACATTTCGCGCTCTTAGGAACTTCCGGATTGAGGGTGACCTCGATTCATCCATATCTTACGGGCAGGTAAATCAACTGTGCCCGGGCACAGTGGTTCGGTGGGGCCGGCTACAAAGAACTCGAGCGAGTCGAGCTGGTCGCAGGGGATCCCCGAAAGGCTGCGATCAAGCTCAAAAAGACTAAGAACAAAAAGCCCAAGTCCAAAACACGCTCATGAGATTTTTCAGGATCTAATTTTGTTTTTAGACGAGCGCATCCGAAAGTGCCGCCAAAACCTCCACCCGAACCGGTTGATTGACTATCGATCTCAGACTCATCGACGGGAGGACCGCCATTATCATCGCCGTCATCATCGTCATCCCCACCGGAGTTCACCACTCCCAGAGTGATCGTTTGCAGCGCATGGGGCTTAGTCGATCCATTCGCAGATCCCGCCACCACCTGAACCCGAAAGCGAACACCGTCTAAGGCCGAGTTCGCTGCAGGCGACCGCCAAAAAAAATCTTGAACCAAGGGGGCGCTCGATTGAAAGGTGGTGGATAGAGAGCCCAGAGATGCACCCGCACCCACTTCGCGGGTGAGGCTTGCAGGCGAGCCCGGCACATAGTCGATCGAACTGATCATGGTCGGATTATCGAGAGCAATCACGAACGCACCGTCATTCTGAGACTGCGTCACTCCATCAATCACTTCATCCACATCGACGCTGACCCCCCATTGATCGTTCTGCGCTGGCAAACTTAGCGTGAGACGATAGGTCGTGTTGGGTTCAAGATCTGTTGTGTTTGAAAACGAACTCGTCAAAAAAGAACTCAAACCCGCGCTGCTGTTATGACAAGAACTACAGGTAGCCGCCACGCGCGAGGCCGGATCCTGATACGCTTTTATGGTGTTTGAGAAACAGATGAAAACCATGAGTGCCGCCAGAGACAGACGAAATGCAAATCGATTAAAAATCTGAAAGAAACAACAAACTGCCCGCACCCTGTTAGAATATCGGCTTCTCTAAGTTTCTGAAAGCTCTGGCAAAAATGCCGCGTATTTTCCTCCATTTTTAAGAAATTTTTTCATGACCGTTTCGGCCCTCAAATAATCCCTCCAGAATCTAAATAGTTAGCCACTCCTTCTGCTGGTGTGCGCTTTGCAGCTCCAGAGTGGAATGGAGCTCCGTTTTAGCATCCACGCTCGGGCCGCATCGGTTATAGGCGCTACCCTTTGGGCCTCTGCTTTTTTTTCATCGGTGCACGCAGATTCGCTGAGCGAAGCCGCTGCTCGCGATCAAAGCATTCGCTTATATCAAAGGATTGCCGGAGTTCCTCCGACCTCCACTCTCCTTCCCTCGCTCATCGCCGCGATGCGAGCGGGAGATCCGGTGCCCACTGTTTTCGCAGCCATGGACGAGCACAGTTTTTACAAAACGACTTTGATCAGGG
Source organism: Bdellovibrionota bacterium (assembly GCA_044351695.1). GTDB lineage: Bacteria > Bdellovibrionota > UBA2394 > UBA2394 > UBA2394 > JBILFF01. The sequence continues at coordinate 9,373 of JBILFF010000052.1, forward strand.
CTTTTTCTCCGTTCAGCAACACCACAGGTCGGATTGATGAAAGGCCAACCGACTACAACACCACTTTAGTAGGGATTGTCCGAAATAATGAAGATTTCAGAGAAGCGCTTTACGGAGATGTTCTTTACACGGCGGAGCCGAGTTTAAGTACGTATAGCGTCTCGATTGTGCCGCCGCTTGCAAACGCTGATGACACTGTTGATCGATGTCCGCTCAATCTTCGAACACGCGCGAGACCCCAGAGTGCCGCCGATCGAGTCCTGAGTGATCTGACGTGGAGGCGAGCTCCAGAGGATACGGCCGGTGAGGGCGCTCAGGCCTTTCAGCCCCATCTCGATGGTTACAGCATTGAAGCTGCCGACAATGGATTTCGTCCCTCTCTTCCAGAGTTTTCGGCTTTGGATGAATTTGGAGTCATACGAAGTATTCCTGCCTACGCGGGCCAAATGCGAGGCCCTGAAGCTCCCTGGTTTCGCGAACGCTCGGCCGGAAACAACAACGAAAACAATCCTCAGCTCACCTGGGGAGTTTGTCATCGCTGGACCGAGCAAGTGAGTAAGCCGCCAGCCCTCGGAAGCGTGCGTCCACTGGGGCGCCAAGAACAAGATGGTCGCAGCTACCGCCTAGAGGAGGGAGACATTCTACACTACGTCGACTTGTACCGAATTTCTGATTGGCCCGCAAAGCTTCAGAGAATTCGCCAGACAGACTTTTTATCGCTGACACGAAGTATTCAAAACGGAAGTTTCGATACTCCCCAGGGGAGCAGTGGCTGGATCGAAGATGTGGCCGGCCTCTTCACCACGCTGATCGGAGGACGCGCTTATTTTGAGGGCGGAACCAATCGTCGCAGTATCTCGCTCACTTTTCAGAATTGGCTCGGCTACTCGATGGAGCAGCTTCATGACCCCAATGTTCCAGGGCAATATGTCAGACAAGACTTAATCGCCAATGCCACCTGCGCGGGCTGTCACAACAAAATGGATGCGATGGCCAACGCCGCGAATCATCTCGATTATGTGGGCGGCGAGGAGGGCTTTATGCGATTTCGGCCAGAGTTTCCTAGCAGTGGCAGTAATGAGGATAAACTCTTTAGGGGTTGTGTGAACCCCACCGCTCCGAGCTGCGTGAATCCAAACGCTTTCAATCCAAGACTCCTGCAACTCGCCGACAGAAACAAATGGTGGAATCTCGCCACTGTGGGACGCAATTCGTTCTTGGGTTGGCGCTTACCTCCGGGCTTGAGCTCCTTTACCGAGGGCGAGGGTTTAAACTCTTTAATGCGCGTACTCGCACACACCGAGGCCTTCTCTCAGCGCATGGCACATTTGGCGTTTCAAACGATCTGCCTTCGAGAGAGCACCCCTGCCGAAGATCAAAAGCTCACAGAGATCGCTCGAGAATTCGAAATGGGTTTCTCAGCTTTCCAAGCGCAGCAAGCCTCCATTCCTTATAACCTACGTGGCCTGTTTGCTGCCGTCTCGCGCACCTGCTTTGGAAAAGGAGATAACCGATGAGACGCCTCTTGTTGAGTAGCTTTGCGGCGATGGCGCTGGCAGCTTGCCAGTCAGGTTATACCCCGCCGAGCACGCCCAAGGATTCGAAACCCGTAGTTCCGAGCGAAACCGATCCCGAGCGCGATTATGGACGGCAAGGACGAGGAGCTCTATCGTCGAGCCAGCTTTTTGAAAGTATGAAAAAACTGACGGGCATCGACAATCACCAAGGACTTCAAAACTACTTCAACCAACAAAGTCCTACTCTGCCTCAATCGAGTGAAGCTTCAAAGCTCTCTGCCTCGCACTTTAATGCCATCGCCAATCTGGCAGCAGAGTTCTGCACGGTCCTTCTGGACGTCGCCACTCATCGTAACCGTTTTTTTGAGGGCACAGAACTACTCACCTTCAGCGGTCCAAAAACGCCAGCAAATCTTTTTTCTAACGATGATCAAAAAAGAGTGTGGGCAGAGTTTTTCTTGAGCGCTTTTTCGGCCTCCGCCGCTTTTGATATTAAAAATCATGAAGCCGAAGTCAGCGTCATGATGCAACTGATGAATGATCTTCGAGCCGAGTTGCTATCCAATGAGAACTCAGAAGCCGATACGCGAAGAATTTTAAAGCATTTGTGTGTGGCGGCACTTGCCTCGCCCCGCTTGAGCTTGAATTAAGGAGATCAATCGATGAGTGATGAGCTAGATCCCAAACAACAAAAAAAATTCATCGAAGATCAATGCTTCTGGGATAAAAAATTTGGATTAGGTTGGATTCGAAAGCCCGACTCTCACCATCGGCTTCAAACCCGGCGACAGTTTCTCTCTCATGCGATGAATGCCTCTTTGTCGTTTGCCGTGCTGCCCTCTGTGCTGAGTCTCGCCTCTCGAAGAGTTTATTCTCAAGATCTTTGCGCTTCTAAATCTCCAGAAATCAAAGAGCTTAAGATTTTGTACATCTCTGTCGCAGGGGGAATTCCTTTTTCTTGGGACGTTGTGCATGGCGGTCCTGGGGGACAATTTGATTTTCTTTCGGGCGATGCCTACTACCGCCACGGTCTTTTTTTAGGATCTTCTTCTTACAACAATGCAGGCTCCTCTCAAGCCAATCAAAGTGTGCGAGAAAACATCCACCGCGACCTGGGGCTCGCTTTTCATCCAGCATCTGGAATGTATGAAGGGATCGTCTCTCGGCTGCCAAATCTTAGCGTTCGAGAAAAGATCGATGGTGCGTTTTTTCCGTGTCGCTCTCAATCCGATACGCCCAACAATGCGATGGCTTCACATTTAGCCATGGTTCACTATGGCTTTTCAGGTTCACTGGCAGGAAGTATCGGGCACTATTACCACACCGAGATGCGCAGCCTCCCGGCCGGAATTCAGGGTAATCTGGCAGTGACCTCCATTTCACAAGCTCGCGCTCTTTCGGGAAACGCGAGACTTCAAACTATTTTTGCAGGCACTGAAGACGACCCCCATCGAGGCCGACGTGCAGCCGAGAAAACGCTACAAGCTATTAAAACGATGAGCGACAGCGCCCTGCAGGAGTTTAGTCACTTAGACTTTAATCAGCAGGTAGCGACGCTGGTTCGCTGTGGCATTTTAGATTCCGTCTCACGCCCCTCGAAATTCGATTCCGATCAAATCATGCCGGAGAACCCCGCTTCAGATTCTCACCTAGCCTCCGCTTTCGGATTCACCGATCTCGCTTCTTTTAATGGGCTTGAGAAGCATCTTCGCGAAACAGCGATTGTCGCTCGAACTCTCTACGAAGGCTTCTCTGGTGTAGCGGGTGTTCAAAAAGGCAACGGCGACTGTCATGGTCCGAACCCCGCCATTCTTCCCTCCCAGGAACTAAAAAAAATCGGAGAGATGATCGGATCTGCCATTCGCTACTTTGAAATTCGAAATGCACTTCGACCAGAGACTCAGCAGCAAAGCTTACTCATTGTGTTTAACACCGATGGATCGATGGCGGGCTCCGGTCGATCCTATAATTTTGACGCGAACGGATTTAGCACCCCGCTTAACGGCGCCGCTGGCGATATGGATGAAAGTGCTATGGGCGTCCTCTTGTATTCCCCTAAAATCGTGAAATCAAATCTCCCCGGTGGCATCGGCTCGAATTTGTTTCGAAGCAATCCGCAGGTATCTCCAGGGAATCTGCCCAAAAGACAGCTGGGCCACTATGGCAATAACGGTAACGTCGTACCCAACTCCTCGGTATTCTGGGACACACCGAGTCTTTCTGCTGCCTTTTTGGCCATGAATGTTTTAGCTTTATATGGTGAGGAGAATCGATACACCGAAGTCACTGCGGGTCGTTCAATTTTTAATTCGGAGGAGCAGCGAGTGGCGCATCTTCTTTTTAATCATTTGTTTGGGACTTAGCGCGCTCAGTTGGAGTGCCTGCCGATCACGAGTTTTTGACGAGACTCAGCCCCTCTTTTCGCCCGTGATGCTTGAGCCTCGACTTAAATTTTTTAGTGCTTGCGTTGCCGTCTTTGATCCAGAACAGGCAAAAAAAAGCATTCAGCAAGCTCGTCAGAATGAAAAAGTTCGCAGCGAAAGTCCGACACGAATTCAAATCGAGATGGGGCCTACCGGTCTTGAGACTTATTTTTTGAGTCTTAAAGACTGTCAAGAGCACCTGATCGATCTCGAATTTCAAGGTTGGAAGAAGCACTGACCGCCTCTGTCTATGGTCTCTTTTGTGCCCTATTTTGACATGAAAACCCTCGCAAAACGCTTCAGGGAGCCGAGCCTTTCAGCTGTGAGCTGCTGTTAAAAGAGCTCTGGTCTGGAATCGATTTTGCACCTTCTCACTCAGTGCGGAATTGCCTCTTCAGTATTTTATGCCTCAGTCTCGCGGGCCTTCTGAGCGCTTGTCTGAATCAAATTGGAGGAGGCGCAAGACAGGCCAAAAAAGTAGACGGATCAGAGCTCACACTGAGCCAAAAAGCTTTTCGAGATACGCTTTATCCGATCCTCATGGCTCAGTGCTCTCAGTGTCATGCTGAGGAGCAAGCGCCTTTGATTGCTGTTCCTCAACAAATCGTCTCTAGTCATCAGGCTATTGTGATCTCGAATCTGGTGAACCTCTACCAGGCATCGAATTCCGTTTTGGTGAACAAAGTGCGTGGGGGGCATAACTGCTGGAGCCCAAGCTGCAATGAAGATGCCAATGCCTTGCAAGAAGCAGTAGAGGACTGGGCTGATCGAGTCGATCTGGACCCCGAAGGACGAGGTGAAGTGACTGAAGAGCTGTTGATTCCGACCGACCTCGCCAACTATACGGGCTGCCAAGAGGGCG
>JBILFF010000053.1:0-14151 GCA_044351695.1 Bdellovibrionota bacterium
GAGCGAGAAATCAAATACCTGGAGGAGCTCCAAAAGTTTTTAGCAGCTAATACCGAGCCACGAGATCGCTTCGTAAAGGCAGCCTTTTCAGAGTGGCCAAAGATCGCTGCTGAGGAGCGAAAGAAGATTGAAGAGGCAAGCCACCCAAACAATCCTGATTCTTGCTTTTATGATCAAGAAACTCAAAAAAACGTTCTGATCACCACTCGTACAGGCGTTCAAAACTCATTGCTCTGCTTTGGAACCGAGATGATCATTTCGGGCAACTCTCCGCTGATAAAAAAAGGGGGCCCTTTTGGGGGAACTATGGAATTTACCAATGAGGGACGCACCTTGGTTTATGACGCTCCTATTTTAAATCCGAGCGCTCCCGCCATCTTTCATGTGCATTTAAATCCTGCCTACTTTTTTCTTTTGGGAGGAACACCCGAAGAGTGGCGCCGACTTCTCGAGCAAAGCCCCCGATTTCAGTCACCTTATTCAAGCGTTGGCTTTCGGTGATATCCTAGAGGGCAGGAAGGGCGGCCATGCGTCAGTTCACGGTTTGCGCGATCGCTTACGATCAGTTCGGCTATTCGCTGCGTCCGAAATCGCTCGATCAAAAGATTTACCGAGTAGATTTTTTAACCAAAGCGGAGTTTTTAAGTAGTGGTCTGCAATACGACGGACTTATTTTTCCATCGGGGGTTTTTGAACGGCACAGAATTCAGCCCGATCGAGATATCGAGAGAATCATTGTAGAGAGTGAAACAGAAAACATTTTTCACGTAGAATCACGAATCAATCAGATCCTTGAGCGTGGGGGATGGGTCTGCTGCACCGTCGACAGTATCGTGGATCGAGTGAATGAGTCTTCTCGAGCCACAATCGTAAACGACACAGATCTTGCTAAGCGTCTTTTGAATGGATTGAATGTTCAGCGAAGTTTAGTGAATGCTCGTCCGTTGCTCACCAATCAGTCGACTCACTTTGAAGACTTTTTTAAGCGCTACGCCTCTCCTCAGACGCAGTTCGTTTTACCCGCCGATCCGGGAATCGAAGAAATCGCTGGCTTTTGGAATGGAAGCTTTGCTTTTTCATTTGAAAAAAAGATTTATTTTCTGCCGCATTTTAAAACTGTTCCAAAAACTCAGCCGATCTCCGACGTGATTCAGTGCCTAGCAGACTCCATACTTGCCGATCGAGCTCAAAGGAGTTCATCAGGACAAAGCTCGGAGCTGCCGAGCTGGCTCTCCCATTTTGAGTTTGAATCAGAAAAGCAGCTCCGATTAATGAAAGAAGAGCAACTGAAGAAAATCACAGAGCTCGAAGGGGAGATCAAACGACTTGAAAGTTGGAAGAAGCTTTTGATCTCGCAGGACAATGAACTTGAAAATCTGCTGCAGCAAATTTTTAATCGGCACTATGGCTTGAATATTCAAAAATGCTCGGTCCCAGAGGGATTTTCAGCTTGGAACATTCAAGGTCCTCAAGGGTGTCCGTTCGCGCTTTTGCTGAGCTGCAGCTCTTCCGAAGAGATCCGTCGGCAGCACCTCAATACCGCCGACAGCCTTCGAGAGACGCTCGGCTTATCTGCTGAAACCCCTATTTTGTTGATTGCCAATGATTTTTTAAGCCTCAACCACTGGGATCATCGCGCTCTCCAAAGCCCTTCAAGTGATAAAATGGCGCATGCCAGAAATCTACGGATAAGCTTGCTGCGCGCGATTGATTTGCTCAAGCACATGCGAGAGTGCGAGCCTTGGCCTTTGGAGCGGCGCCGTGAAGATATTCTCAACCGGCTCCTGGAGGGCGGCAATCGTGCAAGCAGCCCGAGTATTCGCAAATCCTAAGCCCGTGTTAGAATAATAAAATCGTGAGAGGTCTTCATTCGAAAGCTGGCTTTACTTTGATCGAGCTGATGATTGGACTTCTTTTGATTTCGTCTTTGGGCCTGATTTTGACGAGTTATTTTAGAAAGTCGTCCGAAAATCTGGCCTCCGGTGAAAGATCCAGTTTGCTAGAAAGCGAATCTCTGATGACCAGCAAACTGCTTTCAGAAGAAATCATGCAATCGGTTTTCTTAAATCCCTCGTGCGACAACAACCCCTTAAGCGCCGCGGTGACACTGGACTGCGATGAGGTGGTTGTCAGAGGGGGTGTGATTCCTTTGCCCGGCGTTTCGCAAGAAGACGTGAGTGCGATGGTCGATTTTGAAACACCTGCCAATATCGAGGATCCCTCAAACTCGCTGACCGACGATAATGATGCCGTTCGACTGCTGCAGTACGATGCCGACATCGAGTGCCCGCTTGACCGAGCTCAAGCCAACAATCCTTCGCTGACACAGGAGGTGCTTTGGGCGAATGCCACGGCCTGCGCAGGGGAGCTGATTCAGGGCCGGCTTTATATTTTGGTCGAAACAGTCGGCGGTGCTGTGTTCTCTCAACTCTTTCAGGTGACCAACACACCCGCGGCCGATGTTGCGGCTGGAGGGGCTTTGCGGGTGGAGCTCTCGAGCACCAACTCTCCATTTAACTCCGCCAATGGCCTGGGTATCGCGGGCTACTCTTCAGCGGCTCGGATCTATTCGGTCAAATTGGTCGAGTACGCTGTAAGCTCTACGGACGAGGGGCTTTGGCGTCGAGAAATTCGGCCCGAAGGATCCGACCTGAGTGGTTATCAAGATTGGGTGCTTGTGCAGCCTCGCGTTGAAAATCTACAGCTCTTTCCGATGACACTGACCACCGCAGCCGCGATCGCGCATAACCGCACCATGCAGTTTACCACCAACCAGATGAACAACGGACTCGAAGATATCCGAGGAGTAAGTCCGCGCATCGTTCTTAAGTCTAACCGAGAAGACTCAACCGGAGTCACTTACGATAACCCCATTACTGGGAGCGTAACGGAGAGCGATTCCTTTCCTCGTAAGGAGCTGAACTTCTTTATCTCGCTGGTGAATGCCCGTTAATCCGCTTCAAAATTCATCATGACAAAAGAGCTGAGCCCGTGCCAGATTAGGCCCGTGGAGGTTGGTGGATGATTTCAAGTCTTCTCATTTTTAGTGTGCTCGGAACCACATTTCAATTCGAAAGTCCCGATCCTCAGGGTCCAGTTTCGGAGTTGGTCTCTTACGAGATCTCCGACGTGTTTCTGCCTACAGGTTTCGATGACAATGATGAGGTTGAAGTGATTGTTGTGGGGAGTTTTCCTGATGCAGGCTGGCAAGTCGTTGAGGTTAAAACCAAGCGAGAAAACGCAAGCTTTGATCTCGAGCTTTTTGCACGGAGATTTAGTGGTCTATCGGCATCGGTCATCACTCCGTTTGCGATTCCTGTGAAGTTAGGACAGTTGAAGGCGAGCGAAGAGGGCTATTCCATAAAAGCGGGCAGCAAAAAATTTGGCTCTTTGATCATTCAGGAGGCCAGAAACAAAAGCCAGAGAGACGATTATCTTTACGCGCCTGTAGACTCTCTGCGAATCCGATACGAATTTGATCGAGGCACGCAAAAGCTAAAATCGAGAATTCTGATTTTGCAAGGGTACTTTCCTTCAGCATGCTACCGATTCGTGGATCAACAGCCCATTCCGCTGATCCGAGAAAGCCGGCCTTTTTTGATTGAAATTCTTCCTGTAATGGAAAAAATGAACGCGCGGGACTGTGACGCAGAAAAAGAGACAGAGCCTAGAGACTTCGAGCATGAAATTGAAATCCCTGAGACTGTGGGATCGGGACGTTTTTTAGTGCATGTCCGGACTCTCAATGGAATGTCTTTTAATAAACTCATTAACCTTCAGCCCGTGGAACCCGAAGGCAATCGCTAGATGATCGCTCTCTTCGCTCTTTTGCTGAGCGCATCTCCTGCGGATTCAGATCGGCACCCCATCAGCCTTTTTGCCGGGATTGATGCCTATTACTCTCTTCTTCAGTCTGACCGAGCGGGAGAACTCGATAAGGACGGTTTTCAAATTTCTACGAAACTCTTGGCGAACTTGCGTTTAGAGAAAATGAGTCTCGACTTGGGTGTGGGCTGGTTTTTGAATCAAATGGAGAAGGCCGGCGCAAATCCCCCGGTGGTCGGCGAGAAGATAAGAACACGTGCTTTCTTGACCGAACTGAGTGGCCGATACCGCTGGAATCACTTTGAGCTGGGACCTGTCTTTCAAATTCTTGCGGGACCCAATGTGAGTTTTAGCACCATTGACTCGGCTGAGAAGATCAACTTTCTCATCGGCCCGACCTTTGTTTACCGCTGGGATTTTCGCTTTCCCATACGTCTTCAGGTTCAGACTCTCACCGACCTAAGCATTCCTGATCGTCAGATCTGGCTAATCGGAGGCGGCCTGCAGGTGGGTTGGAACTTCGGTCAAAGCTCCCGGGACGACCATTTTGAGCTTTCTCGATCTGAAAAAGAAAGCGGCCAGCAACGTATTTCTTTTAACAGCGATGTTATCTTTTTTGATGTCAATAGCGCTCAAATACGCCCAGAATCTCAAGCCAAGCTCATCGAGCTCGGCGATTTTTTGGCAAAGAATCATTCGCTATGGGCTAAACTCGAAGTGATCGGGCACACCGACCACCTGGGGAGCTATGAGTATAACTTAGACTTGTCGAGGCGCCGAGCCGAGGCAGTGAGAGAAATCTTGGTGGCTGGAGGAGTGCCGCCGGCCGATGTCGCGAGCGTCGGGAAAAGCTTCAGCGAGCCAAGAATGCTAGGAGATTCCGATGAAGCTCGCCGTCAAAATCGTCGGGTGGAACTAAAATTTACATCGCAGAAAAATTTAAGCACGATCCGAAAGAAAGTCAGAGATCTGATGCTCGACGAGTCGCCGTAGATTTTTAACAAGTATTGATGGCATAATTGAAAAAAGGGGATTGATTGATGATAACAGCTGCACTTTTTGCTCTTTCTTTTTCAACAGTTCAAGTGGACGCCTCGCCTATCGCCCTTTTAGAAGAGCGTTATCGAGCGAGTGAAAAAGTTGCTGCCACGTACCGACCCGGTCGAGACGAGCTTCGTGACTCGAAACGCTTGTTTGGAATTTCTGACTTTGCAGCAGCCCATCAAGAGTATTTGGGACTACTCGCGAAGTATCCTCAATCTCCTGAAATCCTCGTCGATTATATTTTGTTTCTCGACCGATCCAGAAAAACAGCACTAGCCCTTGAGGCTGCCCAACAAGCTGTCCAAAAATTTCCAGATCAAGTTCGCTTGCTGATTATTCGTGACGCGATGAATCTAATTGCACGAGAGTCTGGCCGCAAGGAGCGGGCTAAGCACAGAAATGGACGCTCTTTTGGCAGCCTGGAATCAAGTGGTCGTCTCCCATCGCTCACGAGACTCCTCAAAGCCTTTAGGAGAGCGGCGCAAAAGCCAACTCTAGAATACTTTACACAAGTTTAGTTTCTTAAATAAAGATCGCGTGACTGAACTTCCCACTGGGACGAGAACATTCCTGCACTCCAAAAAGAGTCCCATTCTCTTTGACCAATTTTTTGATCAAAGAAAACAAAGTCCGGCAATCCCAGCCCCCCTCGACTCCAGAACTGCTGAAAGCGTCGAAGCTCTAAAACATCCATCGATTGGGAGCTTAAAACAAAGCCTAAGTGCCGGTCTGGCTTTTTAAAGTCTTTTTGTAAAACAAGAGCTCCAAAAGCATCGGGCAATCTCATCGAGTGACTACCAATCTGGGCCTCTCTTTGATCGATACTCAGAGACTTTAAAAGAGAGCTCAGCCGCGGATCACCGCTTTCCGCCAAAATCAGAGCGGAACGATCAGAGGCTAAAAACTCCTCCCATGAAATTAAACGAGGAGATGCTCCCGAAGAATGGAGAACCGCCGCTTGAATCCAAAGAGCGAGAGAATGTGCTTTGGGGTTCAAAACTAAGAGGTCAAAGGGCGCGGCAAAAAAGCTTCGCCAAGTGAGGGCAGGCTTTGAGAAGGTCTCCCGCTGCGACGGATTCTCCCAAATCATGTTCTGCGAAGTGCTCGCGTTCCATTTTAAGCTCTCGACATTTTCTGTTTTAAAAGAACAGCGTCCACTGCGACAGGTCATTTTGATTTGGCTGAGATCCTGCTTGCGACTCTGAACAATCTCCGAAAATCCAAAAACCGGGCCTAGCATCGAGGAATCATAAAAATCATACTCAAAATCTTGGGGGCTCTTTCTTTGCGAATGCTTTTTAAAGAACTCCTCTTGATACAAAAAGTCGGTACACTCAAAACGCTCTTCTGGATGGGCCCTTCCACAAAAGTGCTCGGACGAAGAGTGCTCCATGAGCTCAACCTGAGCGCCGAGCTCCTTAAGCCTCATCGCCAAAAATCGCCCCTGAACCGGTGAGACCACCGAATCGCCTTGAGCAAAACTAATCAAAGTGGGCAGAGACCGTATATTTTTTAGTAAATGAAAGTGTCGATACCCGCCATTCATCCGATCTCGAAGTCGCCTCAAATTGGGGCCCGATGAGAGGCTCGACAGCGACCAATTGGTAGGCACGTAAGTATCGGGCTCGATCCAGGGAGCCTGCAAACTCAGTGCGGCAAATCGATCGGGGTGATGAATCGCCAAGTGCAGGGCACCCTGGGCTCCCATCGAGTGGCCACTCAAATAAATCTTTTCGGAGTCGATCGGAAGATGCTTGAGACAGAGATCCAAAACCTCAAGCGCATCTCGCCGGCCCAGATCATTCCATCCAAGCCCGAGCGATCCTCGATTATTGGGAGCAATGACGAAAGCCCAATCTTTGGCTTCGAAGGTCGATAGATGCTCATGCGCCTCCACTCGTGCGCCATGAAGCGCCAAAATAGCCGCATATTTTTTTTGAGGATCAAAGTTCTTAGGCCAAAGAACGCTAAACGTCTGAGGAGCCCCGTCCAAGCGAGATCGAAAACCCACCCGATGCAGGCCCATAACGACTGGCGGAGCCTGATCTTCGTAAGCCAAACGAAGAATCTCAAACGGCTTCAGTCGCGGCGGTAAGTCGGTCCAGAGTCGATCAGGATACCGCGTTGAAAGCGAATCCGTTGCTTGATCGATTGCACTCGCATTCAGAATCCAAGAGGCGCGAACTCTTTTTTTTGAACCGGGCAAGCCTCTGACATCCTCATCACCCTCATCTCGCACCAGAAGCTCCGCCGAAACGGGTCGGAGTTCAAAAGTAAAAGCGCTGGGCCTTAATCCCTGAATCTGAAGCTGAACTCGATTGAGGCCGGCCTTCAGAAAAACAAATCCCGAAGAGCTCGGCGAGTGCGGTCGACGTAACTCTTGTGCGAGCTGAACTTGTTGAACCTGCTGAGTGCGAAGCTCATAGACAGTCTCTTTTTCAACTTCCAGAGTGGTCTTGGCGGTCCAGGCCCACCAGGACTCTTGCAAACTGCCCGATGAAAAAACATCGGGAATCTTCACTTGCCCATGGGCATTAGCCGAATGAAAAGATCGGGAGGGCTTTAAATCGCTCATCAGAGCAGTCTGAGCATCGGTGAGATCTCTCAGAATTTCTGGGCTTCCAACAAAAAAGGGCCCCTCCAACTCCCACAAAAGAGCTTTGGGCTCATGAGTTTCAGGGGAGCGGGTCGCACAACTCGCTAGAACTACGGCCCCTGCCCACAAGGCCCCAAAGACACGAAAAGCTTTTTTTGCCATCTTCAAAGACTATTCACGAAATCGGGCTCGAAAATCTAAGGAATTTAATGCTTTTCAAAAATTGGCGTCCTTGGCTACATCTGTGGACTGTCGTTTGAAACGAGGGCAGTTAGCTCAGTTGGTAGAGCGCCACCCTTACAAGGTGGATGTCATAGGTTCGAATCCTATACTGCCCACCATTTTCTACGACCCACACTCAAGAGGGATGAGCCGAGGAATGACCCCCTTTTAGAGATGCAGAGCTCCTTTATCTTTTTTCTGAATTAAGTTACCGGCTCGGGGCATGAAAGTATCTGGCTCCATGAAATATATCAGAAACATCTTGATGGTTTCGATGGCTCTTTTCTGCCTCGGTGTGTGCCACGCCGAGCTCGTGGCTGAGCCCAAAGCTCCCTGGCTTCAATTTTCGACACAGCCCCACCAACAACGTCAGTACCATCAAACACTTTTTGCGGTCTTCAAACGCTTTATTTCAGACCCCGAAGTTCTGAATCGCCTTGCGCATGCTCTCAAGAATGGATCGTCCGGTTTCGTGACGCGTGATCAAATTCTCGACGATTATGATCTGTTTGGATTTTCGGACTTCGTGAGTCGCGTCCACGTACAAATGGAGCCTCCACGCCGCCAATGGATGAGCTTAGAAGACGATCTTCGACGAGGCCGAGTAAGTTATCATCCGGTCCAAGCGGCACGCCAAGTATACCTCGACAAAAAAATAAGCGTGGACGAACTCTTAGTCGTTTACGATTTTTATCGACAAATCGGCAGAGCTCCTGAGAGCTTTTTTTCAAAGAATCGCCCCATTCACCGCAGTGACATTCTGCTGGCTTTAAAAGTCAAATCCATCACCCTCTGGCCTCTGACACCCCGTCGGGCCCACGACACTCAGTCCCCTAAAGTGGCTCTTGATCAAAAAGCTTGGAGCGAGATCTATGAGCAGTTTAAGCGTGCCAGAGCTTTGATGCTGCTCGATGAGCTTTGGAGTCAATTCGTGAACCCCCAATCGGGAGGCTCGACCACTCGACATATCGTGGGTTTTGAAGACGCTTTTCTTTGGCACTGCCAGAGGATTTCTAAAAAAGAGCCCTATCGAGCGGTCGCACTTCTCATGGGCTATCTAATCAATAAGGTGAGCAGCCAACATATTTATATTTGGGAAGAAGCCACCAAAAACTCGAGCGCGGTCCAGCCCAGTCTTCCTGATCAAAGCGTGTCTAGTCTTTTGATTTTCTTGAAAGAGCTCCGCAACCGCCAGCAGATCGAAAAATTTTTTCAGGCCAAATGGCCCGAGCGTTTAGGTTTTGATGGCGAAACGCCAGTGGCTTCAGCCATCGTACGAACTCTGCGTCGAGTGTTTACTCAGGGTCCTTCAAGTGCCACTTCATACATGACGGAGCAGAATGGAGAAGGCCCTTGCGCTGAGGCGCTCAAAAAATCAAAGCCGTAAAATTTAGGCAAAGATACTCGCCCAAGAAGACGGGATTTCGACAAGCCTTCGAGACGCTAAATCGATGAGTCCGTGTTTGAAGCGGGCACGGACACAGCTTTGATCGCCTCGCAGAACCTCTTGATGAATCTCAAAAAAGCGTCGGTTCAGCGAAAGGGCACTCGTCGAAATCGAAATCTGGTCGCCTTCTCGAATCTCTCGTCTAAAATCCGCTTCGATGTGAATAATGACGGGCACCAAAGATTCAGCAATCACATCTTCTTTGCGTCTGTTTCCTTGAGCTAAATAATTCCAACGCGCCTTCTCGAGGATTTGAAAGCACGAAGCGTGATTGAGATGATGATAAGCGTCGCACTCACTGGCTTGAACACGGTAGGTAAACCAACTCGAGGAGTCCGGGTGGGGCATGGATAGGGCTTAGCCTATGGCGATATGTCAAAAAAGCCGAGTGTTTTCATGCGGGCTAACTGGGCATGCTTCTTGCGTCTCCAGGGCAGGTTTTTTAGACCAATCGTCCGCCAAGAGTGCGTAGGAGTTATAAAAATGAGAGCCCTTTTTACCCCGATGACACCTATTTTCTTTTTTTTGCTGATCGCACCAAGTCTGCACGCTCAGCCTAAGGCAACAAAGGCAGTCAAAAAGCTCAGCGCTGCGCAAAAGCCGACCTTCGAAGAAAGCAAAAAATTATTACTGAGCTTCGATTCAGAAAATCAAGCGAGTGGCTTAAACCAGCTTGAAATTCTTGTCCTAGAGGAGACGCTCGACAAAAAAATAATTTTTGATCTCATTGCAAGGTACCTACAGAACTTTCCGCATAATCACTTGTATGCAGTTCGCGCCGTTGAGATTGCTGACCAGTTAAGCAGCGACGCGGAATGGCAAGAATCTCGAGAGGCGATCTATCATCAATATTTTTTACTTTTTAGAAAGCCTGAAAAATACAATCTCTTTGTTCGGGAGATCGATTGGCAGTTTAGAGACGTGGTGGGTCGAGAACCTGCCATGGCTGTCCGCGCTGTTCAGGACGAAAGACTGAGTGCCATGGCCCACTCTATTTTACGTGTGGTCGGAGAGAGGGGATGGCTGTCGAATTGCTTTGATGATCTCAATCAACTGATCGAATCGCAAAGTTCCGACAAAAGTGCAGCAGGCATACGAGACTCTGCTCGATTGGCCCTGGCCGAAATCCTCGTTCGAGAGATGAAATATGCAGAACGACAAAAAGATTTTTCACTCCTTCACAAGCATGCCGAGCAAAGTCTTCGTCTTTTGATCGAAACACGATTCGAAACGCGCGGCAGTGTAAGCGCCACGAGTGGTCAAACTCAGTTTACTCGCAAATTTTTGGAGTATTTCTCTTTTCAAATGCAAAGCGCTCATCGACCCGAGGTCCTAGCAGTTCACTATGATCAATTTGTTGAAATCCTCAACCAAGCCAATGATCAGCGCTCCGATTTGATAGACTTTCGCTTGGGGCGAATCTTTGGAGAAATCGGCCAGCTCGAAAACATACCCGATCTTGAAAAAGTCGCGCAGCGAGCCGATAAGCACAACACCTTGTTTAGAGAATCGATCTACGGGATGGAGGTGACAGACGGCACAGGAAACAAAATTCGATCCGGCGGAGCGATCAATAGAATTTTAAAGCGTCATGAGGGGCGCTAAGTCTTTCCTAGATCAAACTCTCTGATCTCAAAAAAGTTGGGTGGGTCTAATTCTCAAAGCTTCTCTTTCGGCGTAACATCTCTACCAACTCAGCTCGATTTTGTAGTCGCCGATAAGAGCAAATACGGGTGGTGACGGGCTCAGGCTTCAACCGATCCCAGCCTAATCTCAACTCCCCATCGGAATCATCCTTCATCACTTCTGAAGCGCGTCGGTTGCGATAGATTTTAAACTCAGAGCCCTGACAGAGAGACGAAATCTTTTTAGCGAGATCGTCACGCTGATCATTCAGCATCGGATAGTTGAGGGCCAGAGAACAAAGTCGGTGAAACTCATCCCACGCTGGATCCTGTGGAGGCAAATTAAAGCAGTTCGGCCCACAAATCTCATTGACATGTCTTAAAGAATTCAAAAGATCCTCTCCCCAGTGTTTGAAGAAGTGTTTGATATTAGCTAGCCCGATCAGCCTCGCGCCCGCGAGATCGTTTGAAATACTTACTAACTGAGTTTTGGCGTTCGCTAAGTCCCCTTCAGGCGAGAAGCTCCTGAGCAAACTATTCGTACTGCGAGTCACCAAGCTCTGCACTAAGGGCTCTTGCTGCAAAAGATTGCCAAAGCGAACCTGCAAAACTAAGTCTTGCTCCACAATCTCTCGCAGACGATTGCTAATAAAAGTGGTGCGATCCTGAAGCTCCATCTCATGAAAGATTTTAGACAATCTTTCTTCCACACTACCTTCTTGAAACAAAGACTTTAAAACCATTTGAAAGCGATTTCGGGTATCTTGCACTTTTTGAAGCAAAGCCTCTCGCGCCGAATCTGATGAAAACCACTCGGGCTTTTGAGCCCACAGCTCTTCTAGGCCCTGCAAATAAGCGACAATTTTTTCAAGGACGCTGCCTGCATCGTCCTGTTTGATACCGATTTGAGCCCAGCTGGCAAGAGCACCTTCTTTGTCAGTGTTAATGGTTTCAACGCGTTCGACTTCTAGTTGAGCATGAGCCGCTTCGCTGATGACCTCAAAATGAGATCTAAAAATGGTGAGAGGGTCTTTGGCACGAACGGCATCCACTTCGGCATAAACCTCGCCAGACTCAATACGCTGCAAGAGCTCATCATAGTTCGAAACCTCTGGCGGAAGGGGAGGCTCCTTCAGACCAATACGCAGCCAAATCTTGGCGCGAGAAATCTTTCGATTCCCGCCCGCATAGGAATCCTCCCCAGGAATCACATCATTAAAACCCCCTCCGCGCATCATCACCTGGGCCATGTCGTCTACTAAAGAATTTAGAAAATCTTGCCTTTGATCGCGACTTCTAAATTTTTCTAAGCGTCTCGAAGCTGCGTTGATCAAAGAAATGACTCGCTCTCGTGCCGCGCGGTTTTCTCCCTCTTTCTCAAAAAATCGTGCTCGTCGATCACCCTGCTCTTCACTCTGGGCCTCGCTTCCGGCCTCGATCAGATTCAAAAAGCGCTCTAAAATTGGATAATCGTGAATCAAAAGCTCTCGCCCCTGCCAAGCCAAATCCAAAACCTCATCCTCTTGAACATCCATGAGATAATCCACCAGCCTAAATTGATCTTCGACGTCACACACGCTTTGTTCAAGTGCCTCGAGAGCACAAGCGATGCCTAAGCGCATGGTTGTTTTTCGATAGTCGGCTATTTTTCGATTAATAGAGATTTGGGTGATGTATTCAAAAAAAGAATTCAACAAACTTCCGGCAAGGCTCACTGCCAAATGAGCGGTCGGATCAAAAAACCCTCCAGAAATTGCTAATAGCTGCCCGGCGATTTGCGCGGGTAGGGTGGGATTTCTCTGAAAGCACAGCTGATAATTCGGAAGCGCTGTGCTGAGTTTGTTGAGATAAAGAGAAAGGCGCCCCGTACTTCGAGCTCGATAGTATCTCTGCCTTTGCTCATCCTCCAGCGGCATCAACTCAATCTGAAGTCGAATGTTGGCCAATTCTCCCTCTAAGCTATTTCGTGTTGCGGAGTCTGTGGCCAAGGCCAAGGCAATGCTGAGACGACGCTCGTACTGATGCAAACTCGAAAGCTCATCCCCATCAAGGCCTCTTTTAAAAAAATCAAAGAACTCTTCATCGCGAATGACTTCTTGTAGCAAGCCACTTAAGCCGGCACAGGCTGTATCTTCTTTGATTTGAATCAGAACCGCTTCGAGCGATTGAGTATCATCGAGAGCACGACTGGTCTCGGGGCCCGCGGCTTTGCATCGCGTTGAAAATGCGGAATAAAGAAGGCTTCCGGGATCCAGCGGCGTCGATGAACCTGCTTGTTGAGTGAGTGCAAAGAAAAAAATGCTCGCAAAACCCCCTAACCCCATTGTCAAAAGCTAACGATCGACCAAAGGCAAGGCAAGAGTTTTCAATCGTGCAGCCACCGATGATGAGCACTGCAAAGAATTTGTAGATTCTCAACGGCATGCGTGCCTCCTTGAGCCCAAGGTCTTAAATGATGAATTTGCAAAAAACTTTCTGCTCCGCAAAGCCTGCCGTCTGCGCCCCGATAGGAGCATCTTCCTCCCTCCTTTTGATGAATCTTTCTTTTTGTTGCTACTGGAATGCGTCGAACGACCGGTTTTCTTCCAGCCCGCAATCTTACGCGCTCATGGCTTTGAGTAGGCGATAGGAGCGGATCGTTCTTCTTCAAAAAGACCTCGAGAACTTCCTCTAAACACTCCTCCAGATTCAATGTCTTTCGCCTCTTGGTCATCAGCAAGTTTTGAGCTCGACGAAACTTTCTCATGGTGGTTTCTCGAATCTCTAATCTGAGTCCCACCTTATCGGGACCCAGCGCTCGAACAAGCTCGGGTCGTTTGTAAGCTTCAGAATTCACCGCCGTCACAGCTTTCTCCAGCTCAGCTTTTGGCAAACGCTTGGCTTTTTCAAGCCACTCGTCTTGATTCTCGACTTTTAAAACAGGAACAATTCGGCGCGCCTTACTCACCGTCAAGGCTCCCGATTGAATCTCTTCTTTTAGTCGAGGAATCTCTCTCGCCTTTCGAGATACAGTCATCATGGCATAGGCCTGAGATTCACTCAGCTGAAGTTCCTGAACAGCATATTGAAAAAGCGATGGATATCCGAGCCCAAGATAAACCTTTGCCTGATCGATCGCCTGCAAGACATTCAAAAGCTCCGCCTCGCAACTTCGATAGTTTGCAGAGAGTTCCAAAGCTTTAATATGAAGGGGCGGCAGCGGAGTCATAAACACTTAATACCATACATCAGTATGGTATTAACAAAAAAGTTTTGACTTCAAAAATAGTCACCAAAGGGAACAACTGGGCCCGGGCCCAGTTGAGCAATGACAGTTGAGCAATGACAGTTGAGCAATGACAGTTGAGCAATGACAGTTGAGCAATGACAGTTGAGCAATGACAGTTGAGCAA
>JBILFF010000054.1:0-14140 GCA_044351695.1 Bdellovibrionota bacterium
CACGCGACTCTCCGATTTTGTTCGTCGATACCTTCAATTTGCGGAATCCGTACATCAACCCCTAAGCAATACGTCCCTCTTTGCGATTCGGCTCGATGAAGCGCTTCCCAGAGTGGTAGAGACTATTCGAAGTCTGCCAGGTGGGGAGAGACTCGAGCTGAAATTCGAAGACTCTCAAACAGTTTTTGCAAATCCCTCCGACTTGGATCAGCTCGTCAGCAACCTCATCCGAAATGCATTGCGATATTCACCAGAAGATCAGCCCGTCCTGATCTCACTTCGTCAAGGTCGGCTCTCCATTGAGGATTTCGGCCCCGGGATTCCCGAAGAGATTCAGCGACGCTGGGGGGAGCCCTTCAACAAGTCGAAATCAGGAGGCAGTGGCTTGGGCTTAGCTTGGGTAAAAGCTCTCTGCCAAAAGTATCGCTGGCCGATTAGAATCACGCGTCAGGACCACAAGACTATTGTTCAGATTGATTTTAGCCAATCTACCGCATAGCGCGACCTCAACACAAAAGGCTTGCTCTCTTTAATTCACAACTACCATCATAAGGAGGCTCATGCAGTCTGCGTCAAAATTTTCAAGCCGAGAAAAGTGGATTCTTTTTCTTCTCGGAGCGATTCATTTTGCCCACGTCATGGACTTCATGATCATCATGCCACTGGGGCCTCAGTTCATGAGAAACCTCGAAGTAAACGCCACTCAGTTTGGCCTTCTAGTTTCCTCTTATACTTTCAGTGCAGGGATCGCTAACTTGATTGGTGTTTTTTTGCTGGACCGATTTGATCGCAAACGCTCACTCCTGTTTGCTTTCTCCGGACACATTGCCGCTACTTTGGCCTGTGCCTTGGCTCCCCATTATATGGCCTTCTTAGCAGCACGCATCATGGCGGGCGCTTTTGGAGGAATTGTACAGGCTTTGATTTTTGCTTTCATTGCCGATTGTTTTGAGATCAAGCGACGAGGAACAGCGACCGGCTTGGTGATGAGTGCTTTTTCTGTAGCTTCCGTGGTGGGCGTTCCGTTTGGACTCTTTCTCGCCACCGGGTTTGAGTGGCATGCTCCATTTCTCTTGCTCGCGGGGCTCTCTCTTCCCATCCTCATCGCAACCTACTTTAAGCTTCCGGGTGCGAATGCTTCGTCCGAGGGCGAAGCAGGAGGAATGAACTCATTACGGTATGTGATCACTCAAAAAACTCACTGGATAGCCTTTTCATTGACCACACTTTTGATGTTTGCGGGCTTCACCGTGATTCCGTTCATCAGTCCGAGTTTAGTGGCCAATGCAGCGCTGCCTGAATCTCAATTACCGTGGATTTATTTTTTTGGAGGAATCTGTACTTTTTTCTCGTCACCGTGGTTTGGGCGACTTTCGGATCGCTATGGACCGCAGAAGGTCTTTAAAGTGTTGGCTTTCATTTCGATCGCGCCTCTTCTGCTCGTCACCCAGCTCGGACCAGCGCCTCTGCCGTACCTACTTTTGATCACCACCAGCTTTATGGTTTTTGTGGGAGGGCGGTTTGTGCCCGCTATGACCCTCGTTCTCTCGGCAGTTAATCCCCGATACCGCGGTTCTTTTATGTCGCTCAATACCGCTATTCAGCAGCTCGCAGCAGGACTCGCTTCGCTGCTCTCAGCACATTTGATTATCGAAGAGGCTGGGCGACTCGAGAATTACGAAGTGGTAGGCTTCGTAGCGATTGCTGCCACCCTGATGACTCTCTTCATTTCTCCAAAAGTAAAGAGTTGGTCTGCTGCTCCCCGCCAATAGTTTAGTCGCTTAGTTAAAAAGTTCATCGAAAAAGCTAAGCATCATCGCATAAGAGCGTTGATCCGCTTTTTGATCATAAGCATAGCCCGACTTCACATTGCGACCCGCATCACTTCTCGAAAATCCATGAACTGCGCCGCCAAACTTGACCAACTGCCAATCTGCCCGCGCCTGACGCATTTCGTTCTCAAAACCAGCGACCTCTGTATCAGGGACATAAGGATCGTCTGACCCATGCAAAATCAAAACTCGCGCTTTTACTTGAGAAGCTCGCGCGGGCTCGGGCGCTTTTAAGCCTCCGTGAAAACTTACAACGCCCGCAATCCTCGCCCCTCCTCGCGCCCACTCCAGAACTGTCGTTCCGCCAAAACAATACCCAATCGCCGCCACTCTTTTAGAATCAAACAAAGAATTCTTTTTTAAAAAGTCATAGGCGGCCTGCATCCGTCCTCTCAGAAGTTTTGGATTTGCCTTAAACTCAGACGAAAGTTGTGCCGCCTCCTCGGTAGACTTCAAAAGCTTGCCGTCTCCGTAGATATCGACTGCCATGGCCAAATAGCCCTTGGCGGCCAACTCGCGAGCTCGCTGCTTGGCATAGTCATCGAGCCCTTTCCATTCATGAACCACAAAAACTGCAGGACGAGCTCCCCTCTGATCTGCATCATAAGCCAAATATCCTCTCAAGAATTGCGCGCCATCTTGGTAAACGACCGTCACACCCTGAACCGTCGACGCAAGCGCCTGGCTGTTGGCAGAAAAGGTAAAAATAAAAATTACAAAAAGAAAGTGGGCATAAATGAAAAAACTTTTCATGCCTTAGGCTTAAATAAGCCCGTTCGTATTTGTCATCCCAATTCAACTACTTATTGAGTCGTTCTCGATGTCCCACCGCGAGTCCAGGCGCATAAACTGTTGTCAGCCCCACCACTACCCGTGAATTGGTCTTAAGAGTAGCCCAGGCACCAAATTGAAGCGGCCCAATTTTTAAAATACCGGGGTAGATATTAATACTGCCGAGATCTTCGTAAAAGGCACTCGCTAAAATCGAAACCAAGGGTGTGTTGTTACGATCTAAAAACAAACCCGCTGTCCAGGCCAAGTCCGCCGTCTTGACATTCTTTTTCTGATCCAAAGTTTTTAGCCTTTGGGCGCGAAAACCGCCGGCCGCCGAGATCGAATACTGCTCGTCGGTTCGCAAAGTGAGTCCCGCCATTCCGGTGGTTCCGAAATGATAAAACAAACCCACACGCTCACTCCACGGGCTAAACCACTTCATCGTGAATCGCTGACTGTTATTTTGAAGTGTTCCATCCAAAACATTAAAAGAAGGCTGAGGTGACCACTCAGCGAAATGCAATTCTTCTAAAAAAAATCGGGTCACGGAGTCATTCATAAACAAAAGAAGACCGACCGTATTAAATACCCAAATATCTGCAATTGCATCGGTGTTGTCGCCCTTGTGCTTGCCGTTTTCAAACATTTCATTGAACCACTGATAGATCTGATAGTTCACCAAGGTAAAAACCCACGGATACGGAAAGCCGTGGTATTCGTACCACTCCAAAAGTCCCCGCGCCGTCCAACCACCACCGAGCAAATGGAGCTGATAATTTGGAACCCATTGAGCTCGATCTTTCGTCCAACTGATCGGAAAAATCTCGGTCTTTAAAAACCTGCCCCATCCGAGCCGATTAATGGGACCGAAAGGCTTAAAAACGTTTCGATTTACATTATGAAAGGAAGTTCCGTAATCGAACTTAAAAATTTTTCGACTCTCTCCGCTGAACTGAATCTGCTCGATCCCCGCGTTTAGAGTCACCGTAATCGGATTAAAAATACTCTCAAAACCATAGGGGCGATTTTTGTAGATGAGACCGGTTTTCGCCGGCTCAGCGTCTTCTTGAGGCGCTTCTTTCGAATCCGGCACATCCGGCGAAGTGTTTATGACAAGAAGAGTAAAAGCCCAACCAACCCAAGACATTCAATGAGAAAACCACAAGCCCTCCCAATATGCCAAATCTAATTCGTCCCCAAACAAATAAGATGTTTGCAGTGGTATCACTCCGAGGCTCGAGATCATGATCAGCACCGACAGCGGCTATAAAGATTCGTTTAAGTGCTTGGCCATCACTACACGAATTCTGTAGCTTAGCGCGGATGCGGACACCGAATAATTTGTTGCAGTTACAAAATGCATCCAAGTCTTTTGGCTCTCGTTCGCTTTTTGAAAACGCCACTTTTTCAATAAATGAAAATGAGCATGTCGGAGTTATCGGCCCAAATGGTGCCGGCAAAACCACTTTGTTTAAGCTCTTGGCAGGTGAAATGGAGCTTGACGCGGGAGAAGTCGTTCGCTCGCGCCAACTTTCGCTAGGCTATTTAAAGCAACACGACACTTGGGATGAAAGTCAGAGCATCGAAGAGTTTCTTTCACAAGGAACAAAAACGCCGATTTGGGACCTAAAGTCTTTGGGCCGAGGCCTCGGT
Source organism: Bdellovibrionota bacterium (assembly GCA_044351695.1). Classification (GTDB taxonomy): domain Bacteria; phylum Bdellovibrionota; class UBA2394; order UBA2394; family UBA2394; genus JBILFF01. The sequence goes on from JBILFF010000054.1 coordinate 4,260, forward strand.
CTCACAGAAGCTCAATTCGCCACGCCCCTAAAAAGTCTTAGTGGCGGATACAAAATGCGCGCCAAACTTTTACATCTCTTGGGTGAGCAGCCCAACCTGATGATGCTCGATGAACCCACAAACTATTTAGACTTAGAGACGCTCTTGGTACTCGAAGAGTTTTTGCAATCTTACGAGGGCGCCTTTCTTTTGATTTCTCATGATCGTGAGTTCTTACGACGCACGACCGATCATATTCTCGAAATCGAAAATGGGGAATTCGTAAAGTATAGCGGCAATATCGATGACTATTTTGAACAGAAATCTTTGCTTCGTGAGCAACTTGAAAAAACAGCAGCCTCTCAAGCGGCACGCCAAAAACAAGTTCTCGATTTTGCGGCACGCTTTGGAGCGAAGGCCTCTAAAGCCCGTCAGGTTCAAAGTCGGCTCAAGCAACTCAGCAAAATGGAAACGATTGAGCTGAAGGCTCTCCCGGTGGGGGCAAAGATTCGAATTCCAGATCCTCATCCGACGGGTCGACTTTGCGTCGAAATCAAAGATGCCACCCTCGGTTATCCCGAAAGAAGTATTGTTCATCGCGTGAATCTCAATATCGAGCGTGGGGATCGCATCGGAGTCGTGGGATATAATGGCGCAGGAAAATCGACTTTTCTAAAGTCGCTCGCTCAAGAGCTTCCTCTCAAGTCTGGCCAGCTTCAGTTGGGGTATCAGGTCACTTGCTCGTATTATGCTCAGCATGTGTCTTCAAAGCTCGACCCTAACGATACGGTACTATCAGCACTCTCTCGAGTCGCTCACACTCAGATTAAACAACAGGAGATTAGTGACCTGGCAGGAGCTCTTCTATTTTCAGGAGACAGTGCAAAAAAGAAAATTTCTGTTCTTTCGGGGGGTGAGAAGGCACGAGTCGCTTTAGGTCAGATCCTGCTTCAAAAAAGCCCTCTGCTTCTTTTGGATGAACCCACCAACCATCTCGACTTTTATACGGTAGAAGCCCTCACCCAGGCGCTTGAGCAATACTCCGGCACCGTCGTCTTCGTTTCTCACGATCGTGGCTTCGTACGTCGTGTGGCTACAAAAATTCTTGAGGTGCGAAATGGCAGTTTAAGGCTCTATCCGGGCAGTTATGAAGAATATGTTTGGGCAGTTCAGAAAGCTCAACATCTCGATCATGAATCGCTAGAAAGTTCAGACTCGGTGCCCAGCCCATCCACGAGCTCCTCAGAAGAAGAGTTGATCGATCCTAAATCAAAAGCACTCCTCAGTTATCATCGTGAGAAAATAAAATCGCTCGAAGCCGAGAGACGACAGTGCGAGAAAACAATGTCCGATCTCGATAAAAAAATAAAAATCATTGAATCACGAATGGCCGAGCAAGGTGCCGAACTTTCAAAAGCTCAGGGGTCGCGAGCTGCTGAAATCTCAAAGGAGCTTTCCTTAGCACAGCGAAAACTCTCAGAACTCGAAACGGCTTTTTTAGAGCAGGTGACTAAAAAAGAGGAGTTGAGTTCTCAAATCGATTCCCTGAAAGAGGGCGCATGAGAGTTGATCATTTATTTTATCAGCTCAACTCCGATCAAGTGCTTGATTCTGTAGAGCGGGCGCTTAACCGCAAAGAGCTGGGACGCAGGGCGACGGGCTCTTTGCTTGCCCTCAACAGTCTTGAGAATCGAGTCTATCAAATCGAATTCGAAGACCGAGTGCGCTTTGTCGCCAAGTTCTATCGCCCGGGTCGCTGGAGTAAAAAGCAGGTCCTGGAGGAACATCAGTTTTTGAATCGCTTAGTCGAGGCCGAGATTCCCGCCATTGCTCCGATTGCTTTAGACCAAACGGCTGATGGGATTTTTTTTGCAGTTTTTCCGAGCGTCGGAGGGCGTCTTTTAGATGAACTCTCAGACACGCATCTACGAGTCTTGGGTCGTCACTTAGGACGCATTCATCGAATCGGATCGACCATTACTCGAAGCTCACGAAAACGCATCGACTGTGACCAGTTTGCTCGAGTTCCCCTCAGAAATCTGAAGTCGCAGAAAGTTTTTGAAACACCCAGCCTTGAGGCTCACTACACCGATATCGTGGAAAAAATTATTCAACTCGGCGAGCCCTTGCTTGCCTCGGCCCGCTATTTTTTAGTGCATGGCGATTGTCATTTAGGCAACACCCTTTGGCAGGGCGAGAGCTGCTTTTTTTTAGATTTTGACGATCTGTGTTTGGCACCTGCGGTTCAGGATGTTTGGATGATTGTGCGCGGACGAGATGAGATGGCGATCAAGGATCGCGAGACTCTTCTAGAAGCCTATGAGCAGTTTCAGGACTTTGATCCCACCGAACTTCGCCTCATCGAGCTCCTCAGAGCTTTGCGCATTATTCACTACAGCTCTTGGATTGCCGATCGATGGGACGACCCAAGCTTTCCCCGGGCTTTTCCGGATTTTGGAAACACAAAATATTGGCAAGAAGAGACCTCTGAGCTCTATCAATGCTGGGAAAGCCTGGCCCATCCCCAGTGATTTACCAGATCTTATCTTTTCACCGAGTTCATCAAGAGCTTCAATAGAGAGATGAACTGGGATCGTCGAGAGTTTCTAAAGTTTATGGGAGCCTCTGTTGCTCTTTCTGGGCTGGATCGATGGATTTACGCAAGTCCCCCACCTGGCTCGTTCATCAGCCTAGGACGACATCAGCAAGATAGCCTGGTACTTGCACAAGATTTTGAATCCAACATTCTTATTCGCTACGGGGATCCGATCAACTCAAAAGGCGAAACCTTTGGCTTTAACTGTGACTTTATCTCATGTCTAAGCAAAGGCCCCAACGAAGCGATACTTTGGGTGAATCACGAATACCCTGATCCTCTCTTTGTCAGTGGCTATCAATCGGGTCCCAAATCCCGCGAACAAGTTTTAGCGGAGCAAATGTCTGTAGGGGGTAGCCTTTTAAAAATCCGCCGCTCATCAGCGAACGCAGCTTGGTTTGTCGATCTCAAAGATCCCTTGAATCAAAGAATTCATGGGCGAACTTCAATCAAAATCGTAGCGGAGCGACCGATCGCTGGATCTTTGTTGGCCATGGGCACCATGGCCAACTGCTCAGGCGGCCAGACGCCTTGGGGTAATTTCTTATCGTGCGAAGAAAACTTTGATGATTACTATGGGCTCGACGAAATAGACCCCGGCGCCCCTTTTGGTTGGGCGCAGCATGATAAAAATCATCCCCATCACTACGGCTGGGTGGTTGAGATCAACTCCGGGACCGGTGAAGCAAAAAAATTAGCGGCCCTGGGGCGCTTTGCGCACGAATCAGCCACCTGCACACTGGCCGCTGATGGTCGATGCGTCGTCTACAGTGGCGACGACGCTCGCGATCAGTTTGTCTATAAATTCATTTCTCGAAAACCGGGCAGCCTCGATGAGGGAGAGCTTTTTGCAGCCGATTTCAAAAGAGGTCGGTGGCTCTCTTTAAATCGCAGCAAGCAAAAGCTGCTTCAAGCAAACTTCAAAGATCAAACCGACGTCTTAATTCATACGAGAAAAGCGGCAGCTTTGCTGGGAGCAACTCCCATGAATCGACCTGAGGATATCGAGAGGCATCCTGTGACAGGTGAGATTTTTATTGCGCTCACCGGCAATGCACAGCGCGGAGATCTTTATGGCTCCCTGCTCAAACTCAAAGAGAATGGTAACGATCCCCTATCGCTCGAGTTTCAATCAGAAAGCTTTTTGATGGGCGGACCGGCCCTGGGATTCGCTTGCCCCGACAATCTCGCCTTTGATGCTCAAGGAAATCTTTGGATGACGAACGACATTGGCGGCAAAAATCTCAACCAAAGGGAATTCGAGATTTTCGGAAACAATTCTTTGTTCTTCATTCCCACTCAAGGTCCCCATGCAGGAAAAATTTTTAAAGTCGCCTCAGCACCCCTGTTTGCAGAGTTCACGGGCCCTTGCTTGAGTCCAGATGCTCAAAGGCTATTTCTCTCGGTTCAGCATCCCGGAGAGGGATCCAAATCCCTTGAGAATCCCTTGAGTCGGTGGCCCGACGGCGGCTCGTCCACGCCACGCCCCTCCGTGATACAAATCAAAATTCCTTCTTTTGTGTAAATCTCTTCGCGATTGTTTAACTGGACTGGCTGCGCTGAGCTCACGAAAGGCGCTTTTCTATTTTATCGATTTCCTCGCGTATTCGACTCAGGCTTTCTTCCACCGATCTGTCCGGCGCATCCGCTTTTTTCATTTCTTCTCTCGCAGACTTCAGATTGTTGAGCACGACGGCAATGAATAGATTGATCACCACGAAGACAGCCGTGACAACAAAAGAAATGTAGTACAACCAAGCCCACGGATAGCTTTGCATCGATACTTTTTGAATTTCAGTCCAAGCTTCCAAAGTAATAATTTGAAACAAGGTCAGAAACGCAATCCCAAGAGACCCCCAATGAGTAGGGTCCGAGGATCGAAACAAATGAACTCCGAGTACTGCATAGACATACAGGATGAGGCCCAAGAGAATAGTGACATGCCCCATCGATGGAATCATTTTAACTTCCTTTAAAATGCAGAAATTCCAGTGATCGACTCTCCCACGATGAGCTGATGAATGTCGTAAGTTCCCTCGTAGGTGTTCACACTTTCTAAGTTACACATATGTCGCATACACTGATACTCATCACTCACTCCGTTGGCCCCCAGAATATCTCGCGAAAGACGAGCGACTTGCAGGGCCACCCCCACATTGTTCATCTTTCCCATCGAGATTTGCTGAGGTCTTGCAGCCCCCGCCTCTTTGAGCTGGCCCAACCGATACGCAAGTAACTGAGCTTTTGAAATCTCAGTGGCCATCCAAACCAATTTGGATTGTACCATTTGCTTACCAGCTATCGGCCCTCCAAACATGATTCGCTCTTTAGCATATTGCAAAGCCTCATCGTAACACGCCAAAGCTGCTCCCAAGGCTCCCCAGACAATACCGTATCGCGCTGAACTTAAACACTGAAGCGCTGCTTTGAGTCCCTTCGCCCCCGGCAAAAGACAGTCCTCAGAGATTTCACACTGATCGAGAATGAGCTCAGAGGTCACCGAAGCGCGCAGCGAAAGCTTTCCTGGAATGTCTCGAGCCAAAAAACCTTTTGAATCGGTGGGTACTAAAAACCCCTGAATCTCATCGTCAAGCTTTGCCCAAATCACTGCCACCTGAGCAATACTCCCATTCGTAATCCAGCGCTTGGTACCATTTAAAACAAAGCTTGATCCCTTTCGCTCAGCTCGCGTGAGCATTCCTGCAGGGTTCGAGCCGAAATCGGGCTCCGATAAACCAAAGCAACCAATGATCTGGGCTTTCGCCATAGCCGATAGATACTTCTGCTTTTGCTCCTCGGTACCGAATCGATGAATGGGATACATGCAAAGAGAGCTCTGCACCGAGGCAAAAGAGCGCAGCCCACTATCGCCCCGCTCAAGCTCTTGCATGATCAGGCCATACTCAATCTCATCCATCCCAGCGCAGCCATAGCCCTCTAAATTGCAGCCCAAAACTCCCAGCTCCGCCAACTCGGGCAACAAATCTCGCGGAAAGCTCCCTGCCTGATAATGCTTGGCAACTATTGGCATGTATCGATCGGTCACAAATCTTCTCACCGCATCACGAACTTGTTTTTGAGTATCCGAAAGAAGATCTTCTAATCTAAAAAAGTCGAGGGCTTCGAAAGCTTTCATGCTCCCAAGCTAAACGTTCAGACTAAAACTTGTCTATGATTTCGCTTCAGCGCGTCTCTGGAATATAGCCAAGCGCTTGCAAGATTTCTCGGGCCTCTCGCGCTCGACCCTCATCGTAACGAGCGTCCTGCCGCTCTTCTGCTGACTTACTACTCAAGCCCTCCGCGACTTCTTTTTCGAAATCGCTTAGAATCTGAAAAACTTTTGCAGGACGCATTTGCTCCAACCCTGAAACACGAAGAAGCCCTTCAACACGCTTCAGCTGAGCACTTCTCTCTGCCGCTGCGCGAGCGGCAAAAGAAATTTCGACGCGATCAGGCTCACGTCGAATCATCGACTCTGCGCTTGGAATGTTTAAATCTTGGCTTTGCTCTTGTGCTTTGGACTTCTTCGGTTTTGAAGAGTCTCTTCGCGGATTCGGAAAGCGATCTCCAAAAAAAGCGCCGGCGGCTGCGTTAATAGCATCCATACAATCATCGGCATAAACGGGTGCCACCCCGATCATGCAAAGAACAGCTAAGCATCGCCAAACAGAGGACATGCTCGACAAATCTGCAAGAAGCAGGCCACTAAAAACAAGGCTAAATTCAAGGTTTGAGTCGAATTTGCATTCGGCCACTGCATTCGATAGTGTCCCTGCATGGGACGACAATGGTTACACGCCAAACGTTTAGTGGCTGGTTTAAAAAAGGGCCAAGCCACTGGTAAAGTAGTTCGCGAGATCACCGTCGCGGTCAAAATGGGAGGGCCGGATCCCAGCATGAATGCTCGCCTTTCGGCCGCTCTGGATCGTGCTCGAAAAGAAAGCGTGTCTAAAGACGCCATTGAGAGAGCCGTCAAAAAGGCCTCGGGTCAGGGTGATGATAAGAGTGTTTTAGATCACGTCGTGTTTGAGGGCTACGCTCCTTTCAAAGTCCCCGTGGTGGTTGAGGCCTATACCGACAATATGAATCGAACGAGTCCAGAGATTCGCGCTCTATTCAATAAAAAAGGTCAACTCGGAGCCGCTGGAAGCAACAAATTTTTATTTGAACACGTGGGAATCGTGGAGGCTTATCACAGCGATTTGGGTGTCGATAAAGAGGCCGCAGCCATTGAAGCAGGAGCCAACGAGTTTCGCGAACTCAGCCCGCAAGAAAACGATGATATTCCAGAGAATGTCGCGGGCACTCGATTTGTTTGTGAGAGAAGCGATGTTCATGGTGTTTCGCAGTGGCTTAAAAACAATTCGTGGACTGTCGTCACTGCGGAAATCGGATTTTTAGCTAAGCAGTATGTTGATTTAACGGACGAGCAGCGAGCTGAGGTGGGAGATTTTTTACAGGCTCTGGATGACCACGATGATGTTCATCGGGTTTGGGCAGCGATAAAGTAGCCTCAATAGCCCGTCGATAAAAGCCTTGAGATCTTAGTCGATTTAAGCTTTTTAAGCTTCGCATGAGGACCTGGGTCGACAGCTCTGTAAATCGGTTTGAATTTCAATCGATTGGAGTGGTGCGCAGTGTTTTTAAAGAAAAGTTTGGAATTGCTCGGCAATCCCTCATGTTGCCCGGAGCTACAGGCTTTCTGAAGCTTAATCCCGACCCTCGATTCAAGGACGCCGTCTCTGATCTTGAAAGCTTTTCTCACCTCTGGGTACTGTTTATATTTCATACCAACTTAGAGGTAGCCTGGCGACCCATTGTCACTCCACCACGCGTGGAGGGTCCGAAGAAAGTAGGAGTATTTGGATCTCGATCTCCCTATCGACCCAATCCGATTGGCATGTCGGCTCTCAAGCTCGAGTCGATTGATCTTCGCCCCACCGATGGGATTGAGATTCATGTGAGTGGACTCGATATCTTGGATGGAACTCCCATCGTCGATATCAAACCTTATTTACCGCTCGCGGACCGAATTGAATCTGCGAGTTCTGGATGGGCTATCTCTCCGGTCAAAAAGTATCCGATTCAGTTTTCAGATGCAGCCGAACCCATGATCCTGGAAGCTGAAAAAGAGAACCCAGGGTTCCGTGCACTCTTGATTCAAATGCTTGAGTTGGATCCTCGCCCCATTTCACAAAAACGTGAGGCCCCTATGGAATCTCCCAAAAGCCATGGCAAAAAATTTGGATTTCGCCTTCAGGGCTTCGACATTCACTTGCGCATCCTCAATCATGAGATTCACGTTTTTGATTTAGAGCGGCTTTAGATCTTCGGGCGAAACCATGTTTTCATCGATCTCTTGGCACCATTCTTCAAAAGATTTTCCGGTTTTTTTGACGTCAAGAATCTCTGGCTCAAAAAGTTGATAACCCAAGCGTGACACTTCGGATCGAATCACAAACTTGGCCAATCGATCGATGAGAGGATAGTCCCCACTCAGTTGATCAACAAAAAACATCCAAAAAGCCGCAAAAGCTGCAGCGGCATTTTGGCGAGAGCTGACTGTTGAGAGCTCGTCGTTAAAATCAGAAAGCGCTTTCTCGAGAGCTGATTGATGCTGAAGGTTTAATGCTGGGCCCTCCGCTCCTACAAAAGAGCGGATTCCCATCACTCGATCTAGCGTCCACGGCTTAAAGTCCGACTTCACTCGCATCGGGCATGTTCCTCACAGCTCAACCATCAGCCACTAGTCCTGAGGCTCGACCGTCGGCTGTTTGCTGGCTTCTATGGCCTCGATCGCGCACTCTCTCCTGGTGACCATGTAATCCAGAGCGTCTTGTGCAGTCTTAAGAAGAAAGCTGACCTCAGTCAGTCGAAGCGAGTGATTGGCAGCCTTCTGCCTCAGTGAATCCAAAAACTCAGCTCGAGAAGGCCCTACTTCTGATCCACTTGTAATCTGGACTTCGCCTTGAGGGGTTTCAAGACTAGCCATTTGCTTTTCAATCTCGACCAACGCTTCAGTCGATTCTTTTTCGGCATCGGCAAGAGCAACGTGGACCATGGCAAGGAACTCCCCCGTTTTCATCGAAGGGTCTTCCAAAATGGAAGCAAGATCCGCCGCTTCGGCCTCTGCATTTCCCTGGTAAATCGCATCTAAGAATTCGGAATCGCCCATCGCATAGAGAGCCTGCAGAACAGCGAGTCGATGGCCTTTGATGAGCGAATCAACCACTGTTTTTGCCTTTTGACGAGAAACACGAATAGCATCGTTAAGCTCTTGTCCGGAGTTGATCGCCTCTTGAAGAGAAGAAAAAGCGGCATTTCTAATCAACTCATAAACCTCAAAAGCACGCTCAGCGTTTAAACTCGTCGACGAGGAGCGACCTGCATCACTCGTGATCGCTGCGGGCTCGCTTGAATCGTCAGAAGCACTGGATTCCTGGCCCTTACCTTTTCCCGATTTGATTTCATAGCCAATCGGGCGCTCTTGGTGCGCGCAGCCGGCTCCCAAAGCGACAATCAGACCCAAAATAGAAACGGATTTCAATGACTTCATGAAACACTCCTTTTTAAACGGCAACTTCTCAAAAGGCCTCAACAGCTTTTTAAGTCGCCTCTGGCCATAGCACATACTACGTTTTTGAGAAGCCCCCCAAAAACCCAGGGGCTTTAGAGTTCTCAAGAGACAGGGCCTCAAAACCCCTCAGGCTGAAAGAGCTTCTTTTTCGGCAATCTTCTTTATGTAAGCAGAAAAGTCAGGGTCTTCTCCCTCCAGCAGTCCGGCCAGCGCCCTTCGAAACTCCGGTCTCTTACACCAGAAGTGAATATAATCCTCCCATGTCGCCCAGAGTCTAGCCTGCTTACGCGTCATGGTATCGTCGTAAACCAATAGATAGGCACGCTCAAAAAGAGAAATCACGAGATCAAAAATAATAAGCTGCCGCTCTCGCTGTTCTTCTGTCAACTCTCGAACGCCTAACTCACCCGACATCATTCGCAAATCCGCATGTTCCAAAAGTATTTTAGAAAACTCAGCGTATTCGTCTGTGAGCCGCTGATAAATTTCTTCTTCTTCATTTTCGCGCTCTTTTCGCTGCTCCCAAATAAAAACGGCGATAGCAAACGGCAAACCCACCACGGTCACCACATAACTCGCCGTCTCCCAAAAATACGGGCTCATCAAAAAGCTCATGCCGCTCGAGGCTAGCGAGCCTTGGCTGTCAAAATCAATCAAATCGTGGCGCTAGCAGACCCTCGGCAAGCGCCAGCCCTTCACATTTCAACATTTCTCGGATCTTTTCTCTTT
>JBILFF010000004.1:0-39242 GCA_044351695.1 Bdellovibrionota bacterium
TCAGAAATAGCTCATATTGACGCAGATCTCTTTAAAGTCCTCATCGACAACCTTCTGCGCAACACTGTCAAGCACGCTCGAGGATTGCCGCAGGCCCGAATCCAAATGAGTGCTTCGGGAGAAGATCACCTCATGATTCGCGTCTTAGATAACGGCAGCGGCTTGAGTGCTGAGCTTTTAGAGGTAGCGAATTCGGACGCCGCCTGGGATGCACGTCTAGGGGTTGGGCTTAATCTCTGTAAGCAAATCTGCTCAAAAACAGGCTGGCTTATTCGCTTTGAGAATCTAGCGGCTGGTGGGCTCAGCGTGAGCATCCGAATTCCGAGATCCATCTAAATGATTGTCTCCTTGATTCGCCCTGAAGAGCTTCTTAAATTAGCAGAATGAAAATCTGTGGCTTGGTTCGTTTATTTCTTTTGAGTCCTTTTTTACTTAGTTCTTGCGTTTCTAAGGCCGCATTCGACCAGGATCAAGCTCTCATCCATCACGTGATGTCTCAGAACAAAAAACAGTTTGATGAATGCTTTTTTCAGGCCAAATCAAAAAACCCAGAGATTCAAGGGGGGAGAATCGTGATTCGCTATGAACACTCGGTGGATGGCTACTTTATTGCGCCGCGCACACTCCAACGATTTATCGGATCAGCAGACGTAGAGAACTGTTTAGAGCAAACCCTCAGCCAAATCCAAACCGAACGCCCTCGAACACGAGGCCCCGTCGATTTTGAATGGGAGTTTTATCGTCTGGCTGAAAATTCTGGAAAACACGAATAATGCGTGAGATTTTTTGGGGCGAGTACAGCCTAAACATCCTGCTCACGTTTTTACTTGTTCTTCTGACACTGGGATTCAAGGCCTTCTCATCACGCGCGATTAAACGGTGGAACATTCGTAGTCTCGATCAACGAAGACGATGGGTCGCTCAGGCGCGCTTTGTGACCCTCAGTATTTTGATCTTAGGCTTGATCATTATTTGGGCCTCAGAAATTCGAACCGTAGCCCTGAGTTTGGCCGCTTTGGCCGTAGCCATCGTCATCGGTTTTAAAGAGCTACTCAGCGGTCTTTTGGGCAGCTTGCTAAAGACCAGCTCTCAAAGCTTTCGTTTGGGCGATAGAATCACCGTGGGAGAATACCGAGGCGATGTGATGGATACGCGCCTTCTCACCACTAGTCTTCTCGAGGTCGATTCCAGCGAAGAGTTTACGGGGCGGGCGTTGGTGATTCCTAATAGTCTCTTTTTATCCGAAGTCGTCAAAAATGAGTCGATCGGGCAATTTCACTGCCTTCATCATTTCAAGATTCAGCTCCCGTACGAGTTAGGCAATCCCGCCGATTGGAAGAGTCGAGCGGAGACGCTGGCATGGCGAGAGTCCCGTCAGTACATGAAGGCCACTCAAAGACTCATGGACCGGTTTTCGCAGTCCAAGACCATGGAGGGACTGAAAGTCGTGCCAAGAGTGTGGATTGTCTGCGATGACCCCAAAGCTTTTCATCTCCACATTCGTATTCCATGTCGCCAGGATCAGCGCGGAAAAGTAGAGGGCCAAATCAAAGAGGAACTCTTTCGATCTTCAGAAAAACTTTTTTCTTCTAGACTTTAGTTTTCATCGACAAGAAAGACTCAAAGCGTTAACCGTGTTTTTGAAGGCTTGTCGTTGGGAGGAATGAGGGGTTGAACGAAAAATTTATCTTTTGTTTTTTGTCTTCTTTCTTGTTTTTGTGGAGCCCCCTTAAAGCTCAGTCCGACACCCAGCTTCCTCCGACCGTTGATGAACCCATTTATTTTTCTAAGGAACCTCCAGTCAGCTCAAAAGGCTCATCCGAGAGGCTTGTCTCGCCGATGCAGTCCGCTGAAGTTATTGAGCTGCGAATTAAAAAGGCGGCTCAAGAAGTCGCCGAAAATATCACTCATGGCACAGAGGTAAAAACCAAGGTCTCCATTGGATCGGTGGATGTCATTTCTCGAGCGATCGCTTCGGGCTCCGCTTTTGCTTATGTTTTAATTTCGGAGGGCAACCCTGTACCAGCAAGTATGGCTCTCGGGGCCACAGCGGCAGCTCTCTCGGCAGGATTTCAAGTTTACGCCCCTCTATACAAAGATTATTTGACCACACGCGGACTCTTTAAAATCGATCGCACCCAGCTCGCCAGCTTTCCGGAGTCTTTTTTTAAAGAGTATTTGATGCAGTGGCTTTACCTGGGCATCTATCACGTCGTTGCGGTTGCGGTAGGAGTCGAAAATCATAATCTTTTCAGCACTGTTTTTTGGAGCTGGGTCACTGAAGGAACTTGGTCGGTGATTATTGGAAGCTATGCCATGAGGCTCGAAAAAAAGCTAGGGGCCGCAAGCAAGGCACCTGAGTTGTTTTATCGAAGCGCTTTTCTATTGCAGTGTTTTCTCTCTTCTTTGCTGGTCACTTACAGCTTCCATGACTCTCACATCGCTCAGTACGTCTACTGGGCTGCTGGCGGATTAGGGGCAGGAATTTTTGGCGTTTATTATATTCAATGGCGCGAGATCCTCTATCGGCTAAGAAACATCAGAACCTGGGACTGGCGTGGAATTCAACAAGCTCTGCGCCAAAGAGTTGCGTTTGAATGGAAAGCAATTGCAGAGCCCACCCGCGGACTTCGGCAGAACTGTCGACAGGCATTAAAATGGCTAGTGCCGTTTATGCGACCCTCTCGGTAAGTAGAATATCTAACGGAGTATAAAGGCAAAAGAGGGCGTAAATTGGCGTCCCCTGGGGGATTCGAACCCCCGTTACCTCCGTGAAAGGGAGGTGTCCTGGACCGGGCTAGACGAAGGGGACGCGCAAACTGCCTCTCAGCAGATCGAAGAAACTTAGTTCAAGCCGGCTGAATCTCCAACTATTTTTTCGATAAGAATCGAAACAGATGATGCCCGTGCGGATTGGGAATAAAGCCCTGCACCGCCGGATTGATCAAACTGAAGTAAGAGTAATGATAAATTCCGATCATCGGAGCTTCGTCGGCCACAATTTTCTCGGCCTGAGCGTATAAACCAAAGCGCTTTTTCTCGTCTTGCTCACGCAAAGCCGATCGCACAAGCTCATCGTATTGAGGATTTGACCATCCAGAGCGATTATTCTCGTTTCCGGTCATATAAAGCTCCAGGAAGGTCGCCGGGTCCGGATAATCGCCAATCCAACCCAATCGTGCCACATCAAAGTTTCTGCGCTTCTGCTCTGACAAAAATACCTTCCACTCCAAGTTCTCAAGCTTGACCGAAACGCCTAAATGCTTCTGCCAAGCTGCCTGTAAGGCCTGAGCAATTTTGTGGTGCTGCTCATCGGTGTTGTATTTGTAAGTCACCGCTGGAAAGCCCTTCCCCTCCGGATATCCTGCCTCGGACAAGAGTTTTTTAGCCTCGGCCAAACGCACATCAAAAGCCGGCTGATCCGGCACTTGGCTCTGGTAACCCGGGATCACTGGAGGCACAAGACGATGGGTGGGCTGAAAACCGGATCTTAGAATTTTATCGGTGATCAACGCCTGATCGACCACCAACGCAAAGGCCCGACGAACACGGGCATCGTTAAAGGGCTTTTTAGTCACGTTAAACACCGACATATAGGTTCCCAAAGTCGGATTGAGGTGAAAATCCTCTCGTCCCCTCAAGGACGGAACCAACGCGGTATCGATCGAGTTGTTATTTGTCCAATCGATCGCGCCCGCTTGAAACATATTAAAAGTAGCCGCTTGCTCCGTTAAAATCACAAAGGTCACTCGATCTAAAGCCACCTGCGAAGCTTCGTAGAAGTTGGGGTTCTTCGTCATCACGACGCGATCATTGACTCGCCACTCACTCAATTGAAAAGCCCCGTTTGAAATAAAGCTTTTAGGATCCGTCCACGCTGGACTACTCGGATCGTACATACTGGGATGAATAATAAAGAAGGGAGTTTGTGCGACGAGATACTTAAAATAACTGATCGGTTTTTTAAGAGTGATCAGAAGTTTATTGCCGTCGATGCGAATGCCCAGATTCTTCTCGGCCTCTGCTCTTTGGGGACTATTGAAGGCCTTCACAAAGGCCTCTGCGCCCTCCACAAAGTCCTCGTACCACTTGATATAGGGTGCTGCGACTTTAGGATCCATCGCTCGCAACAAGGACCCTCTGACTTGATCGATGGTGATGGGCTCGCCGTTAGACCACTTCACACCGTCGCGCAAAACAAAGGTGTAGGTAAGACCATCGGTCGAAACACTCCACTCTTTGGCAATCCCGGGACGCACGGTAACGTAATCGGCTTCTCGAGAAAGAAGTCCTTCGTAAAGCTGATTAATAATTTGTGCAGAGTCATGGGCCCAAGTTCGATGGGGATCTAAAAAATCCGGCTCTGCTCGCCCATTCAAAACGAACTCATTGGTAGATGTTTTAAAGTTTATCCCTTTTGGAGCATTTGAACTCGCTGAGGAACCTTGCTCTCCAGAGCGAGTGCAAGAAGCCAAAACCAAAACCGCAAGAACCAAGCCGATTTTTTTCATGCCTTAAACACTACCCGTAGGCGTAAAAACCCATCAAGGACCAATATTTAGGGCCTTGGGAAGCGGCAGCAGGCCGAATGCCCAATTTGAGGCTTTTGTGCTACATCCTAGGCTTATGAGACGCCCTCCCTTAGAAATTCGAGATCCCATGCACGGACCCATCGAAATCGGGCCCGAGGAGATTAAGATTATCGATAGCCCCTATGTTCAGCGGCTTCGCGGGATTAAGCAGACGGGCTTTGCCGAACTGGCTTTTCCGGGTGCCACCCATAACCGCTACTCACATTCTTTAGGCGCCTGTCATTTAGCAGGACGCGTTTTTGACAGGGTTTTTGACGGTTTTGATTGGAAAAACGATGAAGAGCGTTCTCGGGCTCGGCACATTTTGCGAATGGCCGCCCTTCTTCATGATGTCGGTCACGGGCCACTCAGTCATGCGATTGAACAGGCGATGCCATCTCGAAAGCTCATCACCGGAGGAGAGGGTCAAGCGACTCACGAAGACTACACACAAGCAATCATTCTGAGATCTTCACTCACCCAGCTTCTTCAAGAAACTTTTGGTACCGAGATGCCAGAGATCATCACCCATTTGATTCAGGCGGAGAACCCCAAGCCCGAATACTTTCGCTTTGGAAAACGTGAGCTGAATTTGTTTCCGATTCTTTCGTCTCTCATTTCGGGAGAGCTCGATGTAGATCGCATGGATTATCTCCCACGCGACAGTCATTATTGTGGAATCAGCTACGGCAATTACGATCGAGATTGGATTTTCTCGAACCTGCTGCGACAAGAGATTGGCACAGACGCTTACTTGGCGCTCGACAGTCGAGCCATCTATGCCGTCGAGGACTTTTTACTTTCTCGCTACCACATGTACTTGCAAGTCTATTTGCACCATAAGTCAGTGGTTTACGATGAAATGCTCTTTCAGTTCTTAAAGCGAGAGGGTGAAAATGTTCGTCTTCCTCATCAGATTGAGGATTACCTCGAGGTAGATGACCATTGGTTAATGAGCCACTTGAGAAAAAGCAAAAGCTCGTGGGCTCGTAGAATCTTAGAGCATCGTCCGTACAAGATGTTGATTGAGCTTCATTCAGACGAAGCAGCTGACGCTAAAAAATATGCTGATGATCTCGAAGACAAGCTCAAGCGCGAAGGCACGTCTTACTTTCGATCTTCGTCGACGGGTCTTTTGAGCAAGTACACCGCGCATGAGAAAACGCCCGGATTTCCGATTTTTGTTGTTTATCGAGATCCGCGATTTACATCGGTGATCAAACCGGGGGCTGAGTTTGAGGCCCTGTCAGATGCGACAGCGCTTTTCCAAAGATTCAAGCGCTCTCGCATTATCGACCGAATCTACGCAGACGTTTGAAAACGCCTACTGTCGCTGAATTAAGCCCATGTCAAACTGCAGCGGACCGCCAGGTCCGAGATCCATGCCCACAAGCATCCACACGATCAGCATGATGGACCACATGATGCCAAAAGCAATGGAGTAAGGCAGCGTGCAAGAGATGACCGTCCCAATACCTGCCTTCTTATCGTATTTTTGAGCGAACGCCACAATGAGCGGAAAGTAAGGAAGCAAGGGCGTGATGATGTTGGTGACCGAATCGCCCACTCGATAAGAAGCTTGAGTGAGCTCTGGAGAAAGGCCTTGCAGCATCATCATGGGTACAAAAACGGGTGCCAAAATAGCCCACTTCGCCGAAGCACTTCCAATCAATAAGTTAATCGAAGCTGCAATAATCACAAAAATCAGTAGAGCGGGAATGCCCGTGAGATTCATCGCCTTCAAAAAGTCCGCGCCTTGAATCGCTGTAATGATTCCCAAGTTTGAGTCTCGAAAGTAAGATACGAACTGAGCCGCGACGAAAGCCAAAACTAAATAGTGTCCCATCGTGCCTAAAGCGTCGGCCATCATCTTAGATACTTGCTTATCGGTACGAATGGTCTTGGCCACAATTCCGTAGGACAAACCGCAAAACAAAAACAACAAAGTCAGAATCATGACTAAGCTTTTAAAGAGGGGATCAAAAGCTTCGAGCGCAGTCTTAAAGGGCTTAGCAGAATCCTCTGCCAGCTGAAAGATGCCCCCAGGGTTTTTGGTCAGCAGATAAAAAACACCGAGGACGAGCACAAAAGTGATTCCTGCCGCCCAGAGCCCTTGGCGCTCAGTCTTTGAAATCTTGTCGAATTTAAAACTCATCCCCTCAGGCGCCGTCCAGCGACCCAAACGAGGCTCCACAATGCTATCGTTCACAAAAGTTCCTACAATCGTCAGCAAAAAAGTCGCTGCAATCATGAAGTAATAATTCGCTGAAGACTGAACCACATAGCCGGGAGCAAGAAGCTGAGCCGCCGAAGTGGTGAGACCCGCGAGCAAGGGATCGAGAGAGGTGATGAGCAAATTTGCGCTAAAACCTCCGGCCACGCCAGCAAAAGCGAGCGACAGACCCGCAAGCGGATGGCGCCCTACACTCGCAAACACTAAGGCCCCCAAGGGAACCAAAACCACATAACCCGCATCCGCTGCTAAACTCGAATTCACTCCCGCAAAGACCACGGTGGCTGAAAGTAGAGACTTCGGAACCGAAGTGACTAAAGCTCTCAAGCCCACATTGATGAGCCCACTGCCCTCAGCCACCCCCATACCAATCATAATCACCAAAGATAAGCCGAGCGGCGGAAAGTCCGTAAAGTTCTTCACGGCGCTCACAAACATATTGCGTAGGCCTTCGGTTGAGAGAAGATTTGTGGCGTTGATCACACTACCGTTGGGGTGGATCACACTCAGACCCGCGTTGGCCGCAAACCAGGACGCCACCAATACGATTCCACAAAAAATGACAAACAGTGTGATCGGATCCGGAAGTTTATTGCCAACCTTCTCCACACCATCCAAAAACCTTAAAACCCAATTTCGCCTCATAGAAATAAGGGGCTATTACAGGTTGAGATTTGGGTCAACTCACTAACAAAGCGCTCCGAATGGCGCGCACGGAACTGCGAACATCGTGAAGCCTTAGATAATCACATGAATTCTCAGACAGTTTGGTCGATAAGACCTCTGTCTCCACATCTCTTTGTTGAGGATCACTTTGAGTCACTAATTTTAAAAAGGACTTGCGAGAGTGCCCGACCAGCACTCGCCAGCCTGCTTTTCGAAACTCCGAAACACGATTGAGAATCATGACCGACTGATCGGCAGTTTTTCCGAATCCGATTCCTGGATCAAAAATCAAACGATCGGGCTGAATGCCAAAGCTCTCAAAGAAAGAGCGTTTCTCATTCGCCCAAATCAAAAGACTCTGTACTGGATCAGCATCCTCAGGCAGGTGGACTTTCGGGTCGGCCGGCAAACTCAGAGAGTGCATAAAGCAAACTTGCTGCGAACTCTCTGCCCAAAGCTCAATCATCTGAGAGGAAGCGCCTCCCGAAACGTCATTAAACCAGTGTATTCCGTACTCTCTCGCCAAACGAGCAGTCTCGGAATGACGAGTGTCGATGCTCCACTTAATCCACGGATATTCCTGAGAGAGCCCTCTTTTAACCTCATTTAAAATCGGCTCAAAACGAAGCCACTCTTGCTTGGGCTCCAAAAGTCTTGCGCCGGGACGTGTGGACTCTGCGCCGAGGTCGATCAGGCTGGCTCCTTCCTCGACCAATTCGCGAATTCGCCGAAAGGCTGCCACCGGCTCCTCGTAAAGTCCCCCATCTGAAAAAGAGTCCGGAGTGAGATTCACAATTCCCATTAACTCGGTTGGTAAAAGAGTGATCGGAAGCGCTCGCGCTGCGCTCTGAACCATTTCTCGAGAAAGCTGCTCGATCGAAACGCGACCGCCGTTCATCGCAATCTCGCTTCGAAGCTCCGCTAAAGGCTTCAACCAAAAGGAACGAAAAAGAAGTCCGGGATGAGGGATTTGAAGCTCATCGGTTTTGATACTCTCGCCCTTAACCCAAAGAATATCGATATCGATACAGCGAGGTTCCCATCTCTCCAAACGCTCACGTCCTAAGTCCGCCTCAATCTGACGAATCGCTGCCAACAACTCCATCGGCTTTAGCGAGGAGTCGGCTTCAATCACCGCATTGAAAAAATCGATATCCCAGGAGCTCGGCGCTCCCGTCGGAAGCAAAGCTTCGCTTTCGTAAACGCGACTCACTCGAATCGGGGCTCGAATCACCTGACGCGAAATCAACTCCCGCAAAGCTCGCGTGAGATGCCCAAGTCGATCGCCCTGATTTGAACCAAGGCCCAAAAGAATCATTGCCTTAAAACCCTTCTACCCATTCGAAACTAGTCCCTTGTGTTTCATAAGGAATGGGTGGCTTTAGCTTTCGCACACGCAAGCGGAGTTGCGAAACCGACAAAAGGTGGGGCCGAATGGCACGGGCCGCCTCGTCAGCCAAATGCTCAAGTAAATGATAAGGTTTTCTTTCACAGACTGAGGCAATCAATCTTGAAATCTGATCATAACAAAGAGTGTGGGCGAGATCGTCTGAGTCACAGGCCCTAGGTCGAGCAGAAAAATGAAGATCTACATCCCACTCCACCCACTGCGCCTGAGAGCGTTCTTCTTCACCACATCCCAGTCTGACCGGAAGTTTAAGGGCGTGAACTCGAAGAATATACTGAGAGCCTGAGACCGCTGCTGTCATCGGTCTCAGGGGTTAACGAAATTGGTCGAAAAGAGCAATCATCGGCAATTCGCCGTCCGGGATGCCTTTATGCGGAAAGCTGAGGCCTTAAGCCGCCTTGAGATCCACACCCGTCTCGCGACAAATCCCAGTCAAAAAGTTCCACACTTTTTGCGAAGCTTCCTCAGCAGCTTTGAGCGCTCTTTCTTTGGCCTCAGGACTCAAAGCACCCAGAATCTGCTCGACGGCTTCGCGATGGTAACAGTCGGCCTTTTGATGCACTTCAAAAAACTGAAGTCCCTGGCCTTCTTTGATCCCATAAAACGCCTGCAGACCTTTAATTTTTGTTTCTGCCACTTCGGGCACTTGCGACTCGTAAGCATACAGAGCACCCAAACCCTCTTCGGTCGAAGATTGAGCCAGTCTAAAGAATGTGCTTACAAGATCTTGAATTTCTGGAATCGCACAAGCTTGCTCTACTTCTTGTCGCGTACTGCCTAAAGCTTCAGCGAATCTCATCCATAGTTCAGGATGGTTCTCACTACCTCTTTCTTCATCAATCAAATTTTCAAGCAGCATTTGTCGAGTGGGCAAAGACTCACAACGAGCGTGCATCGTGCTGATGTAGCGTGGAAATGCTTTTACATGATGAAAGTACTGCTGAGCATAAGTGCGCAAGCACTCGTTGGTCAGTTTGCCCTCATTCCAAGCGGCATAAAAGGGATGCTTGAGAACATGATTCTTTTCAACAACTGCTTTGATCTGATCGACAAATGAATTCATGTGCCCAAAATACGGAAGAGATGAGTTTTGGGTAAAGCACTTTGTTAAAGCTTGAGATTTTCGCGAATTTGCGGGTCCTCGGGCAAATCACTTAAAGCTCTCAGCAAGATCTCTCGATCTCGCTCTTGAAGCTTGGGTACCAGAACCTGAAGAGTGACGATTTGATCTCCCCGCTCTTGTGTTTTTAAATCTAAAACGCCTCTGCCGCGGAGCTTCAGCTTTTGCCCACTAGAGGAGCCCGCCGGAATCTTGAGATCAACCATTCCACTCACCGTGGGAACGGCAATGCTTGCGCCCTCTAGCGCCTCTCGCAAACTGATAGGTAAATCCATTTCAATTTGAGAACCTGAGCGCTTGAAAAACGGATGCGGAGTCACCAGACAGTGAAGATAAAGATCGCCTCCATTTTGCCCCTTGCCCGGCACTCTCACCTTGGAGCCCGAATCAATGCCGGCAGGGATCTTCACGTCGATCACACTGCCCCCGACCGAAATTGATTTTTGACTTCCCTGCATGGCCTCTAAAAAAGAAAGATTCAAATCGAGCTCGAGGTCTCGGGCACGTGGATGAGCTTTTCGCGCTCCACCAAAAGCCCCTTTAAAAATATCTCCAAGAATATCGTCTAAATTAAAGCCGAAATCCTGCATTCGGTTTGGATCAAAGCCACCACCCGAACGGGCACTGCTCCAGGCCTGAGAAAACTGATCCCCAAAATCTGAACTTCCAAAACGATCGTACTTTGATTTTTTATCGGAATCGCTGAGTACCGCGTAGGCTTCAGAGACCTCTTTAAATTTTTTTTCGGCGTTGGCGTCGTTAGGATTTAAATCGGGATGGTATTGACGCGCGAGTTTTTTATAGGCCTTTTTGATTTCTGTTTCAGTGGCGCTGCGGCTCACTCCCAAAACCGAATAGTAATCTTTAGACGCCATCTGCTTTCAACCTATACTTCTCTTATCACTTTTGTGGAGTAAGCACCAGTGATGGAGGTTCGATACCTCCTTCAATTTCTAACATCTCAAATCGCGCCTGCCGTCGACGATGTAAAAATTTTCGACCGTAATGAAATCCACCAAAACCCAGTGCTACCATCCAGGCATAACGAACGGCCTCTACATCCCAAAACCAATATTCTCCTCTGTCTAGAATGAGCTTTGAGATTTTCTCTCCCGCAATAAAAATCTTCCACTCCTCTGAGGAATGAGGTTTTGGCATGTAAGAGGGAGGGAGCACACCCCTCGGTAAAGGAATGGGACCCTTTACCTGATGCTTCTGGATCGCATCTAAAACGAACTCAATATTTTCTTCGGTCTCCGTTCTCCAAGGCCATCGCTCTAAAACGGCTGAACTAAGAAATCGCTGAGGACTTCCATCGGGTGCTGGAAAAGGGCCCACATTAAAGATCTGCACATTGGCCTTCGCGATCAGATCGGCAATTTGAGCCATTCGAGCTTTATCATCAGCGAATTGCTTCTCATTTTCAAAAGGAGGTTCCCAATCATCTCTACCAGTCTCTACCCAATGTCGCGCTGCTCGTGAAAAAAGTAGGGCAGCTCGATCACCGGCATTGCGCCTGATATAATTTGAATAAACTTCAGCAAATGATTTTTTTACATCTTCAGGATCTGATGGATCAGCAACACCTGTTATTGTTTCATCAGCAATTTCTATCTTGTCTTGGGCTTCTCGCCGCTGAATCTCCTCGTACTTGAGAATGATATCGGGCGTCACCAGCCAGCGATAGCCTGCTTTTGTTTTATCGATGGCATCTGATCCCAGCGCTACTGCCGCTGTGTAGATGGCTCCAACCCCTAAAACAGTTCTCACACTCCCCCAAAGCCCGTGCACTTTCTGGATTCCTTTAAAACCTCTTAGCGCAGCATCTCTAGAATTCTCACTAATCAAACGAGCCTGGAACTTAAGGCTGTCGTAATAGACATCCAACTTTTCGCCGATGATTGCGTCCAGAGTCCCCATGAACTGGGCATCGGGATCCGAACTCGACTCTTTTTTGATAAATGACTGCTCATCTTCGACTAACAAATAAATGATATCGAGAAGATAGCGAGCGGATTCCTTTTCTCGGGCCTCTTTCACTAACGCCTGAGGGTTGGCACGCGCGGCATCAACGGATTTTCGAGCTGCAAGAATACGCTCTCGTGCATCAGATCGCTCGTGAGCAAGAGCTTCATTATAGATCTTTAATAGCATCCAGCGATAAACGCCTACAGCCACTAAGGCGTCTGGTAGATAATCGTCACGAACTACCGCCATCTCGCCGACCACTTTATCCATCTCTCTCTTCACAGCCTTGCGGTCTCTGAAAACCAAGTGGGGCCTAGAATAGTAGTCGACTCGCTTTGCGGATCGATTGGGATGATCTGTACTTCCGGTTCTCTTAAAAAGAATAGGTTTGCCAAATTCTGCTTTCGGGTCCTCATAGAAATTTTTCAACTGAAGGTAACGACGCCGATGCAAAACAAGAAACTCTTGCATATCACCAACCGCTTTGAGTTTTGCGTAGAGTTTCTCCGTCCAGTCTAAAACAGGCCCCAAATAGTCTGTGTACGGAGCTTTTTGATCTCTACCGGTCGAAAGTTGTTGAGCCGCTCCAGCGAGCACTTTCGCTGTTTGAGCATCCAATGGACGCTTTAACTCTTGCTCAAAACGATTTGGGCTGAAGTTCTTCAGTGCTACCGAACAAGAGATCGGAGGAACCATCACTGCGGTCTTGCCTTCTCCTGCCCATACAGACGCTAAAGACCACAGGACTGAGACGAAAACGAGAGAGATTACTTTCATAAACATGCGTGTATACCAGAAGTGATCGGTCCTAAACGCAAATCTTTAGTGAATTTTAGTGGATGAATCCGTCGATTCTGCCGCAGCTGTGAAGTCTTTAATACGTTTACGCCGAAAGGCCAAAATACGCTTTGTCTTTTGATAATCATGAGCGGAGAAGCGAATCTTTAAAACGAGAAAGGCGCCCAAAACAAAGAAAAGGTTTACCCCCGGGCCAAAAAACCAACCCAGCCGCTGCTCGACCTCGGCTGTTTGGCTTTGGTCAGCAACGAATCCGATCGCCTGCAAAACGGAGCCCACTAAAAACAAAGAAACTGCTCGCGTGAGCTTTGCCGAGAGTCGCCAAAAACCATAAATCGCCCCCGTGCGACTCTCGCCAAACCTCGCCTCGTCGTACTCGAGCAGGTCCACCAGCCAAGCATCGAGAAGCAAAATACTTCCCGCTAACACCCCCGCAAAAACAGCGTAGACCAAAGGCCCAAACAACTGTCGCTCTGGAAATAGCGGATAAACAAGCGCGCCACTTAACCCCAAAAGTAAAATTCCCCAAAAAAGAGGGAGCCGCTTATCAAAAATCTGAGCCATTTTTACCCAAAGCGGTAATGCTAAAATCAGCACAAACATAAAAGTCATGATCACGTACTGGGTTTCGCTCACCGATAATTTTAAGAAATGTTCATAGTAAAAAACGGCGATGGCTGAATTCACAGCCAATCCAATATTGGCCACCACGTAGGCAATCATCAAACTCAGAACCAATCGGTTCTTAAAAATTTCTTTTGCCGAAGCAAACGGATTCAGGCGGATTTTGATGAGTGGATTGGGCCGCGCTCGTTCGCGCGTGCCACTCATGGCCACTAAAGACGATGTCAAAACCGCAAGACCTACGCCCACCCCAAGACCCGTGTATCGCGCCGATGCACTCCAGTCGGCCAACAGAACGGGTAAAGCAAGCGGAACAAACGCCCCCAGATTTGAAAAAACAAGTCGCCACGCAAAAATTGAAGTTCGCTCCTCAGTGCTCGTCGAGATCTCGGCACCCATCGCGTGATACGGAATATCAAAAATAGTCAGCGCCGTGTTGAGCAGCATGTAGTTCATCAGGAGAACCGCAAAGAGAAGGGCTTGGCTTTCAAACGAAAAGCCTGAAAAAATCAAAGTTACAAAAATGGCCGAAAGCACTCCCCCCGGTAAAAACCAAAAACGCCGACGCCCTTGCTTGTCTGAAAATGATCCCATCCAAGGATCGGTAACCGCATCCCAAGCAACGGCTAAGCCTGCTGCTAATCCTGCTAAAAAGGGACTAAGACCCAACTCATCCACATAGAAGGCTAAAAGATAAAGCCTGAGAGCAATATCAATCGCTTGAAGTCCAAACTGTCCAAACGCGTAACTCAGCTTTTCTTTGAGCGAACGCACAGGTCACATAACGATCTTGATCGGCTCTTGGGCCTCTTCGGAGGTCTTCAGCATCGGCGCCAAGCGCTCTGCCAAACTCATAAAAGCTTTGGCCACCAAAGAGTCTGGAGCTTCTTTGACAATCGACTTTCCTCGATCGCAAAGATCTCGCACCCGAGGATCTAGAGGAATCTCACCTAAAAAAGGCGTGCCCAACTGCTCACAAAGCGTTCTCACCCCACCACGACTAAAGATTTCGCTGGGATGATTACACTGAGGGCAAATGAACTCTGCCATATTTTCTACAATTCCCAAGACAGGAACCTTTACCTGCGCAAACATTGCAAAAGCCTTATGCACATCAATCAATGAAAGCTTTTGAGGCAAACTCACCATGACCGCCCCAGTGAGAGGCATCGTCTGACTCAAAGACAAAGGCGCATCACCTGTTCCCGGAGGTAAATCAACCAGCAAAACATCGGTTCCGTCCCAATTCACATCCCAATAAAATTGATGAATCAGTTTGTGAATCATAGGTCCTCGCCATATCAGGCCCTGACCCTCTTCGACAAAAAAGCCAGCCGACATCAAATGAATGCCATCCGCATCAATCGGCTGAATGCGTCCGTCCAGAACAAAAGGTTTTAAGCCCTCCACTCCCATCAGCGTTGGAATGCTCGGTCCATAAAGATCGCAATCTAAGATTCCCACCTTGTAACCTAATTTTTTTAAGGCAAAGGCCAGATTCATGGTCACCGAAGATTTACCCACCCCACCTTTACCCGATCCAATGGCGATCATGGTTCCAATTTGGGGGCGCTTCTTCTCAGGCGTCTTTGTCGCCTGAGCAAACTCTACGGCCACTTCAAGACTGGGATCCTGATCTTTGAAAGCCTTTTCGATCTGATAGCGCAGGCTCTTTTCAAAGGTTGGGCTGAGCTCTGCGAGACCGATTTCAACGAAAACACTTTTCTCTTTGATCTCCAATCGACGAATCTGATTGGCATCCACGATATTCTCGCGCTGTGCGGGAACTTTTACATTTTTGAGGATCGCTAGGGCTTGCTCTTGATTCATGGCCTCGATCTCTACCTTTCTAATGGTTTTCTGAAAAGCTGAAGAAGGCTAAAGCCACCACTTCTCTTTGACGGCTAAACACCTGATTATACTAGCCCTTTCCTTCGCTTGGCCAAATCTGGATCCGCTGAGCGTTTCGCATCTGATTGAAAACAAAGCGGTCCACAATGCGGGCTCCACTTGAAACATCAAAAGGCGACTTCGACAAGCCCCCGTCGCCATAGTTTCCACGACGGCGAGCCTCTTGAAGAGCCGCTTCTCTTTGGTCTGACAGAAATCTCAACAGACCAAAGCAAGCATCCGCCACAAAAGAAGTTCCCATCTTCATCCGACCACCGGCCTGATAAGCTTTTGTCATTGCTAGAGCGAGCGGAATCGTCTGAGTTTCGTAGGTCCACGCATCTTGCTTCGAAGCCATCAACAACAATCGGTCACTCAGGGAGTGACTCAAACCCGCATCTTCAATCATGAGCGCTACAAGATCTAAGGCCTCCTCACGATCACCCCGCTCGCAAGCGTCATCTAATCGTAAGACTAACTGGTTCTTAGAAACATTTGACGACAGTGTTTTGGCCACACGCTCAGCAAGAGGATCTACCTTCTCACTACAGCTCACCAATCGAATCAGAGTGGTGAGATCGCAAACATTCGTTGCAAGATAAAAAAGTTTACGGGAGGGGTCCCAGCGAGTGGCACTCTCCAAGCCTTGTGCATAGGTAACGCTGTCACTCACCAGCGGCCACTGTTCAGATCGCATTCGCAGCAACACGCGACCCCTCATCAACTGACAGGCGGCAAACCACTGATCAAAGCTCACTTCTTTCGATGACCAACGTCTAACTAGTTCCCAGACCGCCTCTGAACTTTGCAGGGCAGCCTTCCAAAGCTCTTCCGACATCGCCTCATCCCAGTGCGAACCCGCCCCGTTCTTAAGCTTCAAATCCGGCGAGCTTGCCACTAACCCCTGGGCTTGAACCACCGATGCTGACGTCACTGCATTTTCGGAATACCAAAAGCGCGAAAAGGCACGTTTTAGCAAGACTTCGTTCTGCTTCCAGGCCGATGCAAAACAAAGATCGAAAGCTTTCATCAAAAGACCAAAGGTCAGTGGATCCTCTGTCGACACAGCCGAAGAAGTCATGGCCTCGCATACCGCCGCACGCTGACTGCGATTCTCTAGAGCAAAGAGTAAATGACTCCAAGCCTGTTCAAAATTACCCACACGACGCGCCTGCTTACCGATTGAAAACACAAAATCCTCAAGCTTGCCGGCAGAAGCCTCCGTCTTTTGCCATTCGTTTTCTGTGAGCGGCTTTCTAGCATCTCCTCGAAAGAGTGCTGCCGTGAATAGAGCTTGAGCCATGGGGAGCCATTGATAACTCTCTCTCAACTCGCTGGTCGCCTGATAACAGGTCATGAGATGCAGAACGCATTGATCCAATTTTTCGTCGTATCTGCCATAACGCTCGAAATCAGAAAGTGTGGCTAAAAGAACGTCCCGAAGTGATTTTTTTCGATCGATACAGTAGATCAAATTTGTAAAAAACTCTCGCTCAAAATACGGATCTAGCGCCAGATGCATTCGATCAGCAAACCAAGGCTCCTGAATCGTCACCATGGATTGCTCCTCTGTTTTTGGCTCGAACACATCTTGCGCACTTTTTGATCTCAGCATCTTGCACCTACTTTTTAATAAATCCGGGCTCTGTCAAATTTTTCGAGAAGTATTTTTTTACCTCATCCCGAGACAAATATCCGGCCTCGACCACAGTATCGATGATTCCTTTTTTATCGGCGATGGCTTTTTTTACAACCTGCGCCGCTTTTTCGTAGCCCACCACCGTGTTCAAAGCGGTCGCTAAGCCCATACTTTCAGAGAAATACTTCTCGCAGCGCTCATGATTGGCCTGAATGCCCGAAAAGCACTTCTGGTTACAGACATCTAAAGCATTTCGCAGGATCTTGAGTGACATCAGCACATTGTAAGAAATCACGGGCATCATCACATTCAGCTGAAGCTGACCGGCCTGAGCCGAATAACTCACGGTAGTGTCGTGCCCAATCACCTCAAAGCAAACCATGTTGAGCATCTCCATCATGACTGTGTTCACCTTGCCGGGCATGATAGAGGAGCCAGGCTGAACGGCCGGAAGCATCAGCTCATCAAATCCAGTCGTGGGTCCCGAGACTAGTAGACGAATGTCATTCGCTATCTTGGTAAGACTGAGGGCCAAATTACGAAGGCCGGCCGAATAAAAGGCCACATCCGACATATTTTGCGAGAGCTCCACCAAATTCTTGCCCCTCTTAAAATCGACGCCGGCTTGCTTGGCCAGGTTCTCAGCCATCTTGGCTGCGTAGTCCGGATGAGAGTTCATCCCTGTGCCCGCCGCTGTGCCCCCAATATTGAGATACTTGAGCTCCTCCACGGCAGATTCAAGACGCTTGAGATCTTTTTCAAGCGTCTCTGCAAAAGCTCCAAACTCTTGTCCGAGTCGAATCGGCACGGCGTCTTGAAGATGAGTCCGTGCAGAGGTGAGAACCGAATCAAATTCCTTTTCTTTTTGTCTTAAGATTTTAATGGTCTCACGCAGAACACGAATAAAGCTTTGATGCTCCATACAAATGCTCATCTTCATGGCCGTGGGAAACGAATCATTCGTCGACTGAGCTTTGTTGACGTCATCATTAGGATGAACAAAGTCGTACTGGCCTCGCGCGCGACCCGTGAGTTCTTGGGCCAGATTCGCTAAAACCTCGTTCACATTCATATTGAAAGACGTCCCTGCTCCTGCTTGATAAACGTCGATTACAAATTGATCGAGATGTTTGGATCCTTTCAGAATTTCATCAGAGGCTTGATCAATCGCTCGGTACTGATCTTCACGCATCATGCCCAGATCAAAATTAACTCGAGCCGCAGCTTTCTTGATCATCACGTAAGATCGAATAAAAACTTCGGGCTCCTTCATGCCTGAAATCTGCCAATTTTCTATTCCTCTTTGGGTCTGAGCCCCATAGAGGGCCGTTGAGGGCACCTTCACTTCGCCGAGAGAATCCTTTTCAATACGAAAGTCCTGCATGGCGCGACTCTAACGAGAGTCTTGGGCCCTCACAACCGTGAATCTGAGGGTTTTTAGAGCTTGAGATTTGCGCTTTTCAGCCCCAAAAAAGCGCGTAAAGTAATTAAAAGGTTCAAAGCAAGAAGGGATGTTCCATGAAGCTAGATATTGCTTATAAAGAAATGGAGAGCACCGAAGCTCTTGAAAATCATATTCGAACTCAAGCTCAAAGAATTGATCGTCTGGTGGCAGCCGACGAGCATGTGCATGTGGTCGTTGGCGCAAAGACCAAAGGTCACCAGCACCACGCCGAGGTGACCTGGCATTGCAATCGCTTGGGCAAAGATTTTCACGCTAAAGCTGAAGGCCATAATTTGTACGCTCAGGTCGATGAAGTCTTTGATAAGGTTTTTCGTCAGGCCCAGGAAGCTCACGACAAAGTCATTGACCAGCGTCGACACGCGCAGCCGCATAAAAAGATGCCCGTAGGCTAAATCAGCAGTAAAGCATGAGAAAAATACCCTTCTTGATGGTCTTGGGATGGCTCTCTTTGAGCTCAGGTCTTGAGGCAGCGACGCAGAGCTTTCAGATCTTAGTGGGTCCGCGCCTGTTTTCAGACTCAGACCTGGGAAGCTCGACAAAGTTTAGCACTTTTGGAAAGCCCGAAGTGGCGATTCGAGTCAGTCCCTATATTTTTAGCTTTGGTTTAGAGCCCCTCATCAGCGCATCTTTTCTCGCAAACTCTTCTAAAAGCTCTGGGGGCACAAAAAACTCTTACCAAAATTTTTCAATGGGATTGGGAGCGCGCTATCGACCCTATCGCCCTTCGGTTTTTCCTTTGGTGCCCTACTTGGATGCTCTCCTGATTGCTCGTTTTACTCGCCTGAAGACTCGAACAACAATTCCAAGCTCCCAGAGCTCTAAAGACTCTGGCACTGATCTCACCGCTCAGATGGGTGGTGGCCTCAAGTTTTCATTTGTGAACACCAATCGCAAGATCCGTAGCGATATGGAAGCGGGCTGGGGTTTAAGCGATTTTGGCTTAGATTTAAATGCAAGTTATGAGCTGCCTAAGTTTTCTCGCTTCGGCGATCTTTCGAAAGATCTAAAACTTCAAGGCTTGTTTTTTGGTGGCGGGCTTTACCTCGATTGGTGAAAACTAAAGAACGTTTGACGCGACATCGGCCAGTGCCGATCTCTCGCCCTTGAGCATCACGATATGCGCGCCGACAGGCGAGCCCATAAAGCGCTCGGCCACATAGGTAACGGCATTGTTAGAGGCATCGAGATAGGGATTATCGATTTGAAAAGGATCTCCCGTTAAAACAATTTTAGTCCCTTCGCCCACACGAGTGATGATGGTTTTGATTTCATGAGGTGTTAGGTTTTGAGCCTCATCAACGACCATCCACTGATTGGGGATCGTTCGCCCGCGAATATAAGTAAGGGCTTCGATCTCGACTTGACCAAACTCCATGATCGTTTTGTATGAGATGCGGCGATCACGCGCTCCTTTAGAAGAAAGTAAAAATTCAAAATTGTCAAAAATGGGCTGCATCCAAGGACGAAGCTTTTCTTCCATCTCACCGGGCAAATAACCGATATCTTTACCAAGCGGAAAGATTGAGCGAGAGACGAGCATCTTGGTGTAAGCACTCTCTTCAAGAACTTTAGTGAGGCCCGCTGCTAAAGCGAGCATCGTCTTTCCGGTGCCCGCTTTGCCCACCAGCGTCACTAGAGGGATTTTATCGTTTAAAA
Source organism: Bdellovibrionota bacterium (assembly GCA_044351695.1). Classification (GTDB taxonomy): domain Bacteria; phylum Bdellovibrionota; class UBA2394; order UBA2394; family UBA2394; genus JBILFF01. The sequence goes on from JBILFF010000004.1 coordinate 20,039, forward strand.
GCGCATCGATCGCAAATCTCTGCTCGCGATTTCGGGGCGCCACACCCCAAAGACCTTTGGGCATTTCAATGATCGGAATCGCCCGACGTCCCTCATGATCCCATTTTGCTAGGGCCGTATTTTTTTCGTTCGCAGAATCCTTGAGAACAAAATACTGATTGGGATAGGCGTCGACGAGCTCTTTGAGCTCTAGCTCTTTTCTTCGGTAAAAACTCTCGAGATCTTGAGAGCTCACTAAGAGCTCTTTCCAGCCCGGATCAAGCTCATCGATACTGATGGTGCTGTCGGGTTGATAATCTTCGCAAGGCACACCAAAAGCGTCGGCACGAACCCGAAAACTCACGTCTTTGGTGACGAGAATGACATGGCGCTTTTCTTTAATGAGCTCCATGCAAACCGCCAAAATACTATTGTCTCCGCGCGAAGAAGCGCCATCGACAAGCTTGCGAATATTGGGATCTACTTCACGAACAAATACCCGCAGACTCCCTCCATGATAGTGTTTGGAGGTCGGAAACAACTCTGCCGCCGCCACCTGAAGAGGCACTCCGTCGGCGAGATTACCATACTTTCTCATGGCATCCAGAAGACGAGAAAAAGCACGGGCATTCTTACCTTTTTCGTTCATTTCGCGCTTAAAGCTATCGGCCTCCTCGATGACGCGAATTGGAATCACCACCTCATTTTCACCAAAACCAAACACAGAATAAGGATCATGCAAGATCACATTCGTATCGATAACGAAGCTTTTCTTTTCTTTGAGGTTTCGGATGCGGTCAGAAAGAGAAATAGAAGTGTCAGCCAATGTTCTTTTAGTACGACATTGAAGTACGAAAAAATCAACTCAAAAAACACCCGGGCCCGCACTTGGTCAAAGAAATCCTCCACTTGAATTTTTTTTGCTTCTGAGCGTGCCGCTCAGACACCGTATACTAAGTCATAGGGAGGTGGATATGAGTGAGGGAAATCCAAAGCTCAAAGAAACGCTAACTCTGGATCCTTTTGAGATTCGCATTCAAGAGGAGGTCGAGGAGTTTTTAAGAGACCTCACCGTTGAGTTTCCCTTTCCGGTTGTTTTTGAAACTCTTCGTCGCTTTGAGTATCGAGATCGTTTTGGATCCAAGATACTCCCCTTTCCAAAATCTGAGGCCCGCAAAAAAGGACCAGATAGCATTGGCGAAGTGGATTCGCGAATTCGGATCTTCTTAGCGCAACTGAAAAATGACTTTGGATCTAACTATCATCTCGCGATTCAAGATAGCTTTAGATTCTACACTCAGACCACGGTGGATTAAGTCGGGGCCGGCTCGAAGCTCAGTACGGGCCTCAAAAGCCCGAGCTGAGAAGTTTGAAAACCTCGGCACAAGGAAGTGAAGAACCACTGATGGCGCTCCACTTCTTACCCGCCTCTAAATTGCGATCCCGCGCCCTCTCGTAAAACTCTCTTGGGTCGAAACTTGGAAACAGCGGGTTCATTTGACTTTCATGTTGCTGGATCGCCCGAACTTTAAGATCCATCTCCCCCCGAGAAAAGGGCAGAACAAAAACACCACTTTGATTGAAATTCCATTCCGAGTACGCACCTCGATAGCCCCAGAGTCTCGGCTCCCCCTCACTCCCAAGAATTCCTAGGCTGCGCGCCGCATGCCAAATCAACTGAAAAGCAAGGCCGTGGGCGCCATGGGGATCGTTCTCGGCCGCATAAAAAACGTCTGTCGGCTGAAATCGAATGAGAAGATCGCGAGCCTTGATTTCATCCATAAAGGTGAACACTTCCAAACCCGGAATGCCTCGGCGGTAATAGAAGTCGGTGTCAAAATAAACCGATTGATTTTGATTAAGCCCGAGAATTTTAAGAGCCGATCTCGACTCAGCTTCTCGAATTCGGCGGGCCCATTCAGAGCGTTGCTCTTCGTCCAACATCGAAAACAAAGTGTCCGGAGGCAAATCCAAGCGAACGGAATTGCTTCCAGAGGTGACTGTCACCACACGAACAGAATGGCCCCACTCATTTAAGCGCTTGATAGCGATGGCCATGCTAATGACGTCATCATCGGGATGAGGGGAGACAATCAAAACTCGTCTCATGCCCTGACTTCGATCAAAGGCTTCCTTCAGTTCGCGCTGATCAAATCGAGCGCTTACATGAGAGACTGGCTCTCGTTGTTCTTTGAGAAAATGAGCGGCGTCCTCATCCATCAGAATAACAGCATTGGATGCACGGTGGATGATGCTCACCGGAAAATCGGGCGTCTCTCCTTTCTCAATGATTTGCTGAGCAACGGGAGCTTTGGCTTCGCCCGTTAAAAGAGCGATGACTCGCGATGCATTCGGCCCTTGGGCATCGTCCAGAAAATTTTGAATCCCAAGAGTGACCGCAAACTCAGGAACTCGGGTTTGAAGACTTTGAGGAAAGGAGCCTCTTTTCATCGACTGCCGCAAGGAGCGAAAACGAAACTCTGTATCTTTGCGAGTCTTCAAGCTCAGCTGAGAAACATTCGTTGGCAAAAGCTGCCAACTCTCGGTGGGTTCATTGAATCCAATGTGCCCACCCTGTAAAATGCTTTTGGCTCCTTCTTGAACAGGGTAAGCCCCCCCGGCCCCCAGGAGATAGAGATCCACCCGCTTATGTCTTGAACTTTGACGAGCGTTTTGAAAAAGCTCCTCATAGGCTTTAGCTTCTTCTTCTCGCTCCTGTTCGCTAAAGCCGAGTCTCTTTGTTCTTAAGGGATCAAAGGGAACATGGACTTGCCGGCGTTGAGGGGCTCTTTGAGAATCGACCCCTAAAAAAGGACGCAAAAATTCCTCTTCAATATAATGAGAGTACCTCAGAGGATGATGAGCCTCGAGCCCTGCATATTCATCCCAAAAAAAGATCTGGGCTCTCGAAAAATCAACAGAGCGATCAAGCTGAAATCGTCGATGCAGCTCTTTGTAAACAGGAAACGGCGAAGATCCTGTAGGAAGAACTAAAAGGGCTTCAGGATTTTCATGAATAAGATCAAGGATTTCCTGAGCGGCAACCTGAGCGAGCTCCTGTGCTGAGGAATAAACGCGATACTGAAAACCACCCGCCTCCGTCGCATCACAAGAAATAAGCACCACACCAGCGCCCAGAAGCGCTCCTCGAACAAAACTGACTAATCGCATATTGGGTTTTCTAAGTAAGTTTTTGGACGCTGTCCAATGCTGATGCGCGTCTTGAGTTGTTAAGCGGGGGGCGACTAGAGCTTACCGCGCTTCACCAGCCAGCGGATGTCCTCGGCGCAGATATTTCGGAGTTTCTTTGTGATCCAATAGGACTTTCTCTTTCGGGCAGGATAGATTTCTCTCATCTTTCCTCCCTCAATGATCAGCGCGGAAGGCTTGCCTCCGACAGCATACGAGACCCCTGTATCCATCTCAATCAATCGGTCGCCAAATAGCGGATGGTCGCGACCAATTCGAAAACCTTGCTCGTAAGTCACTGAGTGACCAATAAAAACATGAGCGGCCTTCAGTTTATCCATCATCCGCTGGAACAAATCACCGGGAAATAAAATATGACTGAGCCCTGAGGATGAGGACATACTGCGACTCCACAAAGGGCTTCGGTAGTCATCATCAATCACCCATGCACTCTGCTCACTCGGCATTCGCCCATTGCCCTGAAAATAGCGGATCCAAGATCTTACAGAAGCGTTAACCTCTCCGATGTCATGATCAAGAACCCATGCACCTAAACCTCCGTGAACAAACACATAAGGACCAATTTGAACAATTGAATTTCGGGATGCAATCCAGTTGGCAAACGGCCCCTTCTCCTGTCTGTAGAACCAATTCAAAATCTCCCACTTATCTCGACTTGATCCTCTTTGAAATGAATCGATCTCCGCTTTCGTTGCTCGAAAATCCGCTTTTGCCGCAAGTAATTCATGATTTCCAAGCAGCGCATGTACTGCACCTCCTGAAATTTTGGCCTCCTCGGAGAGGCGCTGAACATACAACATGACCGCTTTCGAATCGGCGCCTCGATCAATCAAATCGCCAAGCAAAACAAGATGTGATCGACCTCCTGACCATTCGGATTTTTTTCCGGTGACGAGCCCAGATTGTCGAAGGAGCAACACCAAGCTGTTGAGATCGCCATGAATGTCACCGATCACTACGATTCGCGAGGGCACGTCCGGAAAGTGCCAGCGAATTCGATCTTGAGGCTCAACGCCAAAGATAGGCAAAAACGCATCGAATTCATCGTCTTGCTCTCTAGAAAATGCGGGCTGCGCTAAAAAAACAAAGCCCATCGCCAAGAACAGAAGGCGTTTTAATTTAAACGCGCGCATCCCCTATGGGAAAGCAATTGAGAGGCCAGGTCAAGGTCGTTAAAATGAGGGCCTGCTCAAAAATGGGCTTCACTACTTTTTGCAGAGCGGCTTTTTTGGGGCAAACCGAGAGTGAGCTTCTTCAGTTTGCAGTACGAACACTGGTCGGGTTCCAGTACTCCATCAAACGTCGCTCCGAAACACTGAGCGCAGCCCGATCTTGAGGCTCTAAATCGGTGCGGCTCAGGGACTGCAGTAAGTCTTTTCGAACAGCGTTTAAAAATCTTCGAGCCAATAGGGGGTTACCCGGCATGACCTGATCTACCATTTTCAAAAACGAATCCATGTAAAGCCGAGTAAAGCGAGGATGAGTACTGAGAAGTCCTAAAAGTTCCAAAGCGCGCTTTTGCTTTTCTTCTAACCCCATCGATCTAAAGGAGTAGGCACTCGAACTCTCTCTCTGAAAAAGCCCTTCACCCAAAAGAATCTGACTGGATTCGACTCCACGACTCGACAACGCTCGTCCCGCAGCGATGGCTATGCTGGACTGGCGGTCGAGCTCCTCCACTGCTTCAGTCAATAGCCCCCACACCTGAGGTTGATTGGCTGGATCAATCGCAGCGCGTTTTTGCAGAATCTGATTTTTAAGTGCCTCATGATCGATAGGAGAAATCACAAGATAGTCGGACAGGAGAGTCAGCGCCTTGATATTTGAAAGATTGTCCTCCTGCGATTGCTCTGGTGACACGCGATCAACAGCTGCGCCGATTTGATCAAAGACCGCCGGATGAGACACGTCGTTGCGAGCGTAGGAAAAAATGAGCGAATCATAAATCAATTTGCAGAATTCCATTGAGTCTTGGCTTCCGTCTAAGGGGCAATCCTTCAGCGTTTTCCAAAGTTGCTCACGAAGCGGATGACGAAGGCTCGGAGATCTCAGATTTCCGGAGAGCATGAGCTGCTTGATGGCGCGAGCTGCGTTTACTTGAACTTCAGAAAGAGGCCTGCTCTCAGATCGATCAAGTTCCCCTCCCAGAGACAACACGCGATTCAACAAATGCGATTCACTGTCCGACCCCAAGGCCTGCAGCTCCCTCCTACAGCGCTCCGCCACACTTCTCTCAGAAGCGATCGTCGCCTGAACAAAAACGAAAAAGAAGAGGCCGAACCCCCAGGGTCCAAGCCGTACAATCACACTCATCCTTCCCAGGGGAGACGCAAGAAACGTTCCAAGAGAAACTCTCATTAATTCAAGGACTTAGATCGACGCACCTGCGTCCTGGATGACCCAATGGCCCCTCCTAGGATCGGGCCTAAATCAGAACCTGCTCGACCTCGATGCCGACCGTTTTGAGAAGCTCAATGGAGTCTCGAACTCTGTAGTCTTGGGCGTAAAAGACTTTTTTTACATTTCCTAAATTGATCAATCGCTTCGCACATTGCACGCAAGGCAAGTGCGTCACAAAAACAAATTTCTCAATTTGTCTGGGAGCATCACAGTTAATCACTGCGTTTTCTTCGGAGTGAAGACATCCGCAATTGCCGGGCTCTTCTCGATCACAGCCATTGTGAAGACCGGTGGCATTGCCATTGTAACCCACTGCTAAGACTTTCCTGAAATCGGTAGAGGTAATGACCGTGCCCACCTGGAGTCGAGAACAAGTCGAGCGCTCTGCAAGCACCTGAGCGAGTTGAATGTAAATGCTGGGAAATGAAGGCCGAGGTTTCACTCTTCTGTTTTAACTAAAGGGCCGCACGCTGCAAAGATGATAATCACGAACAGAGCTCCCAGCCCATCTGCAAAAACTATAAAATGATTTAAGCCGACCTATTTAACTCGAAAAACGTTTATCCTCTAGAATCCAACAGAGAAACGATCAGTCTCATGCTAAAGTTGGCCTGAGTGAGTACGGCGACCTGCGCTTGCTGCAAGAATTGATTTTTCACAAGCTCAGCGGTTTCAAGCGCGTAATCGACATCCATGACCTGAGATCGAGCTGCTGCTAAGTTTTCTTGAGTAATCATCGCCACATTTGAGGCCACATCCAGACGCGAAAGCTGTGCCCCTAATGAAGCTCTACGCTCCAAAATCTCATTCATTGCTAAATCTAAGAATTCGAGAGATTTCTGAGCTTCTTTTTGTGTTCCCACTTGAAGCTCATCGACGATTGATTCACTCGCTACGTTCTGACGGCGAACATAAAACATACTGTCATCCTCATGAAACAAATCCAAGAAACCATCCCCATCAAAATCAAAAAGACGAACACTCCGGGGATTCGAATCAAAGCTCAAAGCTTGATTCGAACTAAATCGCCCGCCTCCTAATCCGTAAAGGATTCCTTGTTGGCCGCTCCCTGCTCGAACAATATCGATATTGCCATCCCCATCAACATCACCCAATGCCGCATCTGCACCCGACCACGCAGGGCCTTCAAAATCGGCAAATCGAGAAAACTGCCCATCTCCATCGTTCCAATAAATGCGATCTTGAAGGATATCAAAAAAATCCGAATCGCCATCTTCATCAAAATCCCGCACCAATGCGCCGCCGTTTTCTCCGACAAAGCTCAAACCGCTTGTTTCGAATTGTCCATTGCCCAGTCCCCGATAGATTGCATTTTCAATCTTAAGATCTAAAATTCCGTCTTCATCGAAATCAGTAGCATGTAAATTACGAACATTCACAAGGGCAGGACTAACTAGGCCTTGGTGAGAAAAGACTTGGGACAGTGCCCACTGGCCCGACTGCTTTTCAAAAACCTCGATGACACCTGATTGACCCAGAGAAATCATCTCGCTCGACCCATCTCCGTCTATATCTGCAAAGAGGAGCTCTTGAGAATCCTCGACAAACAGGGCTGTCTGTTCAACCGGGGCAAAGAATCCGGCGCCATCGCTAATCATCGAAATCAAATTCTGCCCGTTCGTGTAAGCGAAATCGAGTTTTCCATCGTTGTTTAAGTCTGTAGAGATCACGTCCGAATGGGTACGGTCTGGAAAGCCTGAGACAATCTCATTCCCAAATTCTCCCTGGCCCACTGCCAAACGAGTGTGAATAGCGTCAATACAAATGAAAACAAGGTCTTCACGGCCATCAGCGTTCAAATCTTCAAATCGACTTTCAATGGCATTAACTAATGTTGCAAGCCCAGCTTCTGATCCCTTAAAAGTTCCTTGACCCCGACTCTGTCTAAAAGTCTCATTCGATCGAGTATCGCTCAGTGCAATGTCAATGATGTTTCCTGCTTGAGGACCAACCTGCAGACTCGCTCCACTAAGGCTTCCATTCAGAAGCTTAGAGCTACCAAAAGACGTCTGATCAGCGATTCGATCAAATTCGGCCAATAGCTGATAAAATTCTTTCTCAAGATAGGAGCGATCTCGATTTGACATCGTGCCATTTGAAGATTGAATCGCAATCTCACGCATACGCTGAACCAAATTGCCCATCTCTCCAAAGGCTGCATCAGCGGTGACTAAATAAGCCCGACCATCATTGATATTGCGAATGGAGGCTGAAAGACCCCGGAGCTGTGACTCAAGACCCACACCCATCGCAAGACCTGAAGCATCATCACCCGCACGTGTAATGCGATTGCCCGATGCCAAACGCTCAAAACCACGCGACAAAGCCTTGGTCGTAATCGCCAAGTTACGCTGAGCAATCAGGCTTGCGATATTGGAGTTGATCTTCAAAACCTACTCCTCAACGCGTCGCCCCTAAACCTATTGAAACACCACTCATCCACCCAGAGACATCGGAGATTCTGAGCAGAATGCTGAGCGTCATACTCGATGCTCTAGAGTCCCCATTTTCACGAGGCGCCTCGTTGATTTAGCCGCCAAGAACTGAGACGCGTCTGCGCTAAGCATCACCTTTATCGATGCAGAGCAAAAAAATAGGGCGAAGTTTCCTTCGCCCTATCTTGGACTCTTTGAAATGGAGTCGGACCGAATGTCTTACATCATTCCTTCCATGCCACCCATTCCGCCCATGCCACCACCAGCAGGAGCAGCTGCTTTCTTCTCTGGTCGTTCTGCAATCATGCATTCCGAAGTGAGGAGCAAGCTCGCCACCGAAGCAGCATTTTGAAGTGCTGATCGAGTCACTTTGGTTGGATCAATGACGCCCGCTTTGACGAGATCTTCGTACTCTTCAGTCGCAGCGTTAAAGCCCATGGCTCCTTTTTCGTTTCGCACACGATCGATCACGATCGAAGGCTCGATTCCTGCGTTCGCAGCGATCTGACGAAGAGGCTCCTCAAGAGCTCGGCGAATCACACGAACACCAACGGCTTGATCGTCAGCCACTTTAAGACCTTCAAGGCCTTTCATTGCACGAATCAAGGCCACACCACCGCCAGGAACAATTCCTTCTTCAACAGCAGCGCGAGTAGCATTCAATGCATCTTCTACACGAGCTTTCTTCTCTTTCATTTCAGTTTCAGTCGCAGCACCCACATGAATCACTGCAACTCCACCGACGAGTTTTGCAAGACGCTCTTGGAGCTTCTCGCGATCGTAGTCAGAAGAAGTGTCTTCGATTTGAGTTTTGATTTGCTTTACGCGAGCTTCGATTTCTTTTTTCTCGCCAGCGCCATCCACAATCGTGGTGTTGTCTTTATCAACCACTGCTCGCTTTGCATGACCCAATCGATCAATCGTTACACCTTCGAGCGAAGTTCCGGTCTCTTCTGAAATCACTTCAGTGCCAGTCAAGATCGCAATATCTTCGAGCATCGCTTTGCGACGATCGCCGAATCCAGGAGCTTTAACTGCGCAGCACTTGAGAGTTTTACGAAGATTGTTCACTACCAAAGTGGCCAAAGCTTCGCCCTCTACATCTTCTGCGATAATCAAAAGAGGACGCCCCGACTGAGCTACTCGCTCCAAAACAGGGATCATATCTTTAAGATTAGAAATTTTCTTTTCGTGAACCAAAACATAAGCGTCTTCAAGAATCGCTTCCATTCGCTCGGGATCAGTCACAAAGTACGGAGAAAGATACCCACGATCGAATTGCATCCCTTCAACCACTTCAAGAGTAGTTTCCATAGATTTTGCTTCTTCAACAGTGATGACGCCTTCTTTGCCTACTTTTTGCATCGCTTCAGCGATGATATCGCCGATGGTGTTATCGCTATTTGCAGAGATCGTTCCGACTTGAGCGATTTCTTTTTGGTTCGAGCAAGGTTGAGAGAGTTTTTTGAGCTCGCCTACAACCGACTCAACCGCTTTGTCGATTCCTCGCTTGATGTCCATCGGGTTATGCCCAGCGGCGACGAGTTTTGCACCTTCGCGAAAAATCGCTTGGGCTAAAACAGTAGCCGTTGTGGTTCCATCGCCCGCAGTGTCTGAAGTTTTAGAAGCCACTTCTTTCACCATCTGAGCGCCCATATTTTGAAACTTATCTTCGAGCTCGATTTCTTTAGCTACGGTTACACCGTCTTTGGTGATCGTAGGTGAGCCGAAAGATTTTTCGATAATCACGTTTCGGCCCTTAGGTCCCAAAGTGACTTTGACTGCATTTGCTAGAGCATCGACGCCCTCAAGAAGAGCTCGTCTGCCATAATCGCTGAAATGAATTTCTTTTGATGCCATAAATTTAAACCTCCTAAATATTCGTTATTTCTTCGTTACAATTCCGAGGATGTCATCTTCTCGGAGAATCAAGTGCTCCACGCCGTCGATTTTGACTTCGGTGCCCGAGTACTTGCCAAACAAAATACGATCGCCCGCTTTTACTTCGGGAGTGATCTTGCTGCCATTCTCTAAAATCTTACCGTTACCGACAGCCATCACCTCACCCTCCATGGGCTTTTCTCTGGCGGTGTCTGGAATCACGATACCGCCTTTGGTTCGCTCTTCTTCTGCGATTCTCTTTACGAGAACTCGATCCTGTAGTGGACGAATGTTCATACCGAATACCTCCTGGTTTTTCTCGTTACTTCATTTATCTTCGATTCCTAGCTTTTGCCGGAATCCGAATCCTTATTCGTGCCGCTCTCTTGCGAGCCACCCCCTGAGGGTGAAGCGCTCGAAGGCTTAGCGTAGTCAGTGGCGTACCATCCGCCTCCTCTTAAATGAAAAGAGGATTTAGAAATGATCCGCTCTGCCGGGCTATTGCATTTCGTGCAACGCTCGACGGGAGCATCCGAAATCTTTTGAAGAATTTCGAATACATGACCTTGCTCGCGACACCTGTACTCGTAGATCGGCACGCTGGCTACCGTAAAACCCCTTCTTCGATTGTCAAGGCGAGGGGCTAAAAATTGATTGAATCTTTAATAAATTCGATAAGTTAAGATTGATCTCAAAAGAGGGTATTTGCGGGCCAAGCCCCCTAAAAACACGGGATCGACCCCTTATTCGGTTTCTAAAAGGTAGCTCGTCAACGAGCGCCCCACAAAAAAATCGATGCGCTTTTGGTCATCGGGATGGATGCTTGTAAATTTAATGGCCATTCCCGGCACATGAATACGATTAACGCCCACAAAATAGGGGACGGAATATAAGACCTCGCCGATGACTCGGATCGAAGACTGACCCTCCGGAATAAAAAGCTCTAGCTCAAGCTTGGTGCCTCTAGGCATGGGGTTGAGTTCTCGAATAAAAACCCCTTCGCGAGACAGAGTGAAACTATTTGAAGAGATCTCCACATTTTCGGCCTTGTAAATCAGGGGGACGGCAACGAGAGCCCGAGGATTTTTGCGGGCGACCAGGTTGTAGGACTGCATCACGAAGGATTGAACGACATAAAGAAAGTCTTCGTGGCTCGCACCTTTTCGGATAATCGCACGTACGCCCAGCTGTTGAAGCTGAGTTTTTAAATTCTCGGGCAAAGCGACCTCGGTAAACAAAACAAGAGGAAAGCAAATCAAGCCCTCTTTTTTCAAATTTGAAAGAAGCTGCCACTGCTTGGGATCTTGCGAGAGAGAGAGAATCCCTACTTTAATCTTTTCGGAGTTGGCTTGAATCTCTTTATAGGCTTCCTCATAGTCTTTGGCCCAACTGACCATGTATCGAGGGTCCGAGAGCATATTACGAACAATGCGCCCAAAAAACTCCTCGGGCTCAATAATCAAAAGGCGGCACTTTCGCTTTTCAAGCAAATTTCGACGAGCGATTTCAACAAGAGTCTTCTCGTCTGTAGCGTCTGCGGGATAAACGGCAAAGCCAGCGTAATCAAAGCCCGCCTGCTTTAATTTGAATTCTAAAACACCAGCACCAGTCTTGTTACATTCGAAGCCCAAGACAGCAATACTCTCGCCATCGAAATCAAAAAGAACATCAGAGTTTCGAAAGCAAGCTTGCAGCGCCTGCATTCGCTCATGCCGATAGGTCAGCTGAGCCTCAGCCTCTTTGATTTGAACGTTCTGAGGAATCTCGACCAACCCAAACGCAAACTGCCTTTTGGTTCGATGGCATCTTTGAACCTCAACCTCGACTAATGGACTCAGCAGACTCTGATCATAAATCTTTCGAATAGAAACGGTAGAGGGCGTCTGCCCCACAGGCATATCCTGATGTGGGCTGGATGGATCTAAAGCTTGTTGAGAGGCTTCGACCGCTGATTTGATCTGCTCAAAGTCTTCGCCCAGCGAAACCTTCATGATCGGATCGTTATCCATCTCAGTCGCCGAAGCCGCTAATTCCGATTTCTTTTTCTCGAGACCTACGCTTGCAGATCTCTGACGAATAATTTTTTTGATCGCCTTATCTAACTCCATTTCGACAAGCGAGATGTCTTCAAAGGGCTTTGCCAAAAGCGAGCTCGCACCGAGCTCCATGGCTTGCGCGGCGATTTCTCCGGATGGAAAGGCCGTCATTACAATCACCTCGGGCATTTTTTGCAGACGAATAAAATCCTTGATCATTTCGAGCCCAGTAACACCAGGCATATGCACATCGGTAAAAACAACGTCGATCGATTCAGCCAAGGCAATCTTCATGGCCTCCTCCGCTTTTGAAGCAGTGGAGACATGAACGCCCGGAACCATACTGACCAAATCTTTTAGTAAACCTAAGATGGTCGCATCATCATCCACAATCAGAACCCTGAATTGTGTCTCTTTATCGATTGAACTTGTTTGTAGGGAACCCATACTCATGACTAAGCTTTGCCCTGCTTGATGGCCTCGTCGATGGCCGTCATCAATTGAGTTAAATCGACGTCGTTGGCACCACTAAAACCGTCTTGCTGGAAGGAGGAGATCTTTTTTTGAACCAACTCTAAGTCTTTCTGGGTTTCTTCTGTGAGCTTCTCCATCTTTTGGGCCAGTTCGGCAACCTCTTCAGCAAGCGCCGTCTCGTGAGTCGGCTCTTCCGCAAGAAGGGAGCCCAATGTCTTAGGGGAGTCCACCTTTTGAGCGATCGCGTCAGCACTTAAATTTGTCGTTTGCGGTGCCTCACTCTTTGTCACCGAAAGCTCGTGCGTTGGCGGCATCGGCATCTCTTGCGTGGTCTCCATCACCATACTCGCTGGTGCGTCATGGGCACTCTTGAATTGGTTTCGACCCGCTCTTTTTGCAGCGTACAACGCACGATCAGCGGCTGCAATCAGCTCCTCTGCCGTTGCTCCATGCTCAGGAAAGCTTGCAACACCCACTGATAGGCTCAGCTTTTTTAGAGGCTGATGTTCAGCAAACTCAAACGGAAAACTTGCTACGGCCTGACAGATTCTTTCGGCCTTCACCTTCGCACCATCATGCAGAGTGAAGGGAAGTATCATGACAAACTCTTCTCCACCATAACGCGCCAGAATATCGGTCATCCGCTTGCCTGATCCCTCTGTCGACTTCTGCTGACTCAACAAATCGGCGAGAGCTTTGAGTAGAGCATCGCCAGCGGGATGGCCGTTGCGATCATTGAAATGCTTGAAATGATCAACATCCATCAACAGCAAGCTGACCTCAGAATTCTGACGCTGCGCCTGGGCCAACTCCTGGCGAAGACGCTCTTGAAAGTAGCGATGATTATAAAGCCGAGTCAGTCCATCTTTGTTCGCCAGAGACGCGATATCGGCATGAAAGCTGGCCTTTTCGAAACAAAGGTTAATCTGCTGGAGATAGATTTGAGTCGATACATCCTTGAGGTTTTCAAAAAGAATAGCCTCTTGATGTCCATCTTTTGATTTAAACAAGCACTGCATTGGATTTCTTAAATCGGTCATTGCATCTTGAGCTGCCTGAGGATCTGAAAAACCCTTAAAGGAGTCGTCTTGAGGCTGCGCCGAGAGGCACTCCCAGCCCTCCTCAGAATTTTTAACCCACCACGAAGCGCGACAGCTCAGATCATCAAAGAGAGTGGGAAATCCCTGAATGGCCGTTTTTCGCAACTCGCTAAGATCGAGAATTCCATTGAAGGGTGAGATGACCTGAAAGAGACGCTTTAACTCCATCGTCGCACTCTTGAGCCGACGCAGAAGCTCGGCATTCTGTTGTCGAAGTAGAATTTTTTCGGCGACTTTCTCTAACTTTTTGGGCACCACATTGATGTCTTCAAAGGGTTTGTTTAGATAATCGTAGGCGCCGAGACTAACCGCTTTGATCGCTGTCTCTAAAGTCGCGTTAGAGGTCATCACAATAAACTCGGTCTTTGGAAAATCTCGCCGAACCGCCTCAAGCAGTTCGATTCCCGTCATCTCAGGCATATTGATGTCACTCACGATAATATGCACTTGGGAGGCGCGAAGTTTCTCGAGTGCCTCTTTACCATTCTTCGCACCGTCCACCGACCAACCGGCCTCTTGAAGAGTCGAAACGAGCATGCTTCGAATCGAGTCTTCATCATCTGTAATCAAAACCCTGACCTTGGATCGATCAAGAGTCATGCTCATGCCGCACCCGCCTCTTTGCTCTCACCTTTCGCCAATGCGTTTTCATCTAAAGGAAGAAAGACTGTAAAAGTACTGCCCACACCGATCTGACTGTCGACCTCAATACTACCCTGGTGATCTTTGATGATTCCTAAACTCACAGACAGTCCGAGGCCGGTACCCTTTCCAACACCTTTGGTCGTATAGAACGGCTCAAAAATTCTCGACTGCACCTCTGGGCTCATTCCGCATCCGGTATCAGAGATCGTAATCATCACCCGCTGATTTCTTTCATCACAGTGAGTGCTTACCGACAAGGTCCCCTTACTTTCCATGGCATGCTGAGCATTCAACATCAGATTGAGCATCACTTGCTGAATTTGATTAGTATTGCCTTTGATAAAAATGGGCTCCCCATCGAGCGCATACATTTGTGTAATCTTAATTCCAGAAACAGAAATTTGATGTTCGACAAGCCGAACCGCATCTTTAATGGCTCGATTAATGTCGATACGCTGAAACTGAGCTTTTTCTTGTCGAGCAAATCGCATGAGATTTTCAACAATCTCTTTGCACCGCACAGTTTCTTTTTCGATGATCTCTAAGTGCGACACTAGCTCGGGGCGATCATCGAGCTTCTTTTTGACAATTTGAGCGTATCCCAAAATACCCGCCAGGGGATTTTTTACCTCGTGCGCGATTCCCGCGCTCATCTGCCCAAAGGCTGACATCTTTTCGGACTGAATCAGTTTCTGCTTTGCTCGATCAATTTCTCGCTCTCGGTTTTCAAGCTCTTGAAGCATCTTGTTAAACATCGCGGCCAACTTGCCAATCTCATCTTTAGATTTTACTTTGATGCGGGCAGTGAACTCTCCTCGTCCAACCCGGGTCATCGACTGAGCAAGTTCTACCAAAGGCTTGGTGACTCTACCCGAGATCAGAATGATCAGATTTAAAGCAATCACTAAGACGATGAGGCCCACAATCAGGCTCTGAAGCTGGATTCGATCCGCCCCCTCTGTGAGCGCGGAGGCAGGTTCTTGCAGAATGAGAGTCAGACCTTCGCCTGCAGCAAACTTCTGCATCCAAGTGAGCTGAACCTCACCTCCCGGATAAGTGATGGTCCTGAGATTCTGTGCGCCCCGCTCTAAGCTTTTGACAATATCCAGAACCTGTTGATCCTTGTAAGCAACCTCAGAGGGATTCCAACCAGGGAAGGTCGAGTATAAAACATTTTCGTGCGAGTCGATAAGAATGAGGTTCTGACCGCGGCGAGGGTGAATCTGATCAAACAGGGGCTCTGCATCTATCTCCGCAAGCACCACATGCGTGGGTCGGTCTGCCTCGGCTGGCTTGTAAGTTGATGAAAAGAGAAAAGTCGGAAACAGCGGATTAATGGTCGAGTTAAAAAGAATCCAATCGTCTTTGAGAGCAAGAATTTGCTTAGCTTCTTGAAACAAAGCATTCTGATTTTTTTTACCGAGTAAGCGCTCAAGTGTAGTGCCAGACTTTTCAAGCTTCTGCTGATGGCTCCACTCGTACACGACCTCCCCATTCCAATCGAGAACCGCCAACCAAATATAGTCAGGAAAGTAAGCGGACTCGACACGAAAGTCCGACGTAGAAGTAATGGATCGAGTAATGTACTGTAGTCCGCGACGATACTCGTTGATTTGCGTGACCACCGATCGATTGACCAACTCAGACACTTGAAAGTTAGAACGGCTCAAAGTGGCTTCTTTGTCTGATTTAATGATCTGCAGATTAGAGAACATCACGGTCACAAAACTGCTGACCGCGATCAACGTGACTACTAAAATGAGTTTAAAGCGAATGCTAGACACTCATCCCCCCAAAGTCGTGTCGTTACGTACTCGTTCAGTATAACGCAAACCAGAACGGATGTTTGCTGCGCGCAAGTCTCAAGAAGTAATGACAACTTTTGTTGTAGGCTGAGGTCCCCCGACCGATTCGTACGGCTTAGCGCTTAACACCAAAAAAGGTATATCGACGCTCAAGTCCCTCTTCGCGAAAACTCCCACTATATTCGTCTATATAAATAGGCTCAAAAAGTGAAAAGCGCTCGCGCATTTCGGACTTATCCTTCACGAAGTTCAAGTAAAAATCATAATTCACACGGTAGTCTTGCTTCAATTTCGGATTCTGAAGCGGACCTTTTGTCTTGAACTTACAGTGCCACAATCCATCTTCGGCTGGCGTGGCATTGTTGCGATAGTACATATCCCAAGAATTCATCGAGGCATAAATCTTGGCTCCGGGCTTCATAGAGTTATAAAGCGATCGAACACACTTTTTGAAGTCAGAGTTCGAAAGCCAATCGAGAGTCTGAATTGAGATCACGATATCAAAATTCCCATCGAAAAAAACATTCAACTCACTGGGCTTAGGATCAATGATTTGAAACTGGTTTGCGATATGAGGCATGATCTGCCGAGCCGCTTCGATATCGGGCTTGGCAATATCGACACCAAAACAATTGAAGCCTTGTTTATCAAAAAACTGAAGAGCCCCACCCTGGCCACAACCAAAATCGAGAATCTTCTCATGATTCGAACCATCAATGCCAAAATCAAACTTTAATATTCTTCCGTAGAATCTAAAAATGAAACTCTCAACATGGGGAGCTTGATAAGGATTAGCCCAATAATTAGCGTTTTGATTCAAATAGCTTTCCATCCAACTATTTTCCTGCTCGTGTGTACTAATCGCAATAAGATTCGAGTTTGCTGTCCCGCACCGTATCTAAAGTGGAACAATGCAAGCCTCCCAGCATGGTATAACAGTGTCGCATTCGAATCGGAATCACCTTAAACTTATGCTTTTCAAGCTCGGCAATCAGATTCTTTTGGCGGTCGTGGACTAAGACGGTTTCGGAATCGAGAGAAAGAACATTGAGTCCTGCCCAAGGTGAACTCATGTGATTGAGATCACTTTCCACCCCCATTTCCAAGAGCTCATGGTAGACTTTATCCCGAACATTTTTTTGAAACTCAATCTCAGCTTCGGGCAAGGGGGCCATGTCATGGACATCTGCCCCAAACCAAATCTTCTTCCATTTTGCGAAAACTGGTGGGCAGCTCTCAGGCGTGACCCGAGCTGAGTTGATCAAAACAACTCCCGGCCTCAGCGGCAGAATCGTGGAGTCTAGATGCGACGAGCGATAAGTAGTCGTCGTATGCACACGATACTCATCTCCTAAAACCAATTGCAACCATCGCGCTCCCTTTGCATTTCCCGTTGAGGAGATGAGATACAGAATATCGCGTCCCATTCGAATGGCATTGGCCGCATCAAACAGAGCCTCGTCTTCAGTGAGCCGATAATGCTTCTCACCCCTTCCGCCACTGAGCTTTTGCTGAATTCGATCCTCGTCGGTCAAGACTTCTTGGCCGTCTGAATAGTAAGGAACTAAGTATCTACCTTGGAGTCTCGGCTTAGGAGCCGTAATCCATTTGAATCCTGAGTTAAAATACTCATACCAAATATCGTAAAAAGCATTGGGTTCAAAGTAACGACAACGAGCCGACGACGGACCCACAATCACTGTGTCGCCAAAAATGATGTGAATATCGCGCACATTGTAGAGATCCTTGCCCGTCGAAGCCCAGTCAGGGGTCGAGTAAAGACGCTCTGCTCCATAATCTTTGGGCCTTAAAATTTTCACCCCCGCCTTGCGAAAAACATCGCATAAGCCCTCTAAATCTTCAGCCACTTCATTCACATACCAAGAAGGACGGGCCTGCAGCGCAAGCTTAGCGGCCTTAGAGAAATCGGCCTCACTGGGATTGGGATTTTGGAACTCGAGCCCAGTACAGAAGTGATCCACTGTTCCCACAATCACCTCTCGAAGACGATCCCATTCATTATGCGAATTAATTTTCATACTAAAATTTTATCGAATAAGTCTGCTAATCCGTAGCGATTTATTTTTCTACTAAGTCCCAGCTCAGAGGCGTTCCTACCTTTACATCTCGCGTTACTCGCTTACCCAAAATGCGCTCGTAGTGCTTTGGCGCCAGCCCATAGCTTGGTCGAATACAACGAAGATTTTGAATATTAAATGAGTCGCCCGCTTTCATATCTTGAGAAACATAAAGCGAGCGTCGCTCTTGAAGAGAGAGCTCTTGAGCTTTATCGGGCCCATAAGAAATCCTACCCAGCGCCGCCCATGCGCTGCGAGAGCCCTCTACCAGATCTCGCATCTCCCCTGGCTCTAAAGAGAAAGCCGAGTCCGACCCTCCGTCGGACCGCTTCAGGGTGAAATGCTTCTCGATAAACACTGCACCAAATGCGACAGCCACTAAAGGCACAGAGATTCCCAGCGTATGATCGGAAAGCCCAACTAAACAGCCAAAACGTTTCTGCATGTCGGGAATCGTTCTCAAATGTGCGTCCTCGGGCTGCGCGGGATACGCACTGGTGCACTTTAAAAGAATAGGATCCGCACACCCGCCCTCGCGCGCCGCTTGCACGGCGTCTTCAATTTCCTCAATCGTCGCCATTCCCGTCGAAATAATCATAGGCTTGCCCGTAGAGGCCACCTTTCGAATCAAAGGAAGATGAACGATTTCCATCGATGCGATCTTGTAGGCAGGCACATGAAGCGTTTCTAAAAAATCCACCGCCGACTCATCAAAGGGAGAGCTGAAGCAAAGCATGCCTAAAGCTTGTGCTCGCTTCATGATGGGCTCATGCCACTCCCACGGAGTGTAGGCCGTTTTGAAAAGATCGTAGAGGGACTGATCCTTCCACAAACTTCCCTCCCCCCTCAGCATGAAGTCTTCAGATCTCACGTTCAGTGTCAGTGTGTCGGCCGTATAGGTTTGCAGTTTGAGCGCCTGAACTCCTGTAGAGGCTGCAGCCTCTACAATTTCTAGCGCCCTCTCTAAAGACTGATTATGATTGCCCGACATCTCTGCGACCACAAAGGGAGGATGATCTGCTCCCACTCGATGACTTGCGATCTGCACCTCTTTATTGCTCATAGGTTTTCTCCCGCCTCAAGCAGCGCCACAGATGTCGGCACTAATTGATGGATATTTTTTTTAATGAAAGCGCGAAG
>JBILFF010000005.1:0-38325 GCA_044351695.1 Bdellovibrionota bacterium
CTCCAAAGCTTTGCCGCCTGATCGCTCAGCTTTTCAGAGTAGAGAAAGGCCCTAAAACTTTGAATCGCATTCATTGATGATGTCCTCCAATATCTTTTCGATAGTGCACGGTCTTTAAATTCTGTGCCGATAGCCAATCATAAGTTTGCTTCTGACAAAGTCGGAGATCGGCCTGTACACTACTCACAGAGAAGAGTCTCCCGCCCGTAGCGATCCACTCTTCGCCTGCTTTTTGAGTTCCACTATGCAGGATGCTGAGTGGCGGTGGGCACTGCAGAGATCCTAAATTTTGTCCTCGTTGAGGGCGCTCAGGGTATCCCGCACTGGCTACGACGACCGTAAGAGCAGTTCCCGGGCGTGTTGCCACTTTCATCGCTTGATGATTTTCGAGCGCTTGAAAGACGTCGCACAGATCTGTGTCGAGGCGAGAGAGTAAGCATTGAGTTTCGGGGTCGCCCATTCGACAATTAAACTCAAGAACGGACAGCCGATGAGAAGTCCCTTTTTGAGTGAGCATGAGTCCCACGAACAAAAAGCCCTCGTAGAATATCCGATCTTGCCGAAGTCCTGAGAGAGTGGGTTTTACAACGAATTCTTCGATTTGCTCAAGCAGCTCAGAGCTCTCAAGCGGTGAGGGTGACAAGGCGCCCATGCCGCCCGTGTTGGGCCCGGCGTCTCCATCGAGTAGTCGCTTGTGATCTTGTGCACTACCCAAAAAGATAAACTGATCGCCTCGAATTGCATAAAAAGCCGACATTTCAACTCCACTCAAAAACTCTTCGATCACCACACTTGAGTGCGCTTTTAGAAAGTCTTCAGCGACCTTTTTTGCCTCTCGCGAATCTGATCCGATCCAAACACCTTTGCCTTGAGCCAAGCCTGCCGCTTTAACGACAAAAGGGGGAGAAAACTGAGTGAGAGCTTCAGAGATATCTGAGTCTTGAAAAATACAGAGCGCGCGTGCTGTTGGAATCGAGTGACTCAACATGAATTGTTTAGAGAAGGATTTGTCTGTTTCGAGGCGAGCAGCTTCGCGGGTTGGTCCAAAAACTTTCACAGACGAGCAGTACTCTCTTAAATAATCCGAAACTCCATCGGCTAAATAAGCTTCGGGGCCAACAACCACTCGATTGATTTTGTGTTCAAAGATGAGCTGAGCCAGCTCTTCGAAGCTCGCGAAACTGAAAACGCTTGTTTCAAGAGCGATGGCATCACTGCCTGGCGCACAAAAAACATTGTGCCCAAACCTCATGAAGTGCCGACAGAGAGCGTGCTCTCGCCCGCCACTGCCGAGGATCAAAATTCTTTCAGGCTGCGACTGAGACACGCTGTAGAATGACGAAAAGAATTTGTAGAGTCTATCGAGTCAGTGTCGAAAGTGACGGCTTTTTGTTAAAAGCATAGCGATGTTGGCTGCATTACAGGCTTCAATCACCTCGGGATCACGAATACTGCCGCCAGGTTGAACAATGGCTGAGACGCCTCCAGAGCGAAGAACCTCGATGTTGTCGCTGAACGGAAAGAATCCATCGCTCGCACAGACGCGAAGTTCAGACGAAAAAGCAGATGCTCTCTCCATCGCGAACTGAGAAGCAAACTTTCGGTTCACCGCGCCCACACCGATTCCAAGCGTTTGGTTCTCGTTGGCAATCACCACGGCATTGCTCTTCAGATTTTTCGAAACGACCCAGGCGAATTCTAATGCTTTTCTCTCTTGATCTGTAGGGCTCCGTCGGGTGACGCACTGTACATCGGGACCCAAAACGAACTCGGAGTACTTACCAAGGGAGTCGTAGTCTTGAACCAAGTAGCTTCCGCTGAGTTTTCGAATATCGAAATGGGGGACTTGAGAGCCTTGCAAACTTTGAAGGTCGGGCAGAAGAAGCAGACGAAGATTCTTCTTCTTTTCAAAAATTTCTCGCGCTCCAACGCCAAAAGCTTGAGCACAAACGATTTCATAAAAAGACTCTGCAAGCTTTGACGCTAACTCCGAATGTACCGTTCCTGAGATCGCAACCACCCCTCCAAAGGCACTCTCTGGATCAGCCTGAAAGGCTCTGTCGTAGGCTTCTTGCTCTGTTTGACCTCTGCCAACTCCACAGGGGTTGTTGTGTTTGATAATCACACAACTCTTTTCGGGCAGCTCAATCAACAGCTTCCACGCTGCATCTGCATCTAGGTAATTGTTAAAAGAAAGCTCCTTGCCCTGAAGGCTATCGCTCAGAGGCTTATACTCGATGGGACGAGTCAGCTTATAAAGGGCTCCTTTTTGATGGGGGTTCTCGCCATAGCGAAGACCCTGAACGAGGCGGCCATGAATCGAATGATATCGAGGATATTCGGTTCGCGAGAGCTCATGATCCTCACTGATTTCAAAATGACTCAAGGTCGAGGCAATGACACTGTCGTAGATGGCTGTCTGACGAAAAGCTTTTGCAGCCAGTTGGTATCGAAACTTCAGATCAAAAGGATCCTCAGGATTTTTCTTCAGTCGCTTAATAATATATCGGTAGTCGCGAGGGTCGACGACCACGGTGACATGCTGGTGATTCTTGGCAGCCGCACGAATCATCGCCGGACCCCCAATATCGATGTTTTCGATGAGGTCTTGCCAGCTCGGCTTAAGGCTTGATTGAGCAACTTGCTCAAAAGGGTAAAGATTTACCACGACCAAATCGATCCACTGAATGCCATAGGTTCGTGCGTCGTCTTGATGCTTGGGATCATCTCGTTTTCCGAGCAAAGCCCCATGCACGCGAGGATGAAGAGTCTTCAGTCGGCCCTCCATCATTTCTGGAAATCCAGTGAAATCACTGATCGAGGTAATTTCTATGCCAGACTCTTCAAGCGCCTTAGCGGTGCCGCCCGTTGATAAAATCTCGACTTGGAATCCCTTTAAGGCTTTCGCCAGCTCTAAAAGACCTGTTTTGTCTGAGACCGAAATTAAAGCCCTTCGAATCATTTCGAAAATATCACTTTCAATACGTCATCAAAATTTTTCGCAAAATGAATCTTTAATCCTGCTTTCACCTCTTTAGGGATCTCAGCTAAATCCTTTTTATTTTCGGCCGGTATAATGACTTCTTTGCAAGAGTACTGTTTTGCGGCGATGAGTTTTTGTTTAAGTCCACCAATCGCAAGAACTTGCCCCATCAGCGAGATCTCGCCGGTCATGGCGAGTCGCGCCTTGACCGGTTTGTTTCGGTAAAGGGAGACAATCGAGCTTGCAATGGTAATTCCTGCCGAAGGACCGTCTTTTGGAATCGCCCCCGCCGGAAAATGAATATGAAGGTCGGTCTTCTCAAAATCCTTAAAATCGAGCTGATACTTGTCGGCGCAAGATCGAATAAATGAAAGAGCGATGCGAGCGCTTTCGTTCATCGTCTCTCCCAGCTTGCCCGTGAGAATCAAGCCCTTGCTCCCAGCCATTCGGTTGGCTTCCACAAAGAGCGCCTCCCCGCCGGAGCTCGTCCACGCCAGCCCCATCACCACGCCCGGTCGACGTTGAATAGGAGAATCCGGCGAGTACTTTGGAACGCCCAAATATTTCTCAACATCCTGAGCCTTGACCGAGGTTTTGCCCGAGTGACCTTTGGCAACCCGAGTAGCCACTTTTCGACAAATCTTTCCAATCTCTCGCTCTAGATTTCGCACGCCGGACTCGCGCGTATATTCCAGAATCACTCTTTGAAAGGCAGTCTTTTCGATCTTGAGTTGAGTGGGTTTTAAGCCCTGAGACTCTAGCTGCTTTGGAAAAAGATATTTTTCTGCAATAGCGAGCTTTTCACTCTCGATGTAGCCCGACAACTCGATGATTTCGAGTCGATCACGAAGAGCAGAGGGAATGGTTGATGTGGTATTGGCCGTGCACACGAACAAAATTTTTGAAAGGTCGAAGGGCACATCTAAATAATGATCTAGAAAAGCCTTGTTTTGCTCGGGATCAAGAACCTCAAGCAGAGCAGAGGCTGGATCTCCTCGCCAGTCACTGCCAATTTTATCGAGCTCATCTAAAACGATGACGGGATTTTTGGCTTCGGCTCGCTTCAGAGCCATGATGATTCTTCCGGGCATGGCTCCGACATAAGTACGACGATGTCCTTTGATTTCGGCCTCGTCTCTCATTCCACCTAAACTGATGCGCTGAAATTTGCGGCCCAGAGCTTCGGCAATGCTTCTGCCAAGAGAAGTTTTTCCCACCCCTGGAGGTCCAACAAAACACACAATGCTACCCGAGAGTTCTTTTTTGAGCATTTTGACTGCAAGAAATTCGATGATGCGATTCTTGACGTCTTGAAGTCCGTAGTGGTCGCGAGCCAAAATCTTCTCTGCTTCTTTAAGATTTTGGCGGTCTTCGGTTATTTGATTCCAAGGCAAGCTTGCGACGGTCTCTAAATAATTTCGAGTAAGAGAGTACTCAGAGGACTCTGCCGGAATCATCGAAAGTCTCTTGAGTTCCTCGTCTACTTTTTTCTTAGCCTCTTCAGGAAGCTTGGCGCTATCGAGTCGCTCACGAAGTTTTTGAAGATCGGCATTGGCGTCCTCTTTTTCTTCGCCCAACTCTTTTTTGATGGCCTTCATCTGCTCTCGCAGAAAGTACTCTCTTTGCGATGTAGAGATGCGCTCCTGGATTTCGCCTTGGATCTTTTGTCCGAGTCGCAAAATTTCCAACTCTTGAGTCAAATAAAAGATACATTTCTCAAGTCGTTCCTCGACTTGATCAATTTCGAGAAGGGTCTGTCGAGTCGCCACATCGATTCTCTTCAAGTGGGCAGCGATGAAATCGGCGAGCTTTCGCGGTCCTTCAATATTGAGCGCCGCCAAACTGAACTCCTCCGACAGAGTGGGAGAGAGTTGGACGACCTCTTGCAGAAGTTTTTGAGCCGAGCTGGCGAGAGCCTCTGCCCGCTTTTCATCGGCTAGATGATCTTCGAGGTAGTGGACATGAGCGGAGATCACAGGCACTGAGCTAATGAAGTTTTCGACTTTGAATCGCTTGAGGGTCTGAACGATCATGCTGGTTGAGCCTTCGGGTAATTTGAGAACTCTCAAAATACGGGCACAGACTCCTACTTCATAAAGATCTTTGGGCGACGGGTCTTCGCCTTGACCTCGATGGCGGGCAATAAATCCTAAATACTCGAGTTGCTTACCATGATCTCGATGGAGAAGGTCCTGTAAACGGCCCTTCGGAACCACGACCGGAAGAATCATATGAGGAAAGGCCACAAAATTTGAGAGCGGAAAAATTTTTATATCTTGAGGAAGGGGCTTGTTGCTCTTCGCTCCATCAATCAAAAGAGAGGTTCCATTGTTGTCATCGGTTCCGGCTGGTGTGTGAATAACTTGGCTCATACGATTTTACTTTTATTGCATTCCTATCATGACTCGGTCTTGGGCTTTTCAAGTCACTCGGCCTGCGGCAAACGGACTTGAGTCTAGCGCCTTCTTGACCCATGTTTCGTAAGCCGGCAAGGACTGATCCACATTCAAGCCCAGAATCTGTGGAATCTCAAACGGATGAAGCTTTAAAATTTGCTCTTGGACTGCTTGCCACTTTGAGGCCTCGGTTTTCACCCAAAGCTGAACCTCACGCTCTTGGCAAATTCGGCCCTCCCACTCATAAAAGCTTTCTCCCTCTCCAGAGACATGTGCGCAGGCCGCCAACTTTTGCTCCACAAGCACGCTGGCAACACGAGAGGCTGATTCTCGGCTCGGAAAGCTAGCCAGCACGATCATCATGAAGACTTCACTCCCTCAATCGTAATGCCCGTGACTTTGCCGCCCAAAAGCTCGGCGGCTTTAAGAACTTTGGGATCTTGCGCTGCCTTTTGCTTGGCCTCTTTCATAAAATCAAGCCTCTCCTTAGGCGCCGAATTTGAGGATCCTGCCTCCGCAGTCGAGCGAATCTCCAGCTTCTGCTCTCTACCGGTCAGTTGGCTCAAAATCACGAGCAAGTCTTTCTTGAGCGCAGGCTCTGACAACTGTTCGAGAGCAAAATGTCCAGCGGGGTAACTTAAAATCAGCTGATCATTCATCCATTCTGATTTTGAAGCCGAACTCATCAGCGGAAACAAAGAGGGCTTCAGACGTTTCACCCCTTGAAAAAGCTGATCTTTTGTTTGAGGAGTCTCGTGTTTAGCGCGGGGTACGGGTCCCTCGGCCTTGATCTTTGCCTCTCCAAGATGAACGGGTGGTGGCGAGGGTTCGGCAAATTTGGCTGGCGCACTCGCGGGTCGAGAGATGGGCGCTGGGGATCTTTCTGATTCATTCGAGGAACTCTTCGTATTCTCAAGTTCTTGGATTAAGCGCGCGAGGTCTTTGGTCTTCGGTAGGCGACTCGCTCGAAGCAGCGTGGTCTCCAGAGTGACCAAAGGGAGGTCTGATTTTTTGATTCTTTCGTAACCCGACCAGAGAACATCAAAAAGACGATCGAGATCCACTTCGCTCCAAGAGATAAAAGCTTTCGACAAACGATCGAGAGATTCTTGGGGAGCCTCCGTTTTTAAAGACTCCAGCCGAGGGGCTGCTCGAAACAAAATCAAACATCGTAGCCAAAAAATGAGTCTCTGCAGAATCTTCTCTAGATCTTTGCCTCTTTGATAGAAGTCCTGCGATAGCCTCAGAAAAGACTCTCCATCCGACTGAGCCAAAAGCTCTAAAAATTTGATCTCCTGCGAGCTTCCAATGGTTCCCAAGAGTTGATCTGCGACTTCGGCCTTGGCCTCTTTGCCGCCAGAGAGCAAAAGAACCTGCTCCAGCAAGGTCTGGGAATCTCGAAAAGCTCCGTCTGCAGCAGCGGCGACTTGAGATAAAACCTCATCGGAGGCCGATAGCTTTTCAGCCTTCATAATATCTTTTAGGCAGCTGATGATTTCACTTTCTGAAACTCGCCGAAGTTCGATGCGCTGTACACGCGATAAAATGGTATCGGGTATTTTTTGAAGTTCAGTAGTGGCAAACAAAAACAAGACATGGGGGGGAGGCTCTTCAAGCGTTTTGAGAAGGGCGTTGAAGGCAGCCTGAGAAAGCATATGAACTTCATCCACAATATAGACATTTTTTCGACCCACTGCCGGGCGATAACTTGCTGCGTCGATGAGCCGACGAACGTCATCGACGCCTGTGTGCGAGGCGCCATCAATTTCTAAAAGATTCATCGCGCTGCCCGTTTCGATGCTTAAGCATGAATCACATTTTTCACAGGGGGCTGATCCGATTTGAGTACAGCTTGCCGCTTTTGCAAAAATTCGCGCGGCACTGGTTTTGCCCACTCCTCTGGGCCCAGAAAACAAATAGGCAGGAGCGATTCGATCGGACTTTAAGGCTTCGCTCAAAAGTTGAACGGCTTGGGACTGTCCACGCAGTTCGCTGAGTTTGGTGGGACGATACTTTCGAGCTAAGTTTAAGCGCTCCGCGCTCGATCGAGACATGACTCTCAATTAGACAGTGCCGACGAGGGCGTCAATGAGGCTCGTGATTGCGCAAGGCGACAATGCAAAGCGCAAAAAAAACCATTAAAAAAATCATGACAAATCAATGTTTTGTATTCTCCCCGGGGCTAATTCGATACACTCAAAAATAAGGGTTATAAACCAAGCGTTTTCTCGGGGGGGAAATCGAATGTCGTTACGAATTTTGAGTGTGGCACTGGCGTGCCTCACTTTTGCTCCGTCTCTTTATGCGGTTGTGCATAAGCATCAACAAGCCAAGCAAGTCGTCAAACGAGCGGCTCATGCCGATCGGGTTGTCTTCGTCCTTGGGGTAAGTCAGCTTGCCAAAAATAAACAAGATTTGTTGAGTCTTTTGCCCGAGAGATTGGTGGAGCGCCTTCAAGTCGAGCGGCTTCAGTTTATCTTCTCAAGGCCCATGGAGCTGGGTCGATACGAGGCTTGGGTTGAGTATGATTTGAACTCCTCGGAATCTTCGGGCGAGGACGTCGAAGCGCTGAGGGAGTCTGGACTCCTCATCGACGTTCATTACAACTTTGAATATCAGGGCGAGGCGCGCGAACAACTGAAAATCAATGACCCGATGCTGAGTCGGCAAGAACATCACCGCGTCCTCAAGAGTGAAACGGCTTGGATGTTTGGTTTGGGTCTGCCTAGTGTGGTGGTCGCCGTGACCGACGACGGTATTGAT
This sequence comes from Bdellovibrionota bacterium, assembly GCA_044351695.1. Taxonomy (GTDB): domain Bacteria; phylum Bdellovibrionota; class UBA2394; order UBA2394; family UBA2394; genus JBILFF01. Next base: position 8,143 of record JBILFF010000005.1, read on the forward strand.
CTTGATCACGAAGATTTAAAGAACAGTATTTGGATCAATTCAAAAGAAATACCTAACAACAACATCGATGATGACTCCAATGGGTATGTGGATGATGTGCAGGGTTGGGATTTCACGACGAATGATAACGATCCCCGACCGGATCGATCGGGCTTTGGGTCCGCAAGTCATGGAACGCATGTGGCGGGAATTATTGCTGCCGAGGCAAACAACCAAACAGGCATCGCTGGCATTGCGCCGCGGGTGAAGTTGATGCCGATTAAGTTTTATGGAAATGCGCCATGGACATCCGCATTAGTGGCGCGATCTTATGCCTATGCGGTCGATAATGGCGCAAAAATTATTTCGACTAGCTATAATGTCGACGGTTTTGTGGGTGATCCGACCTATGAAGCCGCTCTAGATTATGCGCACGATAAAGGTGTTTTGATTTTTAACTCGGCTGGTAATAACGGCGAGCTCAATCCCCGACGTGGTCGATTCGATCAGTTTCTTTTGGTCTGTAGCACCGAAGTGAAACAATCCTCTGTCGACCGTCGAAGCTCATTCAGCAACTACGGCAAGAGAATCGACATCTGTGCGCCCGGCTCAGACATTCTCTCAACCGTCCCTCGAAATTCTTATGAAGAGATGAGTGGGACGTCCATGGCGACACCTGCGGCGGCGGCCGTGGCGGCATTGATTTGGTCGACTTTTCCCAAGTGGAGCCGTGAGCAAGTGGTTGCTCATCTTTTAGGAACGGCTGAATCGATCTCTGCTCAAAACCCGAATTTCGATGGTTTATTGGGCTCGGGTCGAGTCAGTTCGATGCGGGCGGTTTTGGGTAAGGCTCGCGGAGCGAGAATTGAGGCCGCGACGGTAGTGGAGAGAGAAGTGAATCAGCGTAAAGGAGTCGGCACTTTGCGACTCAGTTTACAAGGGGTTTTTGCGAAGTCCGCGATCGAAGATGCCCAGAATTTTATTTTGGAAAGGATGGGGGTTCACTCTGATGATGCTCGTGTCGGGCTAAGAGTGATGACAAATTATCGAATCGGGACCAATGAGTTGGAGCTGCAAAGTTCCGAGCTGCTCGCAGCTGGTAAATATCGACTTTCAGTTCGAGCGTCGTCGGTCAAAGATCCATTTCATCGCCCGATTGATGGCGACGGAGACGGGGCTTTGGGCGGTGATTTTGTTTTTGAATTTGAGGCGCCAGAGCCTGTTCTCACGCGACCCCTCTCTGCGGACCCGGGGAGTCCGGCGGTTTCCGTCTCTCCCGAATCCGCTGAGACTGCCACAAAGGGCTGAGGGTCGAGTCGACAATTCAATTTGAGCTTGCTACACACGGCCTATGATTGAGAGTTGGGTCGATTTGGTATTGTCTCAAAGTTACGGGCAGATCCTGTTTATTTTGCTGGGCGGTTTCATGACGGTGGCTTTCATTGTCGCTTCTGTTTTTCTGGCAACCAGAACTCAGAAAAGAAAGCTTGTCGATTAAGATGCCCTCCTCAGACTTCCTCTCTGCAGCGGACCGGGTAAAAAAGTTGCCGGCTTTGCCGAATGAAATTCTCTTAAGGCTTTATGCACTTTACAAACAGGTCACAGAGGGAGACGCGAAGGGTGGGCGACCGGGCATCTTTGATTTAAAGGCGCGAGCGAAGTACGATGCTTGGGCCAGCTTGCGAGGTGTAGAGTCCAAGTCTGCCGAGGCTATGTACATCGATTTAGTGGCTCAGCTCGAAAATGCCCAGGATCACGAGGACTAAGAGATCCTCCCTTAAATTCCAGCCTCAGCAGCTTGTCTTTGTAGTGAGGTCTAGTTACTAGACGGCCGTGAACTTGCGAGCAATGATCATTGGGATCTTCCTCCTCAGCCCGCTTCCGTTAAGGGCAGATTGGACCTGTGAGGATTGGATTCGAGCCGTCGCTCCCCATTTGTATGAACCCGATAGGGATGAGGCGGAGGCCCCTCTTCAGCCTGGAGCTTTGCCCGCTTCTTTTCGCATTTCGTACTTTTTAAATCACCCGCGTTATCGGCGAGTGCCTTTTGTGGTGGGGCGAGATTCACACACTCGTTTTTTGGCGAATTGGCGTTTAATCGGTGATCGGCAGGTAATCACTTTAGACTTTCTTTTTGACCGACAAGTTCCCGGATTCAGTCCCCACATCCGAGCGTCTCTTTCGCGGCTTTTTCCAAAAGTACTTTTTTTAAGCTCTCAGCTGGATGTGCGTGGACGCATCGTTTCTGACGTGAATTTTTTAGAAGAAGCAGTTTTAGCTCTCACTCCCCCGGGCATTCAGTATGAGCGGTGGATCGTGGAGGTCTCGGATCCCTCTCTGGTCGGGCGTTTGGCAGAAAGCGTTGAGTCGGTGACCAAAAAATTTTTCGGTGGCGGCATGAGTGAGGATGAGCATCGATTGCATCTCTTGTATCAGCTCGGCGAGACGTATTCAGAGAGCGCTGCGAATTTCGAAGGGCCCCCTGCAGATAAGGGCTGGCTTTTGCCCAAAAAGAAACGAGGACATGTCATTACAGAAAAAGGTTTAGTGGCTGAGAAGATCCATTTTGTGAGTGCGGCTGATCGGCTTTTTATTGAGAGGGATTTAGTAGAAAATCCTGAGCCGGCCCTTCTTTTTCAAGCAGAGGCTCTTCAGATTTTGGTGGCGAGTGACTGGTTTAAGGCCTTATTGCCCCCGACGCTTTCAGGCAAAAACTGGACTCATCGCATTCATCTTCAGCCAGTGGTTCACTCGCGAGTAAGCGAGAGGTTTTCAGGCCTGTCGTTTTTGCTCTATTTTGATTTTACCGATCCGATGACGCGGGATTAATTTTCGAGGATGAGAGAGGGCGCGGGGCGCTGCCTTGAGCGGGGCGTTAGATTTTAAGCCTTTCAAGTTCACCTCTTAGAGCGACAGTTTTTGTCGGCCCGTTTGATTCTGCCGCTCATGATAAAATAGGGGTGGGTTTAAGGAGATGAGCCTCAAGCTTTTCATAGATTTTTTTCAGGGAGATCGCCGAGTCGATCGATCCTCCCCGCGGCCGAGCTCTCAAAGTTCTGCGTCGGTTCGCGCGCCGCAGACGACAGAACCCCAAAGTCCTTCGGGCTCTCCCGCCGGATCGCAAATCACCGTTAACGTTCGTCGATTTAATGACCAACAGCGAGCTGCTCGAGAGGTGCTTGATCAAAATCGAGGGCTCTCGGAACCACTTCAGTCAGGTCAGGCTATGGCGATTCAAACGCCTAGCTCGCTCTGGTCAAAGTTGGGCCACAAACGAATGGATCTTGGTCGGGCGCTTGAGGCCACCGTACAGAACGCTGAATTTCTTGCAGAAGCTCATCAGGTCGACCGAGATCGGGTCGAAGATCTCTTAGTCGAAGATCAGGCTCGTTAATCATAATCGTGAAGAAATCGTTAGATTTTTATTCTTCTAAGTGTATTTAAGCTCCTTGGGCGATTTCAGTCCACGCGCTGGCTTTGCCTCACAAGGAGACCCTAAATATGGCCAGTTCATCTAATGGTGACGACTTCAAACCTTTTATTTCATCTAAAACGAGTTTGCCTGAGCTCACTTTAAGCCCCATCTTAATGGGGGTGGCGCTCGGAATTGTTTTTGGAGCGTCGTCACTTTATCTGGCTCTAAAGGTCGGCATGACGGTGAGTGCTTCGATTCCTATTGCAGTTCTCTCCATCACGCTTTTCAAGGGCCTATCAAAAGTTCTCGGTTTGCGTCGCACTAATATTCTTGAAAATAACATTGTTCAAACAACCGGATCTGCAGGGGAGTCCATTGCCTTCGGTGTGGCAGTGACGATGCCGGCGCTTCTCATTCTTGGATATCCCATGGAAGTCGATCGAATCATGATTGTCGCTTCTTTGGGAGGCTTGCTTGGAATCTTGATGATGATCCCATTGCGCAACTCTTTGATTGTGAAAGGACACAAAGAATTGCCTTATCCGGAGGGTACAGCCTGTGCCGAAGTTCTGATCGTCGGGGAGAAAGGCGGAACCAGCGCTGTTAAGGTTTTCACCGGTTTTTTTGCGGGCCTTTTCTATAAGTTTTTGAATGCGGGTTCGATGCTCTGGCCCACTGAGCTGTCGAAGCCATTGGGATTTTTTAAAGGAGCCACTGTTTCTTCAGAGGTTGCTCCTGAGCTCTTGGGTGTCGGCTATATTATTGGGCCACGCATCGCTTCGATCATGGTTGCGGGTGGAGTTCTTTCGAGTTTTGTATTGATTCCAGCAATTGTATTGTTTGGTGAAGGGCTTCAGACTCCCTTATTTCCGGGCACAAAGCTGATCTCCGAAATGGAAACCCACGAAATTTGGAAGAACTATGTTTTATACATCGGTGCAGGAGCGGTTGCGGCCGGGGGTTTGATTAGTTTGGTTCAGAGCCTGCCCACAATTATTTCGTCGGCTTCGGAGGCTTTCAAAAGTCTCAAGAAATCAGGCTTAGCAAGCGGCCTCAGTCGCGTGGACCGCGATATTCCGATGACTTGGGTTTTGGGTGGTTGCGCATTGCTTGTCATCGCGATCTTAGTCATCCCCTCTCTGAACATGAACTTCATGGGGGCGATGCTGATTTTGGCTGCTGGCTTTTTGTTTGTGACCGTAAGTTCGCGTCTGACAGGAACGGTGGGATCCTCCTCTAACCCGATCTCTGGAATGACAGTCGCGACGCTTTTGATCACCAGTTTGGTTTTCTTGGGCATGGGATGGACGACTCTTGAGGATCGAGTGATCGCTCTCACTGTTGCAGCGATTGTTTGTGTGGCGGCATCAAATGGCGGAACCACTTCTCAAGATTTAAAGACGGGCTTCATTGTGGGTGGAACACCCTGGAAGCAACAGGTGGGTATTCTTATTGGGGCCTTCACATCGGCTCTCGTTATTGGCTACACGCTTGGATTTTTGAACGATGCTTCGACGATTTGGTCTAAAACCGCAGTTCCTGCTGGGGCGACTTACGCCAATGTAGCGAGCCTCGATCACAAAGAGAAAGTTGGTCATCCCTATGATGAGACCGACAAAACCGAGTACCATGTTCTTTATGTTCGAGATCCGAAGATGGAGGGGCTCAGCGTCCCACTTCAAGTAGGTCAGTATTTGATTTCAGACTCAGGAGAAGTGAAGTACTTGGTCGATCCAGGCATCAACGGAGTGCTGAAGCATCGCGATAATCCCGTCGATGCCGCTGGCCAACCAATCTTGAACGAAGAGGGGAAGCCCGTTGAGGGGGCGACAGTTCCCAAGTACGAGGCGCCAAAAGCTCGACTCATGTCTTTGATTATCGATGGAATTCTAAGCCAGCAGCTTCCTTGGGGCTTGGTCTTGTTGGGAGTCTTCATTGCGGTGCTCATGGAGCTTTGCGGAGTCGCTTCGTTGCCTTTCGCTGTGGGCGTCTACTTACCCCTGTCGGCCTCTATGCCCATTTTTGTGGGTGGCTTGGTTCGGTGGGGTGTAGATAAATGGACCGCTCGCAAAGGTCGAAAGGGCTTGGGCGGAGAAGAAGAGTCTAGTCCTGGGGTTCTTTTTAGCTCTGGCTTAATTGCCGGGGGGGCGATTTGTGGCATTTTGCTGGCCTTCCTCTTGGTGAATGAAGATTTGGGTACCCTATTTAAGCTGAGCGATAACTTTGAGTCCTTAGCGAGTAGTCAGGCCTTCGGTTTGCTCATGTTCTTGGGCTTTGCGGTTTGGTTGTTTAGGGTCGGGGTTTCAAGGCCAAAGGGTAAGTAAAAAGATTAAACAATCTGCTCTTTTAACAGGCCCAAGAGCCGGTGTATAAAAAATCGAGTTTGTTAAGTTTAACGAAAGGTACAGCAATGACATTCAAAGATCGTGCACTTAAACTTTTGGTAGGAATTTTAGGACTTGCGGGCCTCTTGGCTCCAAAATCTGCGGTAGCGGGCGAGTTGGACATTAAGCTGCCGTCTCTCGACGTGACTTATAATGTCCTGGGAAGCATGTGGACCGGCCATAATCTACTTCTCGTCGGTTTGATCATTGTAGTGGGCGGCTTAGTTTTTGGGCTTTACGAGTTTCTCAATATCAAAAAACTACCTACCCATCGTGTGATGTCTGAGGTTTCAGACCTGATTTACGAAACTTGTAAGACTTACCTCCTGCAACAGGGCAAGCTGTTGATTCTTCTTCAGGCCTTCATTGGCGCCGCTCTCGTTTACTATTTTTTCTTCTTAGAAGAGCAGACCATCGGTGTTGTGAGTATCGTTTTGATTTCTTCAATCGTTGGTATTTTGGGCTCTTACTTGGTGGCTTGGTTTGGAATGCGAATCAACACTTACGCCAACAGCCGAACCGCTTTTGCGTCGTTGGGTGGCAAGCCTTACCCTGTGATGGACATTCCGCTTCGCGCGGGAATGTCGATTGGGGTGGTTTTGATCGCAGTTGAACTTTTGCTCATGTGCGCCATCCTCTTGTTTATTCCTATTGAATACGCGGGGGCTTGCTTTTTGGGGTTTGCCATTGGTGAGAGCTTGGGGGCCTCAGCCCTTCGAATTTGCGGCGGAATCTTTACCAAGATTGCCGACATTGGCTCAGACCTCATGAAGATCGTCTTTAAAATTAAAGAAGACGATGCGCGAAATCCTGGGGTGATTGCAGACTGCGTGGGCGATAACGCCGGTGACTCGGTCGGCCCCACCGCAGATGGTTTTGAAACCTACGGTGTTACAGGCGTTGCCTTGATTTCTTTTATCGCTCTTGCGGTAGGAATGGTTCCGGGAATGGATGGAGGCCTGATCCCTGGCGAAAACGCTGCTGAGTGGCAGGCGCGATTCATCGTTTGGATTTTTGCGATGAGAATTTTGATGATCGGCACGTCCATCGTCTCTTACTGGATCAATAATGTTTACAGTAAAGCGAAGTATGAGAACAAAACGGAGTTTGACTTCGAAGCTCCGCTGACGAGCTTAGTTTGGATCACTTCGATTGTGTCGATCGCGGTCACTTTTGCAACTAGCTACTGGTTGCTGTACGACATTGGTGGGGGCGCGATCGAGGGCAAAGAGATGATTTGGTGGAAGCTCTCTGTCATCATTTCTTGCGGAACTTTAGCAGCTGCTATCATTCCCGAATTCACGAAGATTTTTACTTCTTCGAAGAGCAAGCATGTCGCCGAGGTGGTGAATGCCTCTCGCGAAGGAGGGGCCTCGCTCAACATTCTCTCTGGTCTCGTGGCGGGCAACTTTAGTGCTTATTGGAAGGGAATGGCGATTCTGATCTTGATGCTCATTGCTTATTTAACCTCGACCATCGGGCTTGAGAATTTTATGGAATATCCTGCCGTATTTGCCTTTGGTCTTGTGGCCTTCGGTATGCTCGGTATGGGTCCCGTAACTATTGCAGTCGATAGTTACGGCCCGGTGACCGATAATGCTCAGTCCGTGTTTGAGCTTTCTCAAATCGAGTCTGTGAGTGGCATTTCGGATGATGTTCAAAAGACTTTCGGTTTTAAGCCAAACTTTGACACGGCCAAGCATTATCTAGAGGCCAATGACTCTGCAGGAAACACCTTCAAGGCAACTGCCAAGCCTGTGTTGATTGGAACAGCGGTGATTGGGGCGACTACGATGATCTTCTCGATCATCTTGTTACTCAAGCTCGAGCTCAACTTGCTTGCTCCTGAGGTCTTGTTTGGATTGATTGCTGGTGGAGCGGTGATTTACTGGTTCTCAGGCGCTTCGATGCAAGCGGTAACAACGGGAGCTCACCGAGCGGTTGAGTACATCAAAGAGCATATTCGCTTAGACGGAAATACCAAGGCGTCGGTTGAAACATCAAAAGAGGTAGTGAAGATCTGTACTCAGTACGCTCAGAACGGAATGTTCAATATCTTTGGTGTGGTATTCCCCCTGACCTTGGCTTTTGCATGTTTTAACCCAGAGTTCTTCGCGAGCTATTTGATCTCGATTGCGGTTTTTGGATTGTTTCAAGCCATGTTTATGGCAAATGCGGGCGGTGCTTGGGATAATGCTAAAAAGGTGATCGAAGTAGATTTGCGTGAGAAAAACACTGATCTTCACGCTGCCGCGGTGGTTGGTGATACCGTAGGTGATCCTTTCAAAGACACAACCTCGGTAGCCCTTAATCCAATCATCAAGTTTACGACCTTGTTCGGTCTCTTGGCTGTGGAAATCGCGGTCAATTTGCCGGGTAACACTGCAATGTATGCAGGCATCGTATTCTTTTTGATTGCTAACTACTTCGTCTGGAGGAGCTTCTACGGAATGCGCATCGTGAGTCGATCAGCTAGCGCATCTTCGCAAAGCTCGGCGAGCCGAAAAGCAGTGTAAGATTTATTGGCATTATGGTTTATAGAGAATCCCCTCAGGCTTGCCTGGGGGGATTTTTTTTGGCTTCGGCATGAACAAATGAGCTGCGCTCATTCAAATGGCGGAGAGGGAGGGATTCGAACCCTCGAAACGGTTGTGCCGTTTACACGCTTTCCAGGCGTGCGCCTTCAACCACTCGGCCACCTCTCCTAAGACTAAGCAGAGCTATCAAATGGCGCTCGGTGGGTCGAGAAAATGAGGGCAAATTTTAGGAGACTGCTAAAGAAAGCTCGCCGGATTCCGCGGGCTCTACCAAAGAGCTGGTGATCACTGCTTGAACCCTTGCGGGCCTTCGCCCTCGCTCGAGAAGGCTACTTAAGCTTTTGCCCTGAATCAGATGAACTCGCTCATCCGAGCCAAACCTTTGGGTCCAGGGTTGGGGCTGCTCCGTGAGCAGCCGAAGGCCGCTGTTTGTCTTCAGGGCAGCGTCGAGCGACAAGAAGAGCTGCTCTTCTGTTTTGGGATGAGATTTCAAAATCGTCATGCGATCCAAAACCAACAGATCAAAAACGGGCAAATCAAAAAACTCAAAAAAATTCAAACTCCGAAAAACCTGAACAAAATCTTTGTTAAAAATCTCAATGACCTCTTGGCGTCCTACGCTGTGGAACAAGCGACTGTGCGGATGCCAGCCAGATTTTTGCAAAAAAGCCCAAGTGAGCTTGAGCGAGTCGTGAGGATGATGAGCTCGCCGAGTAAGATCCTGAACGGTCTCGACGTAAATTTCAAAACTATTGACGATTCTTTTTTGTGCCGCGAGTGAGAATCGACAAAATAAATCTCGAGCATAATCCGATGCCTCGAGATTGAGAGTAATTCCATGACTTCGGATGAGTGAGTCGAATTCAGCAATTTTCCGAATGAGTTTTTGTCCGTTAGCAGGAAATGTTTTTCGAGGTCTTGGGGTTCGCAAAACCAATCGTCGTCGAGTGGGCTTAAACTTCATATCTTTCAAATTTCAAAAGCAGAGGACTTTGGCAACTCAAAGCCTGAAGAGAAAAAATCAAAAACTCTTGACGAAAAAAAACATAAGAAAATCAAAGACAAATTTGAGGGGGCTTTGGCGGCGAACCAGCTCTATGAGCGTTCTCGATTCACCGGGAGCTGCAAAGTGTTCCACAGCAGCATTCCGCCTTTCAAATTGAAAGCCTCTTTAAATCCAAGCTCGAGAGCTTGATTGGTGGCTCGTGATGAGCGCTGACCACTGCGACAAACAAAGACGTAAGTTTTTGATTTATCCCATTGAGGTAGTTGCCCTTCTAATTCAGTCTCGAGCGTGACAAGGCGAGCTCCGTCGATGTGGCCAAGCTCTCCTGTAAATTCGTCGGGACGACGAACATCGATCAGTTCGACTTGACCACGAATGTCTTGCAAATGTTGAGGGGTGATCTCGGGAGCACCATGAATATTTAATGTTGCGCAAGATTTAAGGTTCATAAGACAGACCTATCTTCTTTGTGCCACCAGATCAAAAAATTGTAATAAAAATAAACTAAGCCCCCTCATGGCGAGAAGGTAATGGCGGAGAGGGGGGGATTCGAACCCCCGATACGGTGTTACCCGTATGACGGTTTAGCAAACCGTTGGTTTAAGCCTCTCACCCACCTCTCCACGGTAAGCTCTCTTTGCGAGGCAAGACCTTCCGAAGTTGCCAGCTCGGTCTCACTTGATCCAGATAAAAATGATTGCTGTGTGGTGGTGCTTGTGTCGCCAGCCGTGACGAGCTATTGAACATTCTGCCGGCTTTGACTCAAGACGAGGCCATCAACCCCGCCAGGTTCGGAAGAAAGCAACGGTACGTGGATTCTTTCTGTGACGTTGAGGCCGGCTATCTAATGGCTATGAGACTCCCTCTCGGGAGTGGTGGGCGACTCAAAAAAAAGGAAGAAAAGAGGTGGGTCGACCGTGCTAAAGGGGATTCTTTAAAGTTAGGGGGTATTCGTTCTTTAAAGAGCACGCGTTCACACCCAGCCCCTTTTCTCTTATTGGCCCTAGTGCGTATGTACCGAGGTGAATAAGCAAGACGTATGCCCCGCAAACTTTTGCCTTAAATCACTGAATCCTAAGGCAATTTTCTTATCGCCTGTTGTGGCGATTAAGCTTGAATGGACGTGATTGGACGTCCCACAAAATTTACTAAAGTGCCGATATTGCTGGTATTTTCTTCTATGAAAAGCTCGCCAGGCTGACAAAATTGTCGAAAAACAAAGGCGAGGCTGTAAAATTCACCACTTAGCTCGCAGACAGAACTCGTCAGCTGGCCGACCTTTTCGGTCGCTTTTATCAAAGTGGCCCCCGCTTGAGGGGCCTCGCCCCATTTAATCAAACAAAGATACCGAGGGGGCTTTCCGCTTCTCGACCGAACGCGCTCGATGACTTCTTGGCCCACATAGCAGCCTTTGTTGGAATCGCAGAGCTCCTCGAGGCCCAACTCAAAGACATTCTCGCTCTTTGAGAAATCCAGGTTTCGCTGAGCTAAAAGATTCAGAATTCGGCCACGATGCCAGATGTTGGCCTTCTCCTCTTGAGGATTCTGAGGGTCCGCAACAAGCGAGCAAAGGGACCAGGCAGGTCCTTCGATCAAGATTTCGGTGCTCTGAATCTCGCGCGTTTCAAGACTAATATCTTCGCCAAAATGGTAGAGCTGAAAGGCCTCATGAAAGCTCTCCAGCTCCTCGGGAGCGAGATAAATTCGTATCCGCTCCTCCTGTCGCTCCATCCAAAAAAGAGCGCGTGGTCGCGCTTCGGCGGTTAAAATACAAGCCAGCTTTGGGGCTCCCTTCGAGAGATGACGAATGTCGCGAGAGAAGATGCGCTGAGCAAAGGATTCTCTGTCGCTACCCAAGAGATCAAAAACATGCAGCCGCCTCGGGTGCCTTTCGGGGACGGCTCTCGAAGAGCCGTCATTAGACTTTGGTATCTTTGAATTCACTCTATGAAAAGCCTAGGATTTGTCTGGGAAAGTGCAAGTGTTTCGTTTAATTTTTTATTCTCTGTAGGAGGAAGAATCATGGCAGTAAAAAAGAAATCTAAAACCAAGGCATCCGCAAAAAAGACAAAAGTAAAAAAGGCTGCGAAGACAAAGGCTAAAACAAAAAAAGCAAAAGCAGCAAAAGCTAAGCCGAAGACCAAGGCCAAGGCCAAGAGCGCTAAGGCTAAGAAGCCCGCGGTAACTCGTAAAATTTCGAGTGCGAAGTCAAAGTCTGCTTCTTCAGCTCCTCGTGTGAAAAGTTTTAGTCCAGAAGCCCCCACTCCTAAAAGCATCAAGCTTAACGTTGGGGATTTAGCGCCAAACTTTAATTTGCTCGATCAATCGGGGCAGTCGGTGAGCTTAAGCCAGTTTGCCGGAAAAAAAGTCGTTCTCTACTTTTATCCCAAAGACGACACTCCCGGTTGCACCAAAGAGGCATGCAGCTTTAGAGACAATATTCAGCAGTTTGGGACCAAAGACGCTGTGATTTTGGGAGTGAGCGCAGATGATTCTCAAAGCCATCAAGCTTTTATCCAAAAATACGGGCTCAATTTCACGCTCTTGGCCGATACGGACAAGGCTGTTTCTGAAGCCTACGGGGTATGGGTCGAAAAGAATATGTACGGCAAGACCTATATGGGAATTGAGCGCACTACCTTTTTGATTAATCCCGACGGCCGCATTGCTGAGATTTTTCGGCAAGTTAAGGTCGATGGGCATACTGAAGAGGTTTTAGAGGCCCTCGCTAAAATCGCTTAATGCAGGAGGCCGTGTCTTTCTGAGGGGGGTTCCGCTGGGAGCCCCTTTTATTTGCCCTCTAATCTTGAAAGCCCTGCCTAAGTCCGCTATCAAAGATTCTTCTAAGTGGACCCGTAGCTCAGCTGGATAGAGCGTCTGCCTACGAAGCAGAAGGTCGTGTGTTCGAATCACGCCGGGTCCGCATTTTCAATCGACTCTGGGTCAATTTGTTTTGGAGAGGTGGCCGAGTGGTTGAAGGCGCTAGTCTCGAAAACTAGTATACCAGCAATGGTATCGAGGGTTCGAATCCCTCCCTCTCCGCCATTTTATAAGGTTTAAGCGATGCTTCAGTGTTTGTTCATTTTGCCCATGTTTTTAGTCTTCGCCGATACTGAGCCCGCCGCCGAGCTGCGCAGTTTTGCCTTCTTTGGTCAAAGCTACTCAAAGCCGCGAGACAGCTCTTTTTTTTCGGGGGGAGTGAATGCCACTTACTGGAGAAGAAATAAACTCGAAATGGCTTACTCTTTTGAGCATCGAAAATTTGCGTCCGGAGTGAAATTTAAAGATCACCAATTTCGCATCATGCATTTGGCTTTCATCAATCGCTCATTCTCTGCCGAGACAGAATTAGCGCTCACGCCAGGGGCTGACTTTTTTCCGGCACGCGAGGTCACGCTCACTCCGCACTTCTACCGAGTACCCTTCGATTTTTTCGCAGGCCTTCGGTTTCGAGATTATGAAAAGACAAACACCCTTAGTCTCAGGCCGGGAGTTCGAGCAGATTTGAGCGATTCTTTTGCCATCCAATTGCAGGGGGATGTGGGATTGCGACCATCAAAAAGTTTTGCGGCTTCCGTTTTTGTCGATCAATCCCTTGCTCAGAAGATCGATTCGAGAATCTTTTTCTCCTCTGGAAAAAGCGATGAAGGAGATGGAGTCTTTGATTCTTTCTCGTCGGTAGGGGCTCGCCTAAAGTGGCGCGCTGCCAGAGTTCAACCGAGTGTCGAGTATTCCTACTATGATGGGGAGCTTCGATCTGAGCAGCGCTATCAAGTGAATCTTCAGGCTCAGTTTTAAGAGCGTTGATCGAATCCGCTTCTTTCGACCGTGCCCCAAGCATGGTGGCCTCGCAGATAGTTGACAAAGCCCTTCAGTCTAAAAAGCGTCATGAGTTGTCGGTAACCCAAATGTTCAATCACTGCGAGTCCTACGAGCGTCAGCAATTGATGGATTTTCGAGTATTTATGAAAGGTACTCTCTTCAATAAACACAGCTCCGAGAGACATGAAAATTCCAAAACCAATATCGACAGCAAGGACGAGCAGCAGCAAATGGGGATCTATGAAACCCAAAGCGAGTCCGGTAAAAATAAAAACATACGCCCCGATCTCAACGGCCGGGCCGATGAGTTCAACAAACAAGAAATAAGGATAGGCCAAAAATCCCGTAAGACCATATCGAGGGTTAAGAAACATCGTCTTATGAGAGAGAAGGCTTTCGGCTAAACCTCTTTGCCATCGATCTCTCTGTCGCGAGAGCCCACTTAGAGTCTCGGGCACCTCGGTCCAGCAGATGGGGTCGGGTACAAACGAAATACGATAATCCAACTGATTCTCAACGGCAAAGCGGCGTAGGCGCACCACGAGCTCCATGTCTTCGCCGATACAATCTTTGCGATAACCGCCCGCACGCATAACGATGTCTTTTCTAAAAATTCCGAAAGCACCAGAGATAATTAAAGTTGAATTCAGAACGTTCCAACCTTGTCGACCGAACAAAAAGGCCCGCAAGTATTCCACCACCTGAATCATCGCTAAAAATCGTTTCGGAAATCGTATTTGAGTTAGGCGTCCTGCATGAACCAGGCATCCGTTGATTGGGCGAACTGTTCCTCCGGCTCCAATCGTCAGCTTGGGCTCCTCGATAAAGGGTATGACCACTCGCAAAAGACAATCCGGCTCTAAAATACAGTCCGAATCAACCGCACAGAAAAGTTCGTGCCTTGAAAAGCCAATCCCCATATTGATGGCATCGGCCTTACCGCCACGCTCTTTGTTGATCACAAAAAGGTTCGAAAACTTTCTCGATGCATAGAGTCCTTTGATCTTTGAGCGACTCAGTCGATCATCGTAAAACCTTTCAGTCTCAAACAAATCGAATGCCGCCTGTAGGCGCTCAAAGGTGTCATCGGTTGAGCCATCGTTGACGACCAAGACATCAAAAGCGGGGTAGTCCAGTCTCAAAAAAGATTGGACCGACTCTTCAATACTCTTCGCTTCATTAAATGCTGGCGCAATAATGCTCACCGGTGGAGCGATCAAGTCGTATCGATCCTTGAGGCTCTTCACCATGAGCCGTGATCGTGAGTCTCGACGGAGTGAAAAAAAACTTATGATGAGAAGTATAAGAAATACTCCGTTAGCAAAAACAAAATAAGCAGCCACAGCAAGAGTGCCTGTTTCAAAAAAGCCCATCACATCTCTTTTCCCCAGATGATCATGTTTTCTCAGCCTACAGGACCCTAGATTCTTTTGGAAATTGCTGAGGCAAAAAGATCGGCAGCCATCGGCTCTCGCTGAAGCCAAAGTCGAGGCTCAATCAACTCAAGCTCCATTAAAAGGTAGTGGTCCTCATGCATGACCAAATCAACTCGTGCATAGATATGCTCCTGGTTGGCGAGTCTCAGTATTTTCTTGGCTGCGCTCAGCGCTCTCGGGGGACAGGGAATTTTTCGGGCAGCGTTTCCGACAACCCGAAAATCTTGATCTTCAGGCACTTTAATCATGCAGTGAGTAAATTGATTATCAATAAAAACGAGGGAGTACTCGCCTTCGCTCTGAACCTCAGGAACAAAAGGTTGAACAAGCAGGTCATGAGACTGTCCCAATTCTTGAATTTCAGAGCTCTGCTCTTCGATCTTTGCAAGATCCACGAGTTGTGTGTGGTAGGCGGATGCCCCAATGGCCGGCTTGATTACCAGCAGATCACTTTCAAGATGCTCTGCTGTTTCGATCAACTTCAAAGACTTTCCTTTTTCCCATAAAATGCTCGGAACAATTTTGACCCCCTTTTTCTCAAGTTGAATCAAGTATCGTTTATGAGAGTTCCATCGGATGACCTCCAAAGGATTCCAAACTTCTATTTTCAAGTTTTCGAGCTGATCGATCAATGCTTTGAACTGTGGGTAGTTTTTGTAGTAACCCCAGGTGGATTGAAAAACGATCAGGCCACAATCGATGGGCTGCTTTAAAAAAATCTCCCACGGCAGCACCTGAGCTTTTAGCCCATGGTTTTGCAGGGCAGAGGCTAGAGCAAGATTATCTTCGGTTGGACCTTCCGTCTCGAGCGATGAAAAAAGAACGCAGTCTACAAAAGCCACACAACACTTTGCCGGGGACTGAGCCGAAAATCCATCAGGCTCATTTAAAGCCGGCCCTTTTAGTACACTAATCCCCGATTTGTCGGGCCATAAAATCGGCTTAAGTATAGAAAAACACAAAGAATTCAATAAGATGAAAAATGAGAACGTACACTCAGGTGTACAAAATTTAAGGGGCGGCCATATTCAAGATTCGCTTCTCTGGGTAAAATATAAAAAATGGCAAAGACGGATCCCAGAACTGAGCGGCCTTCTATTTATGAGTTTCTCGACTATCGATCGTTTTTGAGGGCCCTGGTGGAGTTTCTGAAATCCGAAACAAAATTTTCGATGAGATCCTTTGCAGCACGAGCAGGATTTTCGAGCCCCTCTTACTTGAAAATGATCATCGATGGAAAAAGAATGCTCACGCGAGAATCGATCTCGCGAGTCGCAGAGGGTGTTCGGCTGAGTAAGGCGGAGTCGAGATTCTTTGAGGCTCTTGTTCTGTTTAATCAGGCGATATCAGTGCAAGAAAAGGACGAGCATTATCGGACGCTCTTGGGCTTTCGCAAGTTTCTTCAGATTCAAAAAACTGGATCTGAACAGTACGAATACTTCTCGAATTGGTACAACGTAGCGCTCCGAGAGCTGCTCAGCTCAAAGCTTCTGAGTGGTCGAGCGGAGGAGTGGGCAGCCGTTCTGGGCATTAATGCCCGACAGCTTCAAGAAGCTCTGATGCTTTTGAAGAGTTTGGGCCTAGCCATGGAGAGTGCGGGACGATGGAAAACGCAAGAGGTGGCACTGGAGACGCCTCAAGAAATGAAAAGTTTGGTCGTTCGCAATTTTCACCGTCAAATGATCGAGCGGGCACTAGCAGCGATCGATGGGATTCCCCAAGAGGATCGCGACTTGACAGGTTTGACGATTGCTCTTCCCAAAGCCAGGTTTGGCGAAATCAAAAAAAGAGTCGCTCAATTTCGTCGGGAATTAAATGCCGTGTATTCAGGAGACCCTGAAGCCGATAACGTTTACCAGCTTAATTTTCAAATCTTTCCGCTCTTAAAAACGTCACAAATCAGGGAGAAAAAATGAAGTCGTCATGGCTGTTTCGAATGTGCTGGATAGGTCTGTTCGCCTGCGGCCCATCGAGCACAGACTTGGGAACAGATGTGGGAAATGCTTTTGATTCTAGTCTTGCACTTACGGAAGAAGCAGAAGAGGGAGTCTTTGGTATCATCAGTGAAGACGATGTCGCAGACTCGCCCACGGGCATTACGCGAAGACCCAAGTTATTTGCGAAATCACCTCTGAGGGGCAGCTGCCCTTCGAGTAGTCGAGAGCAGTCCGGTAGCACCGTGAGTATTCGTCGAGAGTTCAATTCGTGTCGCCCCTTCAGGAAGAATAATAAGTTGTACGATGGTGAGACACTCATCGAGATTACACGCAACGCTGGAGATGATCGTGAAAACAATGTTTTTGATCGAGAGGGAAGTATTGCACGAGACATCGAGATTTCGATGGTTGGAGGACGAAAACGAATCATCGAAGATCGAAACAGCTTTACCACCTCGGGGACTTATCCAAGCTCTATCGTGCATGAAGTGGCGATCGATTCGACTCGAATTCTAAAATCTTCGCGCGGGGAAGTGGTGTCGAGGCCTCGAAGCCAAGGAACTCTGACCTATAATTTTTCGGGATCATCCGAAGTGGATCAGGTCGTACTCAACGGGCAGTTGAGTGTGAGCAATCCCACTCTTCAGGCCAGCGGTACGACTGAGTATGACTCTGTCAAATGGGTAGAGACTTGCTGTCATCCTATCTCGGGGGGCTTTAATCAAAATCTAGAGGTGGCCGGTAAGGCCACGAGCCGCGAGGTGATTTACGGGCCGGCTTGTGGGCAGATTTCCATCGACGGCGTAAGCTATACGCTGGAAAGTTGTGAATAAATTCGAACAGGTACAGAATCTGGCCAAATTTGTATGCCTTTGATCTTTCGTCTTGGGGGCCTACATAATATAAGCATTGAATGTCACAAGTAAAAATGAGGGCGATCGAGCCCAAAACACCCTGGCAAAAACTGAGGTTCGGATTTTTTAAAGTCTTTGCCCTGATTTACCAAGTTCTGATCGGTCTTTATGTGGCCTATGTTCTGCTAGCCAACCGCATTTGGAAAATCGCAGACGCCCGTCGAAAGCGCCTAAGAACTCACAAATCCTCGGGTCGGTTAAAGGTGGCCGTGGTGAGCGAGTTCTATTACCCGCACATGGGAGGCTTGAGCGGTGATGTTCATTACGCTTGTGTGGAGTTCGCACGCAAAGGCTACGATGTGGCTTTGATTACGTCTAATGTAGCAGCCCCTCACAACATTCAATATTCGGAGCATGGTTTTCGAATTATTCGTATCGGCAAATCTCTACCGGTGTGGGCAAATGGAAGTTTGGCTAAAGTATCTTTTGATTTGCGCATCGGAACAAAAGTGAAAGAAATGATTGAGTCCGAGAAGTTTGATGTGATCCATGTGCATTGTCCCATGACTCCGATCCTTCCTTTACTTGTTCAGCGTTATGCGGACTGTCCTGTGGTCGGCCATTTACATGCGATGCTTTTGTCAAAACCGCTTCTATTTAAAATTTTTCATCGCTTCACCAAGTCGGTGATGGATGATTTTGATGGATTAGTTTCGGTATCTGATACGGCAGCGAAGCCTTTTCAGGATTGGTTTGGTTCGAAGTTCATTACTATTCCCAACGGAATACCCGTTGATGAGTTTTTGGATCCCAAAGTTGAAAAAATAGAAAAGTACGATGATGGCAAAATCAATGTGTTTTGGATTGGTCGGCTCGAGCCACGAAATGGTTTGAGTTTGATGATTGATGCTTTTCGAATTTTTCATCGTGAGTTTCCGAACTCTCGCCTGATTATTGCGGGTGACGGACCTTTGCGACCTTATTTTGAAGATGAAGTCGAGTTAGATCTAAAGCCCCATGTCCATTTTTTGGGAGCGATTCTTAAAGAAAAGCCGGCTTACTTCAAAACGACACATATCAATGTGGTTCCTACCAATCGAATTGCTTCTTTGGGGGTGGCGATGCTTGAAGCGATGGTTTCGGGAGCTCCCACAGTGGCCAGCGATTTGCCGGCATTTCGCGAGACTTATACTTCAGAGGTCGATGTTTTGACGGCGCATCCCGATCATCCAGAGCAGTTTGCGGCTCAAATGCTGCGCTTGGCCCGGGATCCTGAGCTCAGTGCAAGACTTGCAGAAAATGCGCGTAAGAAAATGATCGAACGCTTTTCATGGACGAGTATCATTGATCGTGTGGATCGATATACTCTTCCGATTTTAGAGAGCTTGAATCGAGAGTCGACGGCGGGGTCTAAACAAGACCGCCGATATGTCGCTTAGGGTGAATCATTCATGGAGGGGCGAATGAGAATTCGCCAAAGGCTTCTAAGCGTCGTGGGTATCTTTATCGCGTCGCTTTGCCTGATTTGGGTTATCCAAAAAATGGATTGGCAAAGTTTTTTGCTGGCCATGGCGCGTGTTGAGTTGAGCGTGATTTTTCTTTGCCTTTTTCTGGCGATGCTTCATGGAGTGGTTTTGGCCTGGAAGTGGCAGTGGGCGCTTCGGCCCTCAGAGCCGGGTGTTAAATTTTGGGATTGTTTTTGGAGTCTACGGTTGGGCTTCTTTTTTAACGGCATTTTGCCTGCCAAGTTAGGCGAAGCGATTCGAGTTTGGTTTATTCATCGACGGGTAAAAATTCCTGTGAGCACGATTGTCGGATGTAATATTGCCGATCGCTTTTTAGACTTTATGAGTATGGGGCTTATTTTTTTTATTGCTCTTTCTAATCTGAGTATCGCACAAGACTGGATTCCATTTGAATCTTTAGTGGCGATTCCGATTCTTGTATTGTTTGTCTTTTGGGGCATTCAGGCTCTACCTGCATCGCATGACAGGCCACGATTAAATCTATTGCTACAAATACTAAAGCGTATCCGTGCGGGCTTTAGTTCGGCGACCGATTGGCGCGTGATGGCTCGAGTTCTTCTCATCGCCAGCATAGGATGGGGGATTCATTTGGTGATATTGTCGGTCTTGGGTGAGGCCATGTCTCTCCATTTAGATTGGGCTCAGTGGGTCGTCATGATGGTGGGAATTACCTTGGCATCGGCTTTGCCCTCTGCACCCTCAAATGTGGGCACTTTTGAATTTGCCGGAGTCTTTGTTCTCACTCATTTTTTTAAACTACAGCACGAAGAATCTTTTGTTGTGGTTTTGCTCTATCACTTTATTCAACTCATCCCCACTTGGATTCTGGGGCTCATCGGGTATTTCATTTACCAGAACGATCTTCGATTTGAACTTAAGCGACTTCGAAAGGCTGCCTGAGATTTAACCGCGGCCTTTTGTTTTGGTTCTGCCGTGCCGAGCATGTTTTTCAATAAACTCAATCACCTGACTGGCGATGTCTTGTTGGGTTGAAGATTCGATCCCCTCTAGACCAGGCGATGAGTTGACCTCCAAAACAACGGGTCCGCTATTTGAACGCATCACATCGACGCCGGCCACATTCAGGCCCAGCGCTTTGACGGCACGAACAGCAATGTTTTTTTCAGCGTCACTGGCCTCAACGGCCTTGGCCGTTCCACCGAGATGGAGGTTAGATCGAAACTCTCCCTCGCGTGCAGTTCTTTGCATGGTAGCCACGACACGATCGCCAATGACAAAGCATCTTAAATCAGTGCCAGCACTTTCTTTAATGTATTGTTGAACTAAGAAGTTTGCGTCCATATTCCGAAAAGCATCGATTACACTTTCGGCAGCTTTTTTAGTTTCAGCCAAAACCACGCCCTTACCTTGCGTCCCTTCAAGTAACTTGATGACGAGGGGCGCGCCCCCGACTAACCGAATAAGATCATCGGTCATCTTGGTGGAGTGAGCAAAGCCGGTAACGGGCAGTCCAATTCCTTTGCGAGCTAAAAGCTGCAGAGCACGAAGTTTGTCACGAGATCTTGAAATGGCCACCGATTCGTTAACCGAAAAGACACCCATGATCTCAAATTGGCGGAGAACAGCCGTCGCATAAAACGTAATTGAAGCTCCAATACGCGGAATCACAGCATCAAATTCATTAAGTATCCGCTGGCGATAGTGGATCTCGGGTTTGCTTGAGGTGATGTTCATGTAGCAGCGCAGGGGATCTATCACCTCTGCCATGTGGCCACGATGAATCGCCGCTTCCACTAATCGGCGTGTAGAGTACAAACTAGACTTGCGAGAAAGAATACAAATTCGGAGCTGTCGTTTTGGGCTCATTCGAAGACAGGCTTAGGATTCTTTGAGGCGGCGGCCAAGAACAAAAGATCGCTGTGGATCCACAATAAAACGGCCTCTCAGCGCCTCGCGGCCCAAAAGCATGCGGAATCCCATCATGTCGCGGTTCACGAGGCTGATTTCGATATCTACCATCGAGCCTGCAATGAGCACCGGGACAACAATCACTGGACGAAGAGTTTCATGTCCTGAGGAGCTACGAATTTGCCTCTTTTCAATAAGAGCGACGCGGGCCTCGACTTCAAGCTGTGAGTTTCTCTGGTAGGGATGGATTCGAAATCTCACGAATCGCTTTCCGGATTTTTTAACGATTCGAATATCTTCGGCGTGTAGAGCAGAGGTTTTAGCTCCGGTGTCGACCTTCGCTTTGATCTGATGAACACCGAGATCTGGGATGGCCACCCATTCACGCCATCCAATTAGTTTTTTTTCATCGTTTCGACCCGACACCCTCTTAGTCTAGCTTGCAAGAAGCTTGGTCTCTAAGGCTTTTTTCCGCTAAGAATGAAGCTTATGAAATCGAAACTTGAGATTTGTCGCAACTGGCTTCCTCGATACACGGGCACAGCCCTTCCAGAGTTTGGAAAGTATATTCTGCTGACGAACTTTATGAATTACGTCGAGCTCTTCTCAAAAAGGATGAAAGCTCCCATTCGGGGACTGGGCATGCCGATGCAAACTTGTACGGCTAAAAATATAACGATCATCAACTTTGGAATGGGGAGTGCGATGGCTGCGACGATCATGGACCTCCTGATTGCAGTTAAACCTAAGGCCACTCTTTTTTTAGGAAAGTGTGGAGGTTTAAAAAAGAAATCAAAATTGGGTGATCTGATTTTGCCGATTGCTGCCATTAGAGGAGAGGGGACGGGTGAGTTGTATATGCCTGCGGAGGTTCCCTCACTCCCCTCTTTTCGATTACAAATGGCAGTTTCAGCATCTATCAGAAAATATCGGAAGGACTACTGGACCGGAACAGTTTACACGACTAACCGACGCGTCTGGGAGCATGATGTGGAATTTAAACAATATCTGGAGGAGATTCGCGCAGAGGGAATTGATATGGAGACCGCGACAATCTTCACGGTGGGTTTTATCAATGAGATTCCTCATGGAGCTCTTCTGCTAGTCTCAGATAACCCGATGGTTCCTGAGGGTATTAAGACAGAAAAGAGCGATAAGAAAGTAACAAAAAACTTTGTTCATGATCATTTAGCGATTGGTATCGAGGCCCTGCAAGAGTTGAGGGATTCGGGGGAATCCGTAAAACATCTTCGATTCAATTGATGACAGAGAAAATCATTTAACCAGGTCCGACAGGCTCAGTAGTTGAGCCGAATCATTATTGGAAAGTGATCTGATGCGCCACCCACAGCTCCTCGTTTGGAAGACTTGTAGGGGATTGGAGCTCCATTTTGATCGGTAAATCCAAGGGGTTGAATGACTCGAAAGCTTTTAGGAATGTACTGAAAGCCTCGAGAATCGAGTAGCCCACGAGAGATGAGGAGGTGGTCGAGCTGTAAAAACTTAGACTCTCGATGAAAATAGTAAGTACCTCTTTTTTGTCTCCAAAATTTTTCAACTTCCTCGAGTTTGATGGGCTCGCCCAAATCGATTAACTCTTGGGCCTCTTGTAATTTCTGTTTGAGATTGAACTCATCAAAGCTTGTATTCCAAATGAAGGCTTGAGAGAGATCCTCATCCTTAGCATTCCGATTGCTTGTCAGACCCAAAGTTTTTACAAAACTTGCATCTTCGGGCTCATCATTAAAGTCTCCCATGGCGACGATATCCGTGTAGGGATCGATTTGATTCCACTCTTCGAAGCGAGATCGTAAAGTCTGAGCGCCAAGGGCGCGCTTATCTTCTCCACCACCAATTCGACTTTTCCAGTGATTTACAAGAACGACTAAGCGCCTGCCGTTAAGTTCCAGGGGTACCTCAAGAATGTATCGTCCCCCCTCGTAGGCCAAATACTTTGCGGGTTGCCCGCCCAGTTTTAACTTCGAAAGCAGAGCCACTTTGATTCCTCGGACGTCATCCCGAACCGGCTCGTCATCGGTGTGGCGGTTGATGACGAGATGGCGATAGCGACATTCACTCAGGTAATTTGTTCGCCAGTGCTCCAAAATTTCACGGTTTTCAACCTCCATCAGTCCCAAGACATCAGGGCAGCGACTTCCATCTTCATTTCGAACAGCTGTCACAACTTTGGAAAGGTTTTGTAATTTTTGATGCAGCTTTTCCTCAGTCCATTCGGCAGCTCCAGAAGGAGTAAACTCATCATCAGAAATGCGAGGATCGTTTTCGAGATCAAAGAGATTTTCTATGTTGTAGCTCATGACAGAAATGCTCGAAGCTTGAGCCTCCGCCCAGATACTTAAGCTCAAAACAAAGCACGACAGAAATGGCACCGCAGCAATTCTCGATTTGATCACGTTTAACTCCCCCTGCGATGAAGTTTATTAAAATACGCGTCAAAGATGAAGTTAGTTTCGGGTTTAGACGCTCTGCGCTAGGCGGCAGGGCCTAGAAAACACTTGGCTCAAGAAATTCTTTGAGGGAGCCTGCCGGTGATGAATTCGTTAAAAAAAATCGCGTCAAGTTTTTGGGTGAAGAGCATGATTCTCGTGCTTTTAAGCAGTTCGGCTTTTTCGATGGGGTCAGATCATCCTGCTCGCGTTTTGGCTAAGCGTTGTGGTGAATTTCGAGATGCGCTTCAGACCAGAGATTTAAGTCAGATCGAAAGCTTTCTGACCGTAGAGTTCAAAACAAAAAATTCGGATGCTCTTAAAAATCCTCAATTTTTTGAGCAAGCACCTCGTTTGATTACGAAGCTCCTGATCAATGATAAGTATCATCCCAGGGACTTGATTCTTCTCCCGCGAGCCCAATTTAGGGTTTCACGAGGCAGCGATGGAAGTATGATTTGCTACCCTTTTAAAAATGGAGAATCCGAGAATCCAGAGTTAAGCACCGCTCGAGAGATGCGCCTCATTCTTGAAGAGGGTCAGTGGAAGATCTTATCTATGAAACTCCACGAGTCTTGGTGAGCTTCACACGGGGCTGAGGTGGTTAAGTCCCTCGGGCGAACGTGCTTCTCGTTTTAAGAAGATCCCATAAGTCTTTAGCTTAGTGTAAAGATGTGATCGATCCATTCCGAGCGAGATTGCCATTTTGCTAATATTGCCCGACTGTCTCTTAAATTCAGCTATCAGTAGCTGTCGCTCGTATGCCGCTAGGCGATCATAAATCGATTTCATGCTGTCTTCTCGAGTATCTAAGCTCATGCGCGTGCTGTCGAAAGCTGGAGTATCGTTAAACAATTTTGCGGGCAGATCTTGCACTTCGATCAACTCGCGGTCGCTCACGGCGGTGAGATAGGCAATCAAATTATTTAACTCGCGCACGTTTCCGGGCCAGTTATAGTTTTCAAGGACATGAAGGGCATCCTCTACAAACTGAATTCGCTTGATAGGGGTCGCGTTCTTATCAGCCAAGTACTCCACCAGTTCAGTGATGTCTTCTCTCCGATCACGAAGAGGCGGGATTTCAAGCGGGACTACGTTTAGCCTCTGTAACAAGTCCTCTTTAAATTTTCCCTCGCGGACCAAAGACTCTAAATTTTTATTCGTCGCACAAACCACTCTAAAATCGAGAGGAATAACTTTAGAAGATCCGAGACGAGTGACCTCTTTTTCTTGAATCACGCGCAAAAGCTTGGCCTGGATCTCTAGGGGCATATTCGAAATTTCATCGAAATAAATAACTCCGCCATCAGCTTCTTCAAAAGCCCCTTTTCGCATTTGGTCAGCACCAGTGAAGGCGCCTTTTTCGTGTCCGAACAAGATGCTCTCGGCCATGCTACTTTGAATAGTCGACGAATCGATCGCTACGAAAGCCTGTGGCGATCGATCCGATCCCGATCGAAGCATACGAGCTACGACTTCTTTGCCTGTTCCAGTCTCGCCCGTGATAACAACATTCACTGGGCTCGATCGCAGCTTTTCAATCAACAGACGAATCCGAGCCATCGCGGGACTCTTGCCTACTAAATGTCTTGTGCCCTCATTACGCTTCGTTTCGGATACTAGTTGTTGTTGTCGCCGAATCAGATGGCGTTTCTCTAAAATTCTTTGGAGCTGGTGAAGCATCTCGTCGGGATTTGCGTCTTTAGGAATATAATCCTCTGCTCCTAAGATCAGGGCCTCGCGTACGGTTTGAAAATCCTTGCTACCACTGCTCATGATAATGGAGCATTCGGAGTCCGCGGCTCGTATTCGAGGAATGTACTGAAGGCCTTCATCCTCAGTTCGCATGGCGACATCTAAAATCACTAAATCGATCGGATTATTTTTTACGATCGCAAGCGCCTCATCCCCATGATAGGCGGACTTCAATTCGAATCGATCTTTGAGGAGGTGTCGCAAGCTGAGATGGTAGGTCTCATCATCATCACAAATTAAAACCCTTGGAAGCCTTTTAGTCATGCCACGCCATCCTTTACTGTCTCTAAGCTTTTAAACACCCAAAAACCCCGTCTTTCCCCAAGCGGCCAGAACAAAAAAGCGGCTCGAACAAGCAGACGCTGCTTACCGTCTTTTGTAGGTCACGTCAAACATCACAATCGCCTCGAGAAGTGATCGAAATCATTCAGAAAATCTTTGCGTGCTGGAGCTTGATCCTCACGAGAGTGAAGACTATAGCCAGCGCGTGGCGAGCTCTCTTTTAATTTTTTTGTTCAGCTTTCAGTTTGTATTCGCTGTGCCCGAGGCAAGCGCAGCGACCTCGACCCTGAGTAAGAATTCACCTGTCGTTTTGACGGTTTTCCCTCCGCCTGAACCACCGCGAGATAAAAACGCCAATGTGGTCGGTGTGGAGTTAGCTTTTGCGCTTGCGGGAAGCTCTGCGCCACCTGTGCGATTCGTGCACTTAGCGATCAGTAGTCAGATTCACGAGCTTGCGATTAAAGCCTCAGAAGCGATCGAGCGTTGGAAGCCCGCTTTGATCATCGGTGGGAGCACATCGAATGCCGCTTTTGTTTTGAGCGATTTAGCAGAGACTCATAAAATTCCCCTCATCACGCCCTGGGCCACACACCCGAGGCTGACAGAGAATAAGAGTTACACGCTGAGGGTTTGTTTTGATGACAATTACCAGGCGCTAAAGCTCGCCGAGTTTGCGTCGAAAGAAAAGCAGGCGCGGCGAGCTGTTGTCTTAGTAAATCGCAAAGAGACATTTTCGATCGGAGTGAGTGAAAATTTTTCGCGCAAGTTTACTGATCTCGGGGGACAGATTGTTGGGCGCGTTGATTTTGCAGAAGAGAAAGAAGTGGATCGCGCGGCGATCTCTCGAATTGTGCAGTGGAAGCCAGATCTCGTCTTTATCCCCAGCTACGAAATGGAGGTTGCAGCGCTGATGACCCGCTTGGTTGGTCTCCTGCCTGAGAAGACGATTTATTTAGGGGCAGATTCTTGGGGCAGCAGTCAATTGATCCGAGGAGTTTTGGATCGCTTAAAACTTCAGCCCCAGGCTTATTTTGTGGAACATTGGTCGCGCGAGCATTCCTCGCCGGGCAACAAGATTTTTTTAGAAGCAATCAAGACAAAAGCTCTGCAGTATCTTTCGGGGATGCCCGTTGAGGCGTGGTTGGCGAGTCCAGGAGCTGCGGGTACGAGCGCTTCAGGAGTCGCCCTGGGTTACGATGCGGGGCTCATTGCACTTCAGGCCTTGAAGCGAGGCGGGTTGAGGGGTGAAAATCTTTTAGGAGCGCTGAGGCGGTTGGAGCTAGAGGGCGCGACTGGCCGATTCAATTTTGAAAAATCAGCGACGCCTGACAAGGGCTTGTTTGTTTACAATCTTGCAGGTGGGCGAGTTCAGTTTGTGAAGGCCTATCAATGACAGAGAAGTCCGCAACTCAGGAGCTAGCGCGTCTTGCTGATCGCATTTTCTTTTCAGCGGTGATCGGACAGGTGCTTTTGATTTTAGTGATGTTCTTGTTGGGTCTTAGTATTTTTGCCTGGAATGAAGATCGGGGAGCTTCTCATAAAATTAAGTCGAACTTTGCAGAATGGGCGTCCCCAATTACTGAAGCCGTTTACTTGAATTCAAAAACGGAAAGTTTCGAGTTAAAGAATCTGCCGGTTTTACGTGATTTTGAAAACTCGCTCAAAATCAACGGGGTGCAGACAGCCACTCGTGTGGGCGATTGTGATCGCTCTATCGAGGGTGAGCAAATGTTTGAGCTGAGAATTGGAGAGTTTCGTCTTGATCAGTGTTTTTACGTGCGGCGGGTCGATACGTTTGCGCTGAAGACCGTGTTGTTTGGGTTTTTGTTGGCGATTTTGTCTCTCGTCTTGGCTGTCGGTGGGTGGGTTCTTTGGCGGGGAAGATTTAAATCCAGTGTACTTGATCCAATTGTTCAGACGGTTGAGGGTGAGGTTCGAGAAGCAGCGGTGGGAAAGATGGCCTCCCAAATTGCGCACGATATTCGCTCTCCTCTCGCGGCGCTCAATATCTTTATGAAAGAGCTCCATGGGCTACCCGAAGAGAAGCGAATTCTTTTGCGATCTGCCGTGAATAGAATCCAAGATATTGCCAACAATATCTTGCCTGCAGACAAGCGACCACGCTCATTGGTGCCGGCAGATCAGCCAAACGCAAAGAGGGTGGAACTACTGACGAATTTGGTGGAGTCCATCGTGTCAGAGAAAAGATTGCAATATCGAGATTTGGTGGATGTAGAGATCAACCTCAAATTGGAGCAACAATCTTATGGGGCCTTTTCGTCGATCGTTCCGATCGATTTTCAGAGAGTGCTTTCTAACTTGATTGATAATGCGGTGGAGTCTTTGGCTGACTCGAGAGGGCGAGTGGCGGTTTTGATCGATAATCTAAAATCTGAGATTCGCTTATGTGTCGTGGACACGGGCCGGGGGATTCCTTCAGAGATTCTGCCCAAGCTGATGGTGAAAGGTGCATCTTTTAACAAAGTGGGGGGGAGTGGCTTAGGTCTGGCTCACGCTCGATCGACGATTGAGGCTTGGGGTGGCAGAATCACGATTGAATCTCGCGAGGGCTTTGGAACTAAGGTGGCTCTGCATCTTAAGCCAGCGCCGGCGCCCCAGTGGTTCTTGGAGTCGATTCACTTGAGGCCCAAGATGCGAATCGCGGTGGTGGATGACGATGCTTCTATTCATCAAATCTGGTTAGGCCGTATTCAGTCGGCTGCTCCTCAGCTCCATTTGGGCGCTGATATGATTAGATTTTCGAGTCTTCAAGAGGCTGAGAATTTTTTTAGCGATCGAGGCTGGGATTGTGCGGATCTTTTTTTAATCGATTACGAGTTTATGGGTTCGAGTGAGAATGGTTTGTCTTGGATCATGAAGAATCAGATTGTTGATCGGAGCGTTTTAGTGACCTCTCGTTTCGAAGAGCTTTCGATTCGAAAGATTTGTGATCGAATGGGCATCAGGCTGCTTCCTAAATCTTTATCGCCCTATGTGCCCATGGTTGTAGAGGGGGTCGAAATGAGGGATCATTCCGAAGACACTTGGGTGCGGGCGTTTCCGAGGTCTTAGGGTCTTTGGGAATCTAAGGTGTAGTTGGGCGTGTCTTTTTCGCCAAAATTATAACGCAATGCATTAAACAAAATCGATGGCTCCTGGCTACTAAGTGTTGACGTGTCGCAGCGAGCTTAACTACCAATAGAAGAGTTGAGGGTTTGACTTTTTGCGTTAGCGGTGCGCGTTAACCAGGAGTCTTTAGTAGTGAGGGGGCAGAGGGTGAATTCGAATTCAAGGTCTCGGTTAGTTGTCGAAAGATTCTTTCGATTATTTATAGTTACGGTCGTCGTTTTGAGCGGACTGTCTTTGGGGAGTGCTGGCTCTGGATTTGCAGTCGAGACTCCCGGCGATGCTTCAGTCTCGAAGATCAGTCAGGCGTGTAGCGCTCTTATTGGGCAGGGGCCCGGCCTACTTCAGTCGGTGGATCAACGCAGCCAAATTTTGGCTGAACGAAGAAGCTTAAGTGAACTGCTCGAGACCGGGCCGGAATCACTCATCCATAAACATCCCTGGCTCATCATGAATTCGGCGCAGCGCGCTTTGCATATGATTTACGATTCGGGAGTGCGTGAAGTGCCCGATCGTAGTGTTGGATTTGGAACTCGTAAGCGCTACGCTTTTTTTTCGGACGGCATTGATCTAACCAATGGCAATTTTATTGTGGGCCACCTGCCGGGCATCGCACGCATTGTCAGCTTTATCGAAGCCACTGCCGACGGTCAGCCCGGCAAAGACCATGTGCCCATATTGATTGGGCCTCCGGCTACCGGAAAGTCGCATATTCTCACCATGTTTCAAGGTGCACTCAGAAATGGGACCTCCTTTCGTCCCGAATATTTTGCTTATAGCTTTGAGTGGATTAATCTCTCCTCCATCAAAACTTTGAAGGGGCGCCTCCCTAATGTGGCGACGCAGGCCGACTCGGCTGAGCCCTTTGCTGATCCAATTAACGACAGCCCGATTGCTTTGCTGCCCGAGCTTCTCCAGGCAAAAGTTTTAGAAGCGCACGCTCAAAGAGTCAGGGAGCTGGTGGGCAGAGATCCAAAGCCCAAAACTCAGCTTAATCCGCAATCGGATTTTATTCGTCAGGCTATTTTGAGTCATTATTCTGAAAAGTTGAATCGGCAGCTGAGTGTGGCCGAGGAGGTTCAATTTTTGTCAGAACATGTCCGAATCAAAAGAGTGATTTTGGGTAATCAAACCAACTCACCTTATCTCGCTAACCAAGGAAAGGAGCCCAACCTGGCTCGACTCTTTGGTTCTAATAACCCGATGGTGAAGGCTACTTTTGGCGATGATCCCTTTGCAGTTCACTACGGTGTTTTGGCGAGGGCCAACTCCGGCGTCACCTTTCTGGACGAGATCATGAAGAACGAGCCGTCTTTGCTCGGTCAGTTTTTGAATCTCTTTTCAAGTCATATCGTGGAGGTAGCTCCCGGAGTGCAAGTGCCCGTCGACGTTTTCTATATTGCTGCCAGTAACACCAAGGAGCGAGATGATCTCCGCGCAAAGGATCCTCAGAATCCGCTTTTGAGTCGAAATCTCGACATCTCTTGGCCTTATGTTTTTTATCCAGATGAGGTGGGGCGTGTCTTGGTGATGGAAATTCAGGGTTTGAAGGCCCGTGAGTTGGGTCAGGGATCCACCAATGAAGATTCAGCTTATCAGCTCGTGAGTCGAAAAGATGTCTTCAAGCTTTATCCAGAGCCGCACCCCTTTGAGGCTATCGTCACTCCTCACGGACGTTATGCTCTTAAGATTGGCGCCTCTGTGGGTAAAGAAGTTTTTATTTCTCCGCATTCTTTAGAATTCATTGCGAACGTAGTGGCGCTTACGCGGCTTAACTTTGATCGAGAGAAGGTAAGACACGGAGAGAA
>JBILFF010000056.1:0-13616 GCA_044351695.1 Bdellovibrionota bacterium
AAAATTTGAAGCCCTTAGAGACTTCAAAATAGCTGACGGCCTTCATGAGTCCCAGATTGCCCACTTGGATCAAGTCGTCGACCTCCACGCCTGGATAGCGCTTCTTGTACGCAAGCATAGCTGCCAGTCTTAAGTTGGATTGAATGGCGTGATTATAAAGTCCTCGGTACTCGGCGACGAGGGGATCGAGCTTTTGCGCTTGAGAAGGCGAGTCCTCAAAGATCGCCTTCCAATCTGTTCTTAAAATCAGCTGCGATCTGGACCCGCGCGACTTAAAATCTTCGTCTTTCACTTCCGAATTCCGCTTTCGATGCTCTTTGAGGGCTTGCGGAAAAAGCTTCGTTTCGAGCTCTTCGAGTTTTGTGAAAAGAGCTTTCTCCTGCTCGGGAGTCAAAAGTTCGATCGTTTCGATGCTACGAATATATAGGTGATATCGAAGATCTTGCGATTTCGCTTCGCTAGAGCTTTCGAGCTCTTCGCGATCCATCCGTGGTTCAGCTTTTGAAATTTTGTTTTCGCGTGCGGCGGGGAGGCTCTCTACCTTCACGCCAAGCAGCTGTTGGTAAAGAGGATGAGCACGAATGAACGCGATCATTTTTTCTTGCGCTTGTTGCCGGACCTCTGGTTGAGCGTAACTTTGCCCGGATCCAAGCTGCGCATCTAAAGCCTCAGTGAACATTCGATTCAGAATCGGCATGTATCGATCAAGAGCCTCTTGGGGGCTGATTTTGAGTTCTTCTGCTTTCTTTTGTAAATCGTAGCGCATTCTCTTCTTCACCAGAGACTGTCCTTCGATCAACTCATTCAAAAAAACTTTCTCGTGCGGCAAAGCATACGCATAGACTCCATACCAGCCCTCATAAATCGATCTTTCAAAGCGAGTACGCTCAATCAGTGCGGGTAAAGCGGCCTCGCGAAATTCGATCCACCGTTCTTGTGCTTGAAATCGAGTGAGATCCTCATCTTGTTTTAGATCTGTGGTCTTGGTGACTGCGTGACGAAGGACGGAGGTGTCGACTTCTGGATGATTCCTGAGCAGGTTGCCGACGTATTGGCCTTCGGCCGTCTTTTGTTTTTGGGCGTCTTGGTAATGATAGGAGGAGCGCTCCAAAATCTCGGCGATCATTTTGGGCAGATTTTCTTCGAGAACGCGGCGCCTTTGCGGGCTAATGGCCAGTTGCGCATGCTCCAGAACTTGCGGATGCTCCTTGAGTCTTAAGGATGCAAATTTTATTTCTTCTGAAGTCAGTTCAAGAGCGCTGAGAATTTCGCGCGTGATTCGGCCAGTTTTAATCTCTCGCGCGTCGAGCTTCGAAAGGGGGTCAGGAGGTACATCCATGTTTTGAAGTTTCTGCAGGGCTTCAAGCTGGAGTTGTTGACGAGTGAGCTCGCGCTGCGGGGAGCTCATCAGCGCTGTTCTCCGGTTGATTCCCTCCAGAATCATTTTTGAACTTGCTTCAAATAGCTCCTTATTTTGCTCAAGAGCTAGGGAGCCTGGAGAGCTTTGGGCTTGCGCGGCGATGTCTTGACGCTCTCGTCGATCCAGCTGAGTCAGGATTTTGGTGCGAGCACGTTTTTTGAGTTCTTCGTATTCTTTTTTATCTTCAAAAGCGTGAGGATGCGCCAAATCAAAAGCGCGAATCATTTGGATCACTTCGGGAATCAAAGGTTCAAAGTATTTTTTTAGAAAAACTTCGCGAGCTTTTTCTGAATCGATCGCTATTTGTTTATATCCAGCAAAAGCATACAGCTCTTTTTCAAAAACGCTGGCGACTTGTTCTACCAAAGTCTGTCGTGGAGAGCTCGATAGAATTGGCTTGAGAAGATCTGCATAAAGATTCGAGGCGCCGATGATCACGATCGGAGTCGAGGCCGTTGCGTCACCGGTAAGCTTTGGTAGAATTCGCTGGCTCACAAACTTAATGATGCGCGATTGATCCATTTCTTTTTTGCTGAGTTTTTGCGTATTTAATCGCTCGACTTCTGTTTTTGAAGCCGCATGCAGATATTCAAAGATCTCGCTACTGAGAGAATCGATAAGCCGATAGCGATCTTCTTCGCTGCGACCATCACTTTTCGTTTTTTCAAATAGTCGCTCCACCAGATCTGGCAGGACAGCCTGAGCGACCTCTTGAACTCTCGAGACGGCAATTTTTTTAACCAATTGATTCAGCTGAGGAACATTTTGTTCGAGCTCGATGCGATGAAGGCTGATGCGATCCACGGTCTTGGTCGCAATCAAGTTGATGTAAGCATTGGATTTGCTGGGTACGTGCTTTCGATTAAGGTCTTCTTGATAGATCGAGTAGAGATGTTTGCGTGCGTCGCTCACGAGATCTTCGATCAAAAGATAGCGGGCTGATGGATTCTGAATTTTTTCTGCGCGCTTGATGAGGCGCCGAGCAACGCTGTCTTCAGCGGCGGTCAGTGCTTCGGCATGGTGAAGGGGGTGATCAAGAAAGGACTTCGGTTCTCGTCGCAAGGCTTTGGAAACCAAATCCAGTCGACAGGGGTGAGGCGTGTGATCGTGGGCATGGAGAGTGGGGGGCAACAGAAGGCTGGCCTTTGCGCACAAGAGGCAAAGAAGAGCAATCTTCAATAAATACGCTGGCCGACCGAAACGCTCCACCCGATTGATATGATGCAAACGGGATTCCACCCTTAACTCACAATTTATGAATGATTTCAATGGCTTAAGACAAGTAAAAAAAGGGGCTTTGCGAGTAAAATGCCGCGGCTGAGGACCTCCGCTCGCAGGCCAGGCTTTCCTGGAGAGGGCGTGAAAAGAGGGGGTCGTTTACTGAGTGCTTGCTTTTACACCTTCAACGAGAATTAAAGGGGAATAACTGAATCGGCCTGGATCCCTAAAAAACTTCATGAACTCCTTGCGAAACTCTCCCACGTCAAAACTGAGTTTGAGCACGCCTGAGTTCTGAAGGTCCTGAATGCGATCGAGTTTGGCCTCCCAATTTTGAACGTCTTTGTCTGCTGCTGAACCGTAAAACAAGTGATGAGGAATCAGGTGAACTTTGATGTCGCAAAGAGAGTGGCGATAAAAATGAGAGTAGAGCTTTCTGCCCGCGTAAGCATCCCAAAGTTTTTTTTGAGCAAGAATTTGTGATACTTCGTAGAGCTGGCTTTCGAGTCTCGGACTCAAAGGATAATGCGATAGAATATTGTGATCCAAATCTCCGACGACCAACTTACCTCCAGGTTTTAAAATACGAAGCAGCTCTGCAAAAACTTTTTCGGGATTTTGAAGGTACTCAAATACAAATCGACAAAAAACATAGTCGATCGTGCCTGTTTCAATCGACATCTCTTCAAGTGAGCATTCTTGAGTAAGGAATTGCGA
The DNA here is from genome assembly GCA_044351695.1 of Bdellovibrionota bacterium. Taxonomy (GTDB): domain Bacteria; phylum Bdellovibrionota; class UBA2394; order UBA2394; family UBA2394; genus JBILFF01. The sequence goes on from JBILFF010000056.1 coordinate 3,356, forward strand.
AAGTTGCCCAACATGCTGCTTCGCCTGAGCCAATCTTTCGGAGGACTGATCGACCAAAATCGCCTTGCCGCTTGGGCTTACAATCTCGGCCATGATTTTGGTGACGAATCCTGCGCCACCTCCAGCATCGACGGCCGTCATCCCGAGGCGTAAGCCAGTCAAGAGAAGTTGTTCTTTAGAGGTCGCCTCATCACTTTTCATTAAAAGTCTCTGAGCCTCGTTTGCCGTCTCCATGAGGTAGGTCATAGCAAAATTGTAATGACATTCTGCTTCGTTTGAAAGGAAACTAAAGCATATGAGATGTTTTCGTTTTCTAGTTTTCTTTGTCTGTGTTGCATTTTCAGTGAGTTGGTCAGGTCATTTATCGGCGAGTGGCTTGGACTCCACCTTGATTTACGGTTCGCGTCAGGTGGGCCTAGGTGGCCAACAAATCTCAATTTCGACAGATGCCTATGCGCCATTCTACAATCCGGCGGCCTTGGCAGGAATTGAAAACCATAGTTTAGCTTTTGGCACTTCACCCCTCTTTGTAAGCTATGAAGCGCCCATCGGGTTGTCGTCAGAACAGCGAAAGAGTGAGCTGACGATTGCCCCTTTGTTTTATGGGGGAGCCGCCTACCGCCTAAACGAGCGAGTCATTTTAGGCTTGGGTTTTTATCCGACCGCGCTGCAGGGGGGAAAGTTTAAGAATGTGGATTATTCGGATGATCTTCAAAATAAAACACTAGAGCTCGCTCTTTATCGCTTTGAGCTCTCGCCATCGGCAGCTCTTTCGTTCAGTGAGCATGTTTCGGCAGGAGTGAGTTGGCGGATTGGCTATACCAAAATCAAATCGAAAGCGGGTGTCTTCGCGGGTCCCGCGGGAGCTTTTTTGAGTTCGGATTTATCGAAATGGGATTTCAAGGGCTTAAAGCTCGGGCTTCATTTAAATGATTTTCATGGCTTTAACGCTGGGCTGACCTTTCGTTTAAAAAACGAAATCAACTTTAAAGGAGATACCACGATCGAGGACGACGGGCTTGGCTTGTTGGGGGGCTTGCCCAAGGTTGAGAATATTCCTACTTCTCTCAAATTGCCGATTCCAGCTCAGTTTCAAGCGGGCATCTCTTATGAGTGGATTCCTGAAACATTTTTAACGGCTTTTACCTGGGAGTTTACTTGGAATTCAGTGGTGAATCGATTGACTCGACTCAACCGAGATACCGGGGCGGTGATTGCCGATGTCGAGACCAGCTGGAAGAACGCCAACACGATTCATTTAGGTGCAGAGTATAGCTTTGCCTTGGCGCATGCTCGAAAAATTAGAACGAGCGCAGGATTTGCTTGGGATCAAGTTACGACGCGCGCCCATTTGCCGAATCCTGTAGGTCCACCGGCGAATCATTATTATGGTGGTTCATTGGGAGTTCAGTATTTGTGGGGACAACATATTGTTGGGTTGGCGGGTAATTACGGAGCTTACAGTAGGCGATCAACAGCTGTACCGGCGGGTAATGCGGTGTTTCCTGGCAAGTACAAGCTAACGGCTTATCAAGTGGTTGCTGACTATCAGATCAGTTTTTGATTTCTTCAGTGGGTTTAATTTCGTTGAGTTGAGGGCTGGCGAGATTGATAAGCTGAAAGGCATCAGAGATCGTTGCTTGGCCCTTGAGTTGAATACTGCCCAGGGGCTTCCACGAAAAGGCATTGCCCGCATGATAGCGAAAAGGGGCCGAAGCACAGATTGTGTTTTCTCCAACCGTTCGAGTATGAGACTCGAAGCGAGCCGCCAAGTTTACCGTGTCGCCGATCGCGGTAAAGTTCAGCCGATCTTCGCTACCGATATTGCCGATAATTGCAGGCCCGTAGTGAAGGCCGATACCGACGGCGATTTCGGGCAAGGATTTACTGAGAAGTTTTTGATTGATCTCTTTTATTGAAGCCAGGAGTTCGAGGGAGGCTCTTGCAGCATCTTGACTACAGCACGTGTCTTGAAACAGAGCCATCAGACCATCGCCGGTGAATTTATCGATATAGCCTCGATTTTTGGCGACGCATCGAGCCCATTCGGTGAAGGCTGTATTCAAAAGGTCAACAACGAGTTCAGGTGCAAAGCTTGTAGATATTTTAGAGAAGCCAAAAATATCCAAAAACAAAACGGCCAGATGATTCTTCCGAACGGCTCGAAGGCTTCGATGAATATCGTCGATCTGAGGGGTGTTCATGATTTCAGAGGCAATCTCGGACGGGATAAACTTTTGAAACACCGACTTCACACTCTCTTGTTTATGCAGCAGAGTTTTTGTCTGTGAAAGACTCTGCTGCAAGTCTTCAAGCACTTTAGAGTTATGGAAGCTAATAGAAATATGATCGGCAAGCGTCATCAAGAGATCTTCGTCTTCGGGTTTCATGGTTTTGGCAGAATCGGTATAGTCGACGGAGAGAACGCCGAGCACCTCAGAGTTCTTGTTCACGAGCGGAACCGCCACAAAGCTTGTCGAGCCCAAAATCTTTGCGAATTTTTGCGATCGAGCCGAGAGTTGATGAATACTCTGGCCGACATCTTGAATCAGAATAGGTTTTTTAGTGTTGACGACGCGAACAAAAAACCCGGTCGTATTGTCTTGGCGAATGTTGAACTCTGTTTCAGCGAAGAGCCGGTTGAGATGCTCGTCATAACCATGGTGAGCGGCGACTTTTAAGACTTGTCGCTCGGGCTCGACCACCATAAAGAGTGCGCGATCGTAGGACAGAAGTTCGCAAACACTTTTTACCAGTCGGTTAGAGATTTCGTGAGGGGAGTGAAGAGCGTTGGTGAGTCGAGAGATCTCGCCAATAATCTCTAGCTCACGGTGATTTCTCTCGTTGGCTCTGAGAGACTCTTCAAGAACGAGGTTCTGTGCTTCGAGTTCTTTACGTTGGCTAATGAATTTGTTGGTTAGAAAAACAATCAATGAGGAAGCGGCAAAAACGAAATAAACAAGAACATCAAAGGCTCGAACCCCATCGACTGCTGAAATCCGAAATCCTAGTCCTATCGCGCCAAGCAAAAGGAGCAGAACCAAGCCTTTGGAGGTTTTTGGTTCTTTCCATTTAAGTTTATAGAGACACCTCTGCCCGCCCTTGTGAAAACACTCAATTTCTTCGAGTTGAGCTAGAGGTAAATCGTAGACCTGAGGAATGCCGATCAATATTCCGCGACGATTCTCGCAAATGTATGGGCGCTCTTGTATGCCCTGTGCAGGTCTGCTTTCGAGGACGGCATATTGATCTTTTGCTTCAAGAACTTTCATCACTGCTCCCCGAGTGAACCATGGAGTTACCCGAGCAGATAGTTGATACATTTTACTTAGACTAACAAGCCCTCTTAGAAGATGATAAAAGGCACCACTCAAGGCTGTTTTTTTTACAAATCGGCCTGCATGAAATGCAATTTGATCATCCTTGGTCATTTCCTTGATTAAATCGTAAAAGCGATCGGCAAATTCTGCGTCGAGCCATGTTGAATCTCCAAGTAATCGCTCTCGAGGGTACTCCAGTCGCCTAAAGAACTCCTCGAACATCTTCTCGTCCCAGTCGTGCTTATCCTTAACGTAATCCAGATAGATCCGAAAGATTCTAGCATGAAATGGGCGACTAGGCGGTACTGCGCTTGCTGGCTGGGGCATCTTCCATTTTCTCGCTATTAGATTTAATGCTGTCCTTACTGTTCTTGATTCTTACAATATGTGCTTTTAGATCTGACATCAGTTCGGTTGCGACAGTTTTAAATTCAGACACCGCGTTGCTGTTGAGGCACCATAATGTATAAGTCTTTTCCCAAGAGACGTTGTTTAAGAACTCTTCACCTTTTGGCAGTAGAATGATTGCGGTCATGCCTCGCGGGTCAAAGTAGACAGTCGAGACAAACTCAACCAAGCGCTCCGCCAATTCCTTTTTGATTTTAGAATTGGATCCTTGAGTGAATAGAAAGACGCTATTGGTCAGTTCTGACAGATTAAGGCCTGGCGAGGATATTTCAACAAGGCCATATGCTGAGTTTCCGCCCTCTTGAATTGATACGACGTGTCTCTCTCGGTAAAGACCGAGTCTTGAATATTCTTCAGAGATCGTTATTTTTAATGGATCACTGTTACCGAAACCAATGGCTCTTAAGAAGTTGTGGTAATTTTGCTCAATGAATAGCGATCTTAGGCCTTCAACAGCTATCTCGCTGTCAACTTCAATGCCGGAAGGAATAGAGTTGGGAGCCGGGGCGTCCTTCATCACTCCGAATTCAAAGTCGTAAGTCACTACCTTTGCAGAGTCATTCATAATTCGGGCGCTTTCGCCAAACATGATTCGAGGGTAGATATTGTCCGGCCTATAGAAGGACAGGGAGTAAAAAATTTCACTGCGATTGTGTGCTTTAGCATCTGAAAGAAAGTCCGACATGGCCATGACCACTTCGTAGCCAGCCTTTCCATTCTCAGCCTTTGTGGCGTTCAAATGCTGGACAATCCAAGCGTTGTCATAAAATCTTACGGTTGAGAGATGCCCCTTAATCGCATCATCTTCTTTAAAGACCAGTTTTTTTACGATGGGATTATCCGTTGAGAGCAAGCGCTTGTAGGTTTTGAGAATCTCTTGTGACTGATGCTGAATCTTCTTTCGTTTGCTTGGATAAATGAAATTCGTTTCAAACATGAAGCTCCAAAGCAAATCCAGATCTGCCTCAGATAAATCTTGAATCAGTGGATTCTCATTCGCTTGAGTGTAGGCCGCAATATCTTTGATCAGTTCGACCGAGCCGTTGATGAATTCTCCGCCCAATCTAAACTTACTGGTCTCGCCGTCAGAGCGCATCTCGACATGCATCACTTCAAATGCCACAGGACGCGGAGGACAGTAGGGGAGCTGGAGCTGACAGTCGTAGAGTTTCATCCCCGAAAGAACCGGAAACTGAGTCTCCTCAAGAATGCATGAAAGTCCTGAGCTAGAGATCTCAAAAACCTGCCCCTTTATTTTACGACCAGGAAAGAGGGGATGCTCGGCCGAAAAAAAGCAAGGCTTGGTGTCAAGAATAGGAGTGCGTCGTGCTCGTCGAGCCTGTTGACCTTCAGATCTCCTCTTCGCTGTAAAGTGCACCACGATTTCATACGAAGCCTCCAGCTCGGGGCTGTTTCGACGAATATCAACTCGATTCACCACGCCCTGCGTGCGAACGACCGACTTTCCATTGAACTCAATCGAGATTTCTTCAAGTACATCTCGTGGCAACAAGACCGCATCGGACTTTCTTACAAATAAACTCATTCCGTACTGAGAGATTTCGTAAACTTGAGCCTCGTTGATCTCAAATCTGCCAATAGAGCTCGAGCCTACGAGTTTAGCTTTGAGGCCATTCTTAAAGAGCTCACGATCGATCTGGAGGCGAGGATTGCTACGTCGATTGATCAACTGCAACTCTTGAGGAATCGAAACTAAGAGTCGATTCTCTTCGGCTCGAATCGCTTTGCAGTGAAAAGAGGCCTTGGCACGCTTGTATCCAAACGAAACTTCAAGATCCTGAAGATCGGTATAGTTTGTGAGTTTGTGATCGGCTTCAAAAATCAATTCGTTAGAGGTGACGTCTGCCAGCACAAAGTTTTCATTAAGTCGCGCTAAGATCTCGCTACCAGAGCGGCGATTCACGAATACCGGCAGTCCTGAGAAGATCAGATAATCAAAAACGGCAGCGAGTTTGGGTGCCTCAAGCTTTTGCACTGGCTGTGTCTGGTGCGCATTAAATAGCTGAAATAGTGTCTCCCCCATAGTCTCTTCCCCCACCTCTATTATAAACTCGCTTTTAGATTCGGCTCTGCATCACGGATTTTTTGCCCCCCTCCACAGCTGCGACCTCTGGTCCTTGCCCCCAAACTCAGATTCTGCGAAAAATGCAGCATGGCAGCAATTCATCCCAAAGCTCAAGGCTCTAAGAATTCTCACCCTTTTCTCTTTGATCATCCGCAGCACTTGCGTTGTCAGGGCTGGGTGCAAGAAGCGGCTCTTCGAATGTTTGAAAACAATTTGCATCCCGATGTCGCCGAAGATCCCGAGAATTTGGTGGTCTATGGAGGGCGGGGCAAAGCCGCTCGAAATCTCGAGTCTAAAGAAGCCATTGTTCAAAGTCTGCTGCATTTGAAATCCGATGAAACGCTGCTGATTCAGTCGGGCAAGCCTGTGGGTATTTTGCGCTCTCACGAAAACGCACCACGCGTATTACTTGCAAACTCCAATCTTGTTCCGAAGTGGGCCACTTGGGAGGTCTTCGATCAACTCGATGCCCAAGGTTTGATGATGTACGGTCAGATGACGGCAGGCTCTTGGATCTACATTGGCTCTCAGGGCATTGTGCAAGGAACCTACGAAAGTTTTGCCGCCTGCGGGCGAAAACATTTTGGTGGTGATCTTTCGGATCAATGGATTTTGAGTGGAGGCTTGGGCGGTATGGGCGGAGCTCAACCTCTTGCCGCAGTGATTGCGGGCTGTAGTTTCTTAGGAGTAGATGTCGATGCCTCTCGCATTCAAAAGCGAGTCGATACCAAGTACCTCGAACATTTTGCGCATAATCTCGACACCGCACTTGATATCATCGATGAGGCTCGTCGACGTAAACGTCCCACCTCGGTGGGTATCGTGGGCAATGCGGCCACCGTTTTTACCGAACTCCTCGATCGCGGGATCATTCCGCCCATCGTCACAGACCAGACTTCAGCGCATGATCCGATTTACGGCTATGTCGCAGAGGGGGTGCGATTCGAAGATCTGCCGGCGCTTCGGCAGCATCCTGAAGAATATCGAAAGCGCTCACTCGCAACGATGGTAAAGCATTGCGAGGCCATGATTGAATTTCAACGGCGCGGGTCGATCGTTTTTGATTACGGCAATAATTTACGGGGCTACGCTAAAGAAGGCGGTCTTAAAAACGCTTATGCCTACCCGGGATTTGTGCCCGAATACATTCGTCCACTTTTTTGCGAAGGCAGTGGTCCCTTTCGATGGGTAGCGCTCTCCGGAGATCCCGAAGATATTCGAAAAACCGATGCCAAGGTAAAAGCTTTGTTTCCGGAAGATAAAAATCTACAGCACTGGCTCATTGAAGCCGAAAAGCGAATTGCTTTTCAGGGATTACCCGCGCGTATTTGTTGGTTGAGATACGGACAACGCGAAAAAGCAGGTCTTGCATTCAACGAAATGGTGGCGAGTGGAGAGCTCAAAGCGCCGATCGTGATTGGGCGTGATCATCTTGACTGTGGCTCGGTCGCTTCGCCGAATCGAGAGACCGAAGCCATGAAAGACGGCTCAGATGCGGTGTCAGACTGGCCGCTGCTCAATGCCTTGATCAACACTGCTAATGGAGCGAGCTGGGTGAGTTTGCATCATGGTGGGGGAGTGGGCATGGGCTACTCGCAGCATTCAGGAATGGTGATTGTGGCCGATGGTAGCCCGCAAGCTGCTGAGCGACTCTCGCGAGTCTTGAACTCAGACCCCGCCATGGGCGTGCTTCGTCATGCGGATGCGGGTTACTCTGACGCCATTGCTTTTGCTCAAAAGCATGATTTTCAGATTCCACTCATGAAAAAGTAGCGAGACTCTAGAATATCACGATGAGCATGTCGGGCTTGGCGCTCCACTCACTCAGGGAGCGGACTGAGAGCTTTGCTCTAGCTCTGCAGGTTTTTGAAGGGGGGGCGGCTTTTGAAGAGGCTTCCATCGAATAGCCTTGAGACTGAGCTCTACATCAAAAGTGTCCATGACGTTTGAGCCGGTGACCAGAGTGGTACCCAACACCTGTCTCCAATCTGTAAAATCAACCTCAGCCCACTGGTCAGCATTAGAGGATGCGCTTGAGAGGCCCTCTATAATATCAACCATCTTTGTCTCTCGAGCGATCCTTTTTTGAATTTGTTTATAGGCCTCAAGCTGCCTCACACTCATTTGAGACATTCGAGCGGGCGCTAAGCTACCAAACGTTTGACGAAGTTGATGACTGCTTTTGAGCTGCGAGTAGACACCCAAGCTCGAACTAAAAATCATGCTATTGGTTGTGCCCATCCAAGTGTGATGAATCACATCGCGCCAGTCCATCGGCCGACCCTCTTTGGCCGCCGTGTGCATTTCGCTACCGATGACCGTCGCAGCAGACATCGTCCCAGAAACACTAAGCATTCTTCCGCTCGTTGCGGCTATGCCCGCGTACTTCGCCAGGCTCGGACTGGTTGCCCAGCGCTGAGCGGCCGGAATAACTCGTCCCGCTCTTGTTAAAAGAGCTCCACCACGGGTTGCCAAACCAGTGCCGCCCGTCATGGCTGCTATTGCTGCCGTGCTCGTCACAGCTTTGATGAGACCCCATTGTTGATAGATCTTTTGAATTTGAGGATCATCGAGTTTGAGTTGTGAAAATTCTCTAGCAGTAAGCTCAAGACCTTGAGCATTTAAAGTTCGTCTCAAGAGCTCATCCAAAGGTGCATCCAGTGCTCCCAGAGGAACCTCAACAAGTTGACCCGCCGTGAAAATAGGATGAATGCTCAGTCCCATTCCCACGAGCGAGCGCTTAGCCATTTCTTCGGTGGAGCCTAAAATCGATCCGTTGTGATGCGTTTCGGCAATATCGTGAATCCAAAGAACCGTGTCTCGACCCCAGTTCTCAGAACCCTCCATCGCGGGCGATAGGAGATAGCCACCAAGCTGTGCAGCATTGCCAAGCGTGATATAAGCCAGCCCCTCTCCCATATCCATCAACACATCCCAGGCCTTCACTCCTGTGTTGTCCCACATTTTTCGCCAAAAGCCTTTGGCAAGCTCTTCTTCTCGTCTTTTGCGCATCTCGGCATGGATCGCATTTTCGCGGTCTGCTCGAGCAGTCTTAGCCACTTCCTTGATGCTTTCAAAGATAGGATCCATCGAGAACACCTCTGGATATTCCTTTGCGACAGCATCGAGTTTTTGCATGATCTCCACTCGCTCTCGCTGAATCTCGGCGAAGCTCTTGATACCCTTTTGCTCTTTCTTCACTGCATGAGCAGCGAACTCTGCTTGATAGACGAGACGGAGTAGTTCATTTTGCAGAGGGCCCGCACGAAGAAATGCGGCTTGGCGCCGAAGCTGGCTTTCAGAGACGAATTTGAGAAGTCCGTGCTTTTCGAGTTGGGGTTTGATTTCATTCCAAGGCCTCTGGGCATTTTGTTCGAGCCATGAGATTCCAGCTCTAAAGTCGTCTTGAGCCCTTATGTTTTCGCGAAACGCTGTAAAGCTTAAATGATTCGGAAATCTCGAGCGATGAGACGCAAAAAAGCTTTCGATGAGTTTTTCGCGATCTTGGAGTGGGCTCTCCATCGATTTCGGTGAGAGTGGCAATAAATGAATATTATTCTCTCGATGAAGCGTATTCAGGCGCCACATCCCCTCAAGATGATTCCACTGCGTGAGCAGATCATTTTGTGCGATCGCACTCGCCATGACGAGCAGCAGATCGACAGGGGGATAGGGGGGCTTGTCAAAGCCCAAGCGATGAGCTTCGCTCCGAACCCATTGCTCCGTAAGGCTTGACGAGTTTTTCTTCAGCCAGGTTTTGACTTCAGACTCTCGAGCTGAGCTTTCGTAAATTTCAGTAAGAGCAGCTTTGAGTTGAGAGATATTGTAGACATCGGCAAAGAGTGTGTGGTGGTTCTCCAAACTTTGAATCCCCGATTTAATGTTAAAGTCTGTAAATAAATCTTTCGGCACATTCGAAGCTCTATTTAAAGCTCGTGATTCACCAAGCTGCCGGCCGAGATCGGCGGCTCGATTCATTAAGCTTTTTTCAAACAGGCGACCAAAACTCTCGAAGTAGACACTTTGGATCTGATGAGAATCTAAAATGTTTAAAATACCGTGAGCCTCAAGGCTTTGAGTGTCGATAGCCAGTTGAGGCTGTCGCAAAATGGGACGATTGTTTTTGATGTGAGTTTTAGCTCTCTCGATTTGCAGTCTTCGATGGGCTTCTTTTCTTGCAAAGTCGGGGTCAATCACTATTCCAAAACGTTGATTGATTTGGGCCACTTGAGTTTCGATCGACTTCACCTGGTCTTCGAATTCCTTTTTGAGTGCTTGTTGGTATTCGCGAAAGCTTTGGTTGAGCTCGGCGTCGACATCGGAGGCCTTAAGGCGCTCCTCTAACGCGCTTTCCATTAAAAGTTGTTCTCCAATCCTTTGTACAAGAGGGAGCAGATCTTTGAAGGGGCTCGGATGAGAGGTGCTTCCTCGAACAAGATACTGATTT
>JBILFF010000057.1:0-13438 GCA_044351695.1 Bdellovibrionota bacterium
GAGCACTTCTTGAAGCGCTTTAGTGCGGAGATGGGCAAGAAAGTGGAGAAGGTCGCTGCAGAATGTATGCAGCAACTTTGCGATTATTCTTGGCCCGGAAACGTTCGGGAGCTTGAGAATACCATTGAGCGTTCGATGGTTCTTGAAATGGGATACGAGCTTTCGCGCGAAAATCTACCCGATAATATTCGAAATCAAGAAGTGAATCCTGCCATCAAAGCTGCTGCCAATGAACTATCGATTAAAAAAATGATGGCGATCATGGAGCAAGAGCTGATTAAAAAAGCGCTCGAAAAAACGAATGGCAATCGAACGTGGGCCGCGAAGCTATTAGAAATCTCGCATCGGGCGTTACTGTATAAGATCAAGCGCTATGGTCTTGAGCGCTATATGCTCGATAAAGATCCGGGCCTGGCTTACAAATAAGCCGGCTTCTAGAGGGGATAGCTCTGCTAAACTTGCGCAGTGCGAAACTTGCGGCGTGCCGCGGAGCAGTAGATCGGGCTGCACTCTTTTTTAGCTCGAAGTATTAGTCCTTATCTTGAGCCTGTCAGATAATGGATGAGATGAGCCTGCGCAGAGACCGAGCCCTCACTCTCATTGAGTTGATCATTGTGATGGTGATTATCACCATCGTGAGTGCCGTGGGCATCACGGGCCTGATGAGTCGATGGCGAACCGCAAAGCTGGAGTCTGCGGCTCAGCAAATGCTCTCGAGCTTAACCGCTGCAAGAAGCTCAGCGATGTATAAAAACTGCCCGACGAGAATTATTTTTTGTGCCGATGCGGCGTGTAACAATCGTGATGCTGCAGAAGCGACATCAGGTGATCACATTCTCGTGAATGACACACCCGCTCGATTTTATGCGGTTCTGCGAATGGCATACTACGGAGTTACTAATAATCAGCGCTCTTGTTGGTTTAACGGTGCCGATCCAAGTCCTGCTTTAATCGCGGGATGGGATTTTGATTCAAGGCCTGTGGCTATTCCCAATGAGGTTCGCATTCAGCCCATCTACTTGGATCTTAATCAAATGAATGAGGATGTTTGGACTACGGTAAATGTCGATGATTCGGGCAGCGACTCTGCGCAAGCGACCAATTCGCTTTGGTTTCCGAGCTCAAGCGCTGGTCTGTCGACGACGGGAAATATGAGGCCGATGATCCCTGCGAATGTGCCTGTCGAGGATCCTCATCTCACCAATGGGCGTCTAGCTTTGGTACAGCTGAAGCTCGACGATTGTGACCCGGGGGTCGAGGAGGACTGTTTGGCTTACATTATTGCTGCAGGTGCAGGGGGCGAGATGGAGCTCTTACCCTGTGAGCCTGGAACGTCCGGCGATAGACAAGATGGAACAAATCAATGTTATTAAAAAAAATAGAAAATCGATTGAAGCAAAAAGCATTTACTTTGATTGAGGTCCTCATCGCTATGTTAATCCTCGCCATTGGTCTTTTAGGGCTTGCAGCGATGACCGTGGTTGTCTTGAGATCAAATACCGTGGCGCAGCAGATCACGGAGGCAACGAATCTCAATACCTCAATGATGGAGGCGCTCAAGCGTGAATCGCGCCGCATCAACACGACCTGCGCGGATGCGGTGGTCTCTTTGCCGCCAACAGGTTGTAATATTTTGAGAACAAGTGGCATGGCCGAGTTGGGCACAGATTGGCTGCCGATATCGGTGGTCAATAGTGGGAATTGTGGAGTCTCTGGAATTTTGAATGGAGATCGAACTTTTGATGTGACCAATGCTCGTCTTGAGGCACTCACGCAATCGGTGACGAACTTTTGTGAGTATGACACTGCGGTTCAGCGCGGCGAGTATGTTCGATACTACCGATTTTTAGCTGGGCCCGGCGCGAACGAGCGTCGGCTCCGCGCGGTGGTCCTCTGGATTGATCGCTTTGGAAAGTGGCGAAAGATCAACCTAGAGACAACGGTGCGTAGCAACTAAGATGAGCTTGACCCACTTGGTTAGCTTTTCGCATTAGATGCACCGCCCCTAAGTATTTGAAATCACTCAAAAAATTTGACGATATGGGCTGTGGATCGATACCATAGAGATGAGGGGTTTTCCCTCTAATTTTAGGTGGTGATCATGGCTCGGTCGTTATTGGGTCTCGACATTGGAAGTCACTCCATCAAGGTGATGGAGCTTAAAGAAGGAAAAGGCGGCAGCTGGAAGCTGCTCAAGTTTGGCCTGCACAAACTTCCCGCTGAGGCGATTGTCGATGGAGCGATCATGAACTCCGCTGCAGTCGTCGAGGGAATCCGAGATTTGATTGCGCGACATAAAATAAAAACTCGCGAAGTTGCCACGAGCATCGCTGGGCACTCCGTCATCATCAAGAAGATCACTTTGCCCGCAATGACCGATGATGAGCTGGCCGAAAGTATTCAGTGGGAAGCGGAGCAGTACATTCCGTTTTCGATCAACGATGTAAACCTCGATACTCAAGTGTTGATGCGCAGTGAAGAGTCCGGTCAGATGGATGTTCTTCTCGTTGCAGCTAAAAAAGAAATTATCCAAGAATACACGGCGGTCGTGAGTGAGGCGGGACTCAAGCCTGTTCTGCTCGATGTGGATGGTTTCACGATCGAAAATGCTTTTGATCTTCGTCAAGATTCAGATCCTGGAGAAACGGTAGCTCTAGTGAATATTGGAGCAAGTCTTATCAATATCAATATCCTGAGCAACGGCATCACAGCCTTTAATCGAGATATCAATATGGGTGGAAACCAGTTCACCGAAGAGATTCAGAAGCAGCTCAACGTGAGTTATGAGGAGGCCGAGGCTCTCAAGCTGGGCGGAAATATCAGCAGCACTCAAAGTACGACCGAGGCGATAGTGCCCCAAGAGGTGGGCTCAATCCTCAGAAGTACTTGTGAGGCTGTGGCCGTTGAGATTCAACGAAGCATCGATTTTTATTTGGCAACAGCCTCTGGCACAAATTTGAATCGTCTGGTGCTGAGTGGCGGAACAGCGAAAGTTTCGGGTCTTAAAGATGCGCTAGAGAGCACTCTGAATACTAAGGTTGAGGTGGCGGATCCTTTTCGCTTTATCACTTTTAATCCTAAAGAGTTTGATCCGGATTACTTGGCCGATCTCGCTCCGATGGCCACGGTTGTAGCGGGTTTGGCCATGCGACGTTTAGGAGATAAGCCGCAATGATTAGAATCAATCTCCTTCCTGCACCGAAAGCTCGAAAGCAAGAGCGACTTTTAATTGAGGGCTTCATTGCCGCTTTGAGTATTGCGGGTGTCATTGCGGGATGTATCATCTTGAGCGGTACGAAAGAGCGAGTGATCGATGATTTGGAAGCCCACAATCAAAAAATACAGGTGCAAATCAATGAGTTGAAGGCCCGGGTGGGCGAGGTTGAGAAGTTTAAACAAAAACAGAAGACGCTCACGGATCAAATTAAAGTCATCAAAGATTTAGAGGCCCGTCGATCGGGTCCAGTGCGGATGATGGATGAGTTAACAGATCTTGTGCCGCGGAAGATGTGGATTGAGAGCTTTAAAGAAAATAACGGAAAGTTGAGCGTGCAAGGTACGGCCCAAGATGGTCCGATCATCGCTGACTTTTTAGAAGCGATTAAAAGATCCAAGCATTTCCTGAATGCGGTTTTACAGAATGTGCAGTCTCAAGAGGTAAGTGGTCAAACCTTGCATCGATTCAACATTAATTTGGATGTGAAGTACGAGTAAGGCGAAATTCTGGGGAGGAATTTTGAGCGCGATTGATAAATACAATAAGTTTCCGATCGCTGCTAAAGTGGGAGTCGTGCTGGGCGCTGCCGCTGCAGTCGTCGCCTACTATCATTTTTCAGTTTGGGCCGGTCTCGATCAAAAAATCCAAGAGCTCGAAGCGGCAAGAACGACTTTAGAGAATCAGTATAAAGATCAAAAATCTGTTGCTGATAATCTTCCGGTCTTTCAAGAAAACACCAAAAGACTCGAAGAAGATTTGGCCAACGCCCTGAAGCTCCTGCCGCGAGATAAAGAAATTCCCAGTCTCCTCAGAGATATTTATACCTTGGGAAGAAAAAGCGGGATCGAGTTTAAGACTTTCGAGCCGCAGCGAGAAGTCGCTCGGCAGCTTTACGCAGAGATTCCCGTGAAAATGACAATCACCGGGAGTTATCATGAGATAGCAGTATTTTTTGATCGAATCGGAAAGATGTCGAGAATCGTCAACGTTTCCAATCTCGACATCACCATGCAACAGAAGGACGAAGCGGCTCCTCAGCTGACGGTAAATTGTATTGCGACGACCTTTATGTTTCTTGGAGGTCAGGGCTCATGATTTACAGTTTGCTCTTTTGCCTTTGGGTAGTTGGTCAAAACACAGAAATTCAGGGTGATGAGCTTTTGATTAAATCGACCCCCACTTCCGAAGACGGAACTTCACCTGCTGGGCTGGGTGAGTCACAAGTTTTTGACTACACCTACAATCCTTTTGGTAAAAGGGATCCTTTTGAGTCTTTTTTGAGAGGCAAAGCGGAAGAACGTGTTTTGTCTGACAATCCGCTGCTGAACTTTGATCTCAGTAAATTTAAATTAGTGGGCATTGTTTGGGGAATGGCGAATCCGCGAGCCATTGTGCTCGATGGGGATGGCAAAGGTCATATCATTCGAAACGGCACACGCATCGGACGAAATCGTGGTCGGGTAATGAGAATTCTCAAAGATCGTGTCGTCGTAGCGGAGGAGTTTCGAGATCCATTGGGTAAACTATCGATTTCTGAACATTCGATTATGTTGAATCCAGAAGAACAAAAGTTTGGAGCACGAAAGTGAGTGGAGGATTTATGAAGCTGATCAGGGTGGCCCTATTCTTAGTTGGTTCGGCGGTGATAAGTTCGTGCGGGGGTACTCGCTCTGGGGAGGTTTCGGATGCGCAGTCTAGTGCTTCTCAGGTGGCAGCGCTTGTTCAGTCCGTCGAGTTGACGGGCCAGGATGCCGAGTCTTTGATCAAGATTTCAGCGGACCAGGAGCTGAAGTACAATGTGTTCAAGCTCACGGGCCCAGATCGCGTCATGGTCGATTTGATTGATGCACGACTGGCAGAAGGAGTGGCCTCGGAGTTGGCCGGAAACGATTTGATCTCAGCGGTTCGAGTTCAGAGTATTGAAGACAGCCTATCGAATTTAGTTCGGATTGAGATTGAGCTCGTCAAATCAGGAAATTATATGGCGAGCATTGATGGGAATTCCTTGGACGTCCGAGTGATTCCTGTCGGGACACCAATGCCTGCGTCTTCAGAGACTGCAGTGACCGCTCCATCGATCGAGGGAGCATCGGCTCTTCCACCGCTTGCGGAGTTAGAGACTCCCAAGGAGGTCACTCGATCCGCTGAACCGATGGCAGAGGCAAAGCCCGAGAGTTCGACCGAAGCAGCGACTCCAGAGGCGGCTACTTCATTGGAAGAACCTGTTGCTCCCATCTTGACCCCGGTTGTGCCTGTTGCGCCCCCGGCTGAAGAGAAAGTGGCTGAGTCGCCTGCCTTTGAAGCGCCCAGTCAGGAGGAAAGGCGTTTTGAGGTGCTGCCCGAAGGTGAATCGGGCGATGTCGTGACTCAAGACTTGCCGAGCACTGTGATTACGGAGGGAACTTCAACACTCACGGGAATGAGCTCACGCGTTTACACAGGAAATCGTGTCTCGATTGAATTCCAAGATGCTCAGATTCAAGATGTGTTGCGACTCATTGCAGACGTTTCAAAGCTAAATATCATCATCGCAGATGATGTGAAGGGCACGCTCACGCTTAAGTTAGTTGATGTGCCTTGGGATCAAGCGCTCGACATCATTATGACCTCTAAAGGTTTAGACAAAGTGCAGCATGGAAATGTTTTGCGCGTTGCGCCGATTGAGTCCCTCAAAAAAGAGAGAGAACTCGCGCTCGCGAATGACAAAGCGGCCAAGCAATTAGAGCCGACTCGAATTAAAATCTTCAGTATTAACTACGCAGCAGCATCAGAAATGGCCGATCGCATCAAAACAGTCCTCTCGGAGCGGGGCAAAGCCGATACGGACGATCGAACCAATACGATTATCGTAGAAGATATTGCAGAAAATCTTTCGCGGGTGGAGGGCCTGATTAAAGTTCTTGATACACAAACTCCTCAGGTGCGAATTGAGAGCCGAATTGTTCAAGCCAATGATCGATTCTCAAGATCTTTTGGTATTCAGTGGGGGCCCACACTTCGTCTAGATGAGAGCAACAATCCCACCAGTCTTCAATTTCCACGAACGATCAATGTGGGATCGGCGGGTTTTACGCAGCCCAATCCCACCGCCCTTCAGTCGTTTGCGATTGATGCGCTCCCCGGCAGTGAAGGTAGTGCACTCGGTCTTCGTTTGGGATCGGTCAGTGATATTTTTAATCTCGATCTCCAATTACAATATGCTGAGATTGAACAAATGGGTCGCGTCGTATCGCGTCCGAGCATTACAGTCTTAGATAACAAAAAGGCGAGTATCATTCAGGGATCTCGAATTCCCTTCTTGTCTTCGAGCTCTGAGGGTTCGAATGTTCAGTTTCAAGAGGCGGGAGTTGAGATTTCTGTAACTCCTCAAATCACTAACGATGGGGCAGTTTTGTTAGAGGTTTCGGCAAGAAGTAATGAGCCAGGATCAGAGAGCGTGGGTGGAAACCGAATCATCAATATTCGAGAAGCTCAAACAGAGCTCTTAGTGAAAAGCGGACGAACAGCAGTCTTGGGTGGAGTGTTTAAAACATCCGATACTCGTGGTGAATCAGGAGTTCCGGGCCTTAAAGAAATACCAATTTTAGGACATCTCTTTAAGGGTCGATCCAGAAGTACGACTCGTGAAGAGACGCTGATTTTTATCACGCCCTACATCCTGACAGACAACCGAGAAGGCGTTTTATCTCCACAAAGTACATCTAAAATAGAGAACTAAGCTTTTTCTGTCGACAAGGCTTTGAAAGCAGACTTTATTTCTGGAGATGAAGGATTCTAGCGCGATTAGCTCCAGTGAGCGTGATTCATTTAAGGTTCCCGAAAAAGCGATCCGTAAACTCTCTGAGATTTTGCGTTCAACAGATCTTGCCGAGATCGAAGTCGCCGATGGGGGGGTGAGTATCCGTGTGCGTGCTCGCGAAGCGCAGGTGGCTTATGCTGCCCCGGCGATTACCCCTCTAGCGTCCGTTGCCTCTGCCGCTCCAAAAAATCAAGAGATGAGCTCGTCTGAGCTTCATGTGGTGCGATCGCCCTTTATTGGTACTTTCTATCGTGCGCCGTCTCCGAACAGTGCGGTTTTTGCAGAGGTCGGTCAAAGCGTTCAGAAGGGCCAAGTTTTGTGTATTGTTGAGGCCATGAAGATCATGAATGAAATCGAAGCAGATGCGGGTGGTGTGATCGAGAAAATCTTTATCGAAAATGGCTCGCCTGTAGATTTTAATGCAGCGCTGTTTGCGATCAGAAAGAGCTAAGTAATGTTTAAAAAGGTGCTCATCGCCAATCGGGGTGAAATCGCTTTGCGGGTTAATCGGGCGTGTCATGAGTTAGGCTTGAAGACGGTGGCGGTTTACTCTACGGCAGACAAAGATTCTCTTCATGTGAAGTTTGCCGATGAGTCGGTATGTATTGGTCCTCCCGCGCCCAAAGAAAGTTATTTGAATATTCAAGCCATTCTAGCGGCTGCTGAAGTTTCGGGGGCTGAGGCAGTACATCCAGGCTATGGGTTTTTGTCCGAGAATGCCGAGTTCGCTCGAATTTGTAAGCAGTCTGGCTTGGTGTTCATCGGACCTAGTGCTGAAGCCATTGATTCGATGGGACATAAAATTCGGGCCAAAGATACGGTTGTGGCCGCTGGGGTTCCCATCTTGCCTTCGATAAAGCTGAAGGGAGCGATGGATGCTTCTTTGCGAAAAGAGATCGCCAAAATCGGTTTTCCTATTTTGATTAAAGCGGCCATGGGGGGGGGCGGGCGAGGAATGAAGATTGTTCGATCTCTCGAGGAGCTCGACTCACAACTGGAGATAGCGCGATCAGAGAGTAAAAATGCTTTTGGCAGCGAAGAGGTCTACATCGAAAAGTATCTCGAGAATCCTCGCCATATTGAGATTCAAGTGTTGGGCGATCAGCATGGCCATGTGATTCACTTGGGTGAGCGGGATTGCTCAATTCAGCGACGTCATCAAAAACTTTTGGAGGAAGCACCAAGCCCTGTTTTAAATCCAAAGCTAAGAGCAAAAATGGGAGAAACAGCGGTCGCAGCGGCAAAGGCTGTTTCTTACTCGAGTACCGGAACTGTCGAATTCATCGTCGATAAGGACTTAAATTATTATTTTTTAGAAATGAACACTCGAATTCAGGTTGAGCATCCCGTGACAGAGATGGTCACGGGCGTTGATCTCGTGCGCGAACAAATTCGCTCGGCCTTAGGCCATGCTCTGCGTTATTCGCAAGATCAAATTTCTTGGAAGGGCCACTCCATTGAGTGCCGCATCACGGCAGAAGATCCTAGAACCTTCGCTCCAAATCCAGGGCAGATTAGTTTGTTTCACCCTCCGATGGGCTATGGTGTTCGCTTAGAGTCGACGGCTTGCAGTGATTATTTTGTGCCACCTTTTTATGATTCGATGATTGCGAAGCTGATTGTTCATGATGAGAATCGCGAGATGGCCATTGCCAAAATGACCGGCGCTCTCAAAGAGTTTGTGATCCATGGCGTTAAGACCACCATCCCCCTTCATCTCGACTTAATGGAGCATCCTGAATTTCGAGAGGGTCGATATGATACGGGTTTCTTAAGTCGTTGGTTAAACTGATTTTGACGCCCCGATGCACTCCCCGCCTTGAAGTAAAATAGAGGAAGTCGAGGGGGACTTGTGGATAAGGCAAAGCTCTATGCTGCCGCTGATAAATTTTTGGCCAAGGGTGCAAATGAGAAAGCTCTCGAGATCTTTGAGCAGATTTTGAGTCTTGATCACCATGATTTAAAAGCGCTTAGCAAGGCCAGTGATCTTTATCTTAAGCTTGGAAATCTGGCCAAAGCGATTGAGTGTCTTCGTCGAATTGCGGATATTTTTACTCGAGATGGTTTTTACAGTAAGGCCGTCGCGATTCTAAAGAGAATCTTAAAAATCAACGAGGGAGCGCCAAAGGCTGATTTGGTGCGAATTCATGAGCAGCTGGCTAATCTCTACAGTCAGCTCGGCTTAGTTTCAGAGGCAATGTCGCATTATAAGATCGTCGTTGATTTTTTGGATCAGACGAAAGACAAAGTGGCACTTCTCGAAGTTTTACGAAGAATCAGTGAGCTCGACCCGCACAATCCAGAGAGTCAAATGAAGCTGATCGAGCTTTTCGTGGCCGAAGGACGAGAGGATGAAGCGCGATCATGCTTGCGAAAGCTGTGTGAGGCGCTCAGTAGCAAGGGTCAATGGATCGATGTTGTTCACGCGTATGAGCGTTGGGTGCAGCTCTTTCCGAAGGACTTCAAAGCGCTCGATTTCTTAGTTCGCTCCTATTTAAAAATCGGCGAGCCTAAGAGAGCCTTGGGGCGCTTACAGACAGCGTTTCGATCAGATCCACACAATACGGCAGTGCTTGAGCTGCTCTCAAAGACCTTTCTCGATATGAAGCAGCCCGAAAAGGCAAAAGCGGTTGATGTGGAGCTGGTGAAGATCTATCGAAAGCTCGGAGACGAGAAAAATATTCTCATTACAGAAGAAAGAGTTCGTGGAGGGGGGCATTTGTCCTCAACAGGTTCTCAAGCGCGATCGCAGATTGCGATGAAGCCAGAGGCCATCGATCCGGGTGATGAGTTGATTGCCAAGTCGAACCTGGATTTAGATGAGAAGAAGGTCATTTCGGAGTGTGATGTTTATCTAAAGTATGGACTCGCTGAGAAAGCTCGAGAAGTTCTAGCCTCTCAACTTAACCGATTTCCAAAGTCTCTCGCGCTTCGTTGGAAGTTAAAAAGTGTATTGCAAGAATTGAGGCTTCGAGAAGAGCTGGCTCACAGCTTAAGTGAAATTTTGCTTTTGGCGAAAGAAGTTCGGTCGACGGAATGGATGAAGCTGGCAACCGACGAGCTGCGATCAGTAGACCCGAAGCATCCCAGTCTAGACACGAATCCCATGGAACTCTCTTTTGCCCGGTCGAACCTAGAGGATGAGCCCACGCGCCGCGCGGATTTGCGGGAGACGGCTCAAGAAGTTTTTGGTGAGGATCTTGATGACTCAGATATTAGTATCATTGTCGATGAAGACATCATCTCAAAGAGCCAGCCGCAGCCCGAATTTGCCAAAGAGTCGGTGATGGACAACGACGATGAGCTTCTTCTGCAGGCAGAGAGAGTCTCGGATCAGCAGAAGAAATCTAAATCCGCTTCGGAAGAGATTGTTGAAGACGAGTTACAAGACTTTCTTTTAGTGGAAGAAGCTACACCAGCGGCAAACTCTCATGAGCTGGAGGAGCTTTCCGATCAAGCGATTAGTGACGACAGTGGTTCGGAGACTATTGAGTTAAATACCATGATGGATATGGACTCCGATCCTGAACCCGCCGAGCCATTTGAGCCGGCAGAGGACGTGGCGGAGGCAGAGCCATCCTCGTCTCAAGAAGCCTCATTTTTACTGAGCGACTCTGATTTCAGCGATGAGGAGTTAAAGCAGCTCGAGTCGCAACTCGATTCAGCGGTTGAGAAGCCACAGTCGGCACCCGAAGAGGAAGCAACGGTGAGTTTGGTAGAGCCCGCTCCCCTGTTAAGTCCTTCCAAAGAAGTCGAAATCGAGGCTTTAGGGACTAAGATGAAGTTTTCGCTCCAAGAAGATCTTCGCTCAGACGCAGAGGGAGACTTTTTTGATCTCGCCGCCGAACTTGAAGAAGAGTTAACGGGCAAGTCACTCGTACCGGCTGAAGTGCGTGATGTTTTCGATGCCTTCAAAAAGGGTGTTGGCGAAAGCGTAAGTGCTGAGGATTTTGAAACGCACTATGATTTAGGAATTGCTTACCGCGAAATGGGGCTTCTGGATGACGCCATCGCAGAGTTTGCTTTGTGCGCAAAGATTCCGGGGCGATTCGCGACATCAAATTATCAATTGGGACTTTGTGAGATGGGTCGATCCAATTGGAGTAGGGCGCAAGAGTATTTCTATGCCGCTCTTCAGAGACCTCAGTTAGAGCCTCAAGAAAAAATCTCACTCTCCTATGAATTAGCCGAAGTCTTAATGATGCTTGGAAATTCGCAGAGAGCAGCTCTTCTGTATGAAGAAGTTCAAAAACTCGATCCCACTTTTAGAGAGGTCGGCGAACGTATTAAGAGCTGTCGCACTTCATAAGTTCATCTGGCGCACCACGCTAGGCTTCGAATAAGCTAATCCATATGAATTCTAAGACGCGAGTCGGCTTTTTTTGTGGAGGCCGAAGTGGAGAACACGAAGTTTCTTTGATCTCGACCAAGCATGTTTTGCGTGCGTTAGATCGCCAGCTCTATCATCCAGAAATTATCTATATTCAAAAATCCGGAAAGATGCTGTGGGCCCAAGAAAAAGATTTAGAGGCCCTTCCAGACAATCCGCGTGCGATAGCAGGTCTTCAGGGGCGATCTATCGATTTTAGACCTTATGCTGAAAAGGGACGATCGGCCGGATTTGTTGTTTCGGGAACAAGTGAGTTTGTCGAGATCGATAGTGCATTTCCCGTTCTGCACGGAGAGGGTGGAGAGGATGGATCTATTCAAGGCTTTTTAGAAACAGCTCGAATTCCTTATGTGGGATGTCCGATTCGTGCGGCGGCCAATACCATGGATAAGGTTGTCACTAAAAAAATCTGTGCGGCCTCTCAGTTACCCGTCGTGCCGTTTCAGGAGCTGCGATCCCCTGCCGAACTTAATAAAGTCTCGACGAGCTTTCCTTGTTTTGTGAAACCCGCCACTGCGGGGAGTTCTTTGGGCGTCTCTAAAGTTGAGACGGCTTCAGCGTTAAAAGCTGCGGTCGAAGAAGCTTTTCGGTGGAGTGATCGTATTTTGATTGAGCCTGCGATTGTGGGGCGAGAACTCGAAGTCGCTGTTTTAGATGATGGTCGCTCAAGAGTTCTGAGTCCTGTCGGGGAGATTGTTTGTAAGAGCGGGTGGTACGATTACGATTCTAAGTATGTAAATCCAGATGCCGCAGAATTGGTGGCTCCTGCAAATTTAAGTTCTGCTCAAGTGGCGGAGCTTCATCGAATTGCTTCGGGTGTTTTTGATGCTTTGGAGTGTCGAGGCATGGCTCGTATTGATTTCTTTTTAGATCAAAGCGGGCGGTTTCTTTTAAACGAGGTGAACAGCATCCCGGGTTTCACTCCCATCAGTATGTATCCACGTTTACTGGCCTTAGCGGGGGTCGCCTACCCTGAGTTGATTGGGCGGATTTTGAGCTCGGCCGGCAAACCCCAGAAGAGCCTCTAAACATTGATTTTTAGGGCTTTTTTGAGGGTCTTACTTACTTGATATGCTCTGGCAAAGAATGCTTTAAAGGGGGGTGCCTAGGCCCTCTAAGCCATTTAAAACAAGACCTGATTTAGAGAAGGATTTGGCTCCCGCCAAAAAGCCCGATTGGTTTCGTGTGCGTCTTCAAGAATCGGAGCGCTTTAAAACCATCGATGGCTTGGTCAAGCAGCATGGTCTAGCGACGGTTTGTGCCGAGGCTCGCTGCCCTAATATTTACGAATGTTGGAATGCCGGTACGGCCACCTTCATGTTGATGGGCGACACCTGCACACGTGCTTGTCGTTTTTGCAACGTGAAGGGTGGAAAGCCTGAGGCTCTCGACCCATTAGAGCCCCGAAAAATCGCGACCAGTGTGGAGAAGCTGGGTTTATCTTATGTGGTTCTCACCAGCGTCGATCGCGACGAGCTTGAGGATGAGGGCTCGAAGCACTTTGCTTCGACCGTGAGGGCCATTAAGCATTTGAATCCCCAGATTTTAGTCGAGGCTCTCACGCCAGATTTTCGAAAGACGCTTGAAAGGTCGATTGAGACCATGCTCGAGAGTGGTGTCGACGTATTGGCTCACAATGTAGAAACTGTTCGGCGATTGGTTCCCTTTGTGAGGGATCCACGCTGCGATCATGATTTGTCTTTGCGCTATCACGCCATTTCAAAGCGTCTCAAGCCGAGTATCATCTCGAAGTCTTCGATCATGTTAGGTTTGGGAGAAACAAAAGACGAAGTCATCGAGACGATGAAAGAACTTCGCGGGGTCGATGTAGAGGTGGTGACTTTGGGGCAGTACTTACAGCCCACCAAGAACCATCATCCGGTGGTGCGATATGTGCATCCTGATGAGTTTAAAGAATTAGAACAAGTAGGAATGGATCTAGGCTTTCGATTCGTAGCCTCTGGTCCGATGGTTCGTTCGAGTTATCGAGCGGCCGAAGTTTTTATGGCGGGCGAAGCTCGCAAACGTAAGG
>JBILFF010000158.1:0-3894 GCA_044351695.1 Bdellovibrionota bacterium
GCATCCGTCAGCAGGATCATCAAAAGGCCCTTGGCTTACACGAACCTCCCCTTGGGGCGATTTAGGATTACCCGTATCCGTTCCTCCCCCGCAGGCCGCAGCCGACAAACTAAGCACTAAACTAAAAAGCAGAGTCCTCAACTTAATCCCCCCCCGACACGCGACTTAAGGGAAAGAGCTGCACACAAAGCTGCATCACCTGATCCGAATTTTGAGTTTCTGACCCAAACTCCTCGAGAAGACTTTGCCTAAACATAAAAATTCTTTTTTTAATCTCTGGAATTTTCTCTTGAGAAATCCCAAGGCTCACGGCGCCCACCTCTCGGTTTTCTGCTGGCACTTCGTCGAGACTTTTTGAAGCTAAACCCAACAAATCTTGATGAAATTTTTTAATCACTGCTGCCCTCACTTCGTGGCCGGTAGAAATTTTTGCATCTCGCTGCTCGAGCTGACCTTTTTCGTTTCGAGACAAAAGTCCCAAGCGCAAGAGAAGCTCTAGCGCTTGGGAGGCTTCTGCTGGATGAATAGACGGGTAAAGTTTTTTAGCAATCCATTCGGGGTCCTCTTTAAAATCTTTAAGAGTAACTAACTCTCGAATCGCACTCACGTACCAGGCGCTGTAGTACTCGTATTGATCGGCCTGTATCTGATGAATCTGCCGAAAGTTTTTAAATCGCAGAAGCTCCGCAAAAGACTGGCGCCGGTCGAAATCGCTTTTTGCCTGGTTCAATCGAATGAGGCCCAAAAAGAACTCAGTCTCTTGACGATTCAACTTAAGTGCACGCGCCAAAGATCGTGCAGCCTCTTCTGAAACATTTCTTTTTCCATCGATCACCAGCTTAATGAAATTGGGGGATCTGAATCCCGCCATCCTCGAAAAAACTCGATACGAAAAACCAGGCCTGCTTTGTTTAAGCCCCACGTAGCGATCTGCTAAAAACTCCCGATAGTTTTCATATTCAAAAAGCGGCCTTGGCATGACTGCAGCCTATCAAAGACCAGGCGCCCCAGCTAGACCCTCAGAGACTAAAATTGTATTCCATTGAATACCAAATAAAATATTAATACCGGCTATCTTATTGTTTTTAAACGCTTTTTAAAATTTTTTTGTATTCTATGTATCTGGACTGTGTTTTTAAAAATCTTTTTTGTATTCGAAAGGCTAGTCCTTCAGCCATCAACTCATCTCGGTCGCTCTTCACCACGAGTCACGATCGAAATTTCTGATGATCGACACATTGAGTAAAGCCCTCAGGCTCGCAATCTCGCTTTCTCCGATTGATCTGACGATGTGCTTTCTCGACGAATCAGCGCTGGCAAAACCACGAAAGTGCAAATCAGCATAAAGGCGAGACCCAGCGAGAGCAGCACTCCCATGCTCGACATTCCTCGATGCGCCGCTAAAGCGAGAGTTCCAAAACTCGAAATATTCACCAGCGCGCTAAAAAACATTGCGCGAGAAGTACTTCCGGCAATTGGATTTTCCTCGGATGAAAGTCGATAGCGATGAATCACATGAATACCCGAATCCATGGCAATCCCTAAAAGCAAAGGAAGAACCACGATATTGGCGAAATTGAAATCCTGACCGGTAAACTTCATCACGATAATCGTCAGGAGTCCGCCCAGAACGAGCGGCGTCATCGCAAAAACGGTATCTCGCAGCTTCGCGAGTGACCAAAAAATAACCAAAAACGTTAAAACCAATGCCAGCACTCCTGCCTCCGCAAAGGCCTCTACTACCGCATCGGCCGTTAAGGGGATGGTTACCGGATCATCGGTTGCGTTTGGAGCAATTGGCAAAATCGCATCCTTAAACCTCCTCATCGCATTTAAGTCGTTTAAGTTTTCTTTTGCAAAAACTTCGAGCCGATACGTTCCCTCTGAATTTTTAAATCGCTCGAGCACCTCTTTGGGTAAGTACTGCTCGGGCGCCCCTAAACTTCCTGCCCATAAAACTTGTGCCACCTCCGGAAGCTTTTGCAGCTCAGAGGCAATCTTTTCGGCACGCGCGCGATCGCCCTCTAAAATCTTCGCCGTCCATGGCGACCGATCGCTTTCGTTCATCAACTTTTCATAAGTCTTGAGGGCCTGAGTATTCGGATCTTGTAGACTCAACGGATTAGGGTCGAACTGCATATGTGTTGCCGCCCAGATCCCTAGCACCCCCACAGCGAGCGAAGCCCATCGGATCCTGAACGCATGCTGCTGAATCTTGTGAGTAAACCAGGCCCCCACTCGGCTCGGAGCAAAGGGCTTTAGACTTCCTGGACGATGAGGAAATAAATGAACCAAAGCCGGCAAAAGCGAGATTTGAATGAAAAAATTGATAAACATCCCTGTGCCCGAAATAATCCCCAGTTGAGCCACACCTTTATAATCCGTAGGCACAAAAGCATAAAAACCCGCACAAGTCGTAATCGCGCATAGCCACAAGCTTTGACCCACTTGGCTTACTGCTTTTTTTAGAGCTTCATCATGACTCGCCCCGCTGGTGAGGAATTCGCGATAGCGCAAAAACAAATGCAAACTGTAATCGAGCCCCAACCCAATAAACAGGACGGCAAAGGCAATCGAAATCATATTGAGATAGCCGATAGAAACCGCCGCAAAAGCCCCTGTAAAAACGAGCCCAACCACTAGGCCCATCATGGTGATGAAGGCCATTCGAATTGAACCCAAACCCATCCACAACAAAATCGCCGTGATTAAAAACGAAAGCACTCCTGCCACGCCCACGGCTCTAGCGATATTTTGCATTTCCTCATAAGCGAGGGCCGCTGCTCCCGTCATAGCGACTTGGGCCCCCGGATAAGCGGCCTCGATATTTCGCATCTCACGCTGCAACCACTGAAGCGAAGCCTCACCCGGAAGCAAATCATTAAAATTCAGATCCGGACGAAGCTCTAAAAAACCACGCGGATCATCCGACTGCGTAAGATTGTAAGCGTAGGGAAAGAGATTTTTATTTGCTTGAGCACGTTCTATGAGATCAGCAGCTCGCTGGTGATTTTGTGTTGCGCTTCCGCCCTCGATTACCACCCACAAAGTGTCGGTCACATTCGGAAACTGCGTTTTGTACTCTACCCATCGCGCATGAAAATCTAAATCATCAGAGATCAAATCGGCGTAGTCTGTTTCGAGCTTCAAATGATTCACGACATAATAAGTGGTTGCTGCTGTGAGCGGCACAAAAGCGAGCACTACGAGCAAGGCTCTTTTTTGAACCCACGATACCCAACGAACCAAAGATCGGCCTACCAAAGCTTCGAATTTTGACATCCTCAAGTCCTCGCACCTGCTGATCCCGAAATCAAAGAAAAAAGATTTTTGGTTGCCTCTCCAATCACTCACCGCCTAGAAAATGGGGTGGCCAAAGCCTTTCGTCTTCTCATCGCTCTTCTTTTGGGCCTCCTCTTTGGAGGTTTTTTACACGACCACTCCGAGTCGGAGTGGCTTCAAAGTCTATTTAAGAATTTGATCGATCCTGCAGGTCAGATTTTTTTGCGCCTGATTTTTATGATTGTCATTCCGATGATCTTTTCAGCCCTCATCTTGGGTGTTTTTGAGTTGGGAGAGACGCGAGGCTTAGGCCGAGTTTTTAGGAGAACGATTTTCTTTACGATTCTGGCGAGCAGTCTTTCTGTTTTCATTGGAGTGGGCCTGGTGAATTTTTTTCAACCAGGAGCCGACTTTCGTATTGCAGAGCAAAAAATCGAAGACGTGTCCAAAATTCAAAAGAATGCAGAGGCAGCTAAGTCATTACCCGAAACCCTCTTAAGCTTGATTCCTCGCAACCCACTCGAAGCAGCGACAAACGCCTTCAATGGAGAAATTATTGCGTTCATGATTTTTTGCCTTTTGTTTGGGATTGCGCTCTCGATGAGCCCCGCA